>JBBRMY010000005.1:0-56464 GCA_038230595.1 Ignavibacteria bacterium
ATGTAAGCAGCCTTGCTCACAATACAATAACATTAGATGGCGATAATCAGGCGAAATTTGTTGGTCCGACTTTATGGCTGGATCACTACAATGTTAAAATTCACGATTTCAAGATTTCAGAAAAGTATGATAAGGTAGATGCCGAACACGACGGTTATAAAAATAAAAATGCTGTGCACAAGAGGAAGATAGAATTTTTTAAAAATGAGGATAAGATAGTTATTACCGATAATATTTTATACAACAGTGAAAAAGAAATTTCAGTACAGATGCCGTTTCATATCCATCCGGAAACGGAGCATATATTTTCTGATAATGATCTTATTTTAACGAGCGGTAAAAGAAAAGTTTCTTTGCATACAGATAAAAAATTATCTTATACTTTTCATACAGGTGAGAGTAACCCTATACTAGGTTGGTTTTCAGAATCGTTTTATGAAAAGTCACCCAGCAAGGTTTTATTAGGAACGACGAAAACAAAAGTACCTTTAACTTTTGTAACAACTATTCAGATAAGCTCAGCTCAATAACCAATGTGTGGTATAACAGGAATAGTAAATTTTAAGGACAATACAAAAGTATCAAACGATGCATTGTTAAGAATGTGCAAAGCAATAGAGCACAGAGGTCCAGATGATGAAGGGATTTATATTGATGAAAACAATAATGTAGGACTCGGTCACAGGCGTCTTAGTATAATCGATCTCAAAACCGGCATGCAGCCAATGTGGGATACTCAAAAAAAAGTAACAATAGTATTCAACGGTGAGATATATAATTTTAAAGAATTAAAGGAAGAGCTTTTAAATAAAGGATATAAATTTCATACGACTTCAGATACTGAAGTAATAATAAACTTATACATTGATCAAGGAGAAAGCTCATTTGTCAGGTTGAATGGAATCTTTACATTCGCTATTTATGATACTGAGAAAAGAACTGTATTTCTTGCAAGGGACCATTTTGGTGTGAAGCCCTTATATTATTTTATGGAAAACGGAACACTTGTTTTCGGTTCTGAAATTAAAACAATAATACAAAGTGGTCACTATAAAAAGGAATTGGACCTGGAAGCTTTGAATACTTATTTCACATTCAGATATAATCCATCTCCTCAAACCTTGTTTAAGAATATTAAAAAGCTTCCTCCGGCAAACTATTTAAAAATTGATCAGTCAAATAAAACAGAGATTTCAAGTTACTGGAATTATACACCGGCAACAAACGTAAATATTAATATCGAAGATGCAATTTTACAATATCAAGGACTACTGGAAGCATCTGTAAAAAGACAAATGATAAGTGACGTTCCTGTCGGACTTCTGTTAAGCGGAGGAGTGGATTCTGCAGTAATAGGAAAATTAATGACGAACTACACATCAGAAAAAGTGAAGTCATTCACAGTTGGTTTTGAAGGTACGGGAGATTATAATGAATTAAAGGATGCAGCCGATTCAGCAGCTTACTTGCAGACCGAGCATTATGAAATGATAATTTCAAAAAAGGAATACATAGATTTTATGTTCCGGTCGTTTTATTACGTTGAAGAGCCTATAGCTGAAACTACTATATCAGCACTATATTACATTGATAATTTAGCTTCAAAGCATAGAAAAGTTGTACTTGCAGGCCAGGGGGCAGACGAGCCTATGGCTGGCTACAAACGATATTTCGGAGAGCAAAAATTAAATAAATATCAGTCGATATTGAACATGGTTCCTCTTGAATATATAAGTAAAGCACTACCTCGAAATGACAGATTTAAAAGGGCTGCTTATGCATCAGGATTCACTAATGAAGCTGAAAGATTTCTTGCGATCTATACAATTTTCACTCCTGAGCAAAAAAAACTTTTATTTAAAAAGGAAATATCTGATAAAATGATCGGTCATACAGGGGATGATCTTGAAATAATTAATAAGCTGTATTCTAAAACAGGAAAGCTTGATGGATCACTATCGAAAATTTTATTTATTGATACGAGAATGTCTTTGTCTGATGATCTACTGATCTTCAATGATAAAGTTGCTATGTCAAATTCCCTGGAGATGCGCGTACCCTTTTTAGATCTTGAACTTGTTCAATTCCTTGAAACACTACCATCAGAATTTAAGCTGCATAAAAACACTCATAAGTACATTCATAAAATGGCATTAAAAAAATGGCTGCCTGATGAAATTATATACAGAAAGAAACGTGGCTTTGAAACTCCAATGGATGAATGGATGCAGAATGAATTATCCAAAGAAATGAAAAAGATATTTAATGATGAAGGCTCTGCTGCTAATGAATACTTTAATATGGAGTATATTAATAAGCTTATAGATGATCATGCAAACAGAAAGCAGAATAACAAAAAGAATCTTTTCATTTTACTTTCGTTTGAGCTGTGGTATCAATCCTTCTTTAAAAATTACAATTTAATTAATTAATGAATATTTCAGTTTTTGGATTAGGGTATGTTGGATGCGTAAGCTTAGGATGCCTTGCACAAAGCGGGCATAAAGTTATTGGCGTTGATCCAAACAAAACAAAAGTAGATCAGATAAATTCAGGAAAAGCTACAATAGTAGAGAAAGATATTGATGAAATTATTAAGAAAACATTTGAAGCCGGAAATATTGAAGCAACTCTCGACTACGGACATGCAATAAAGAATAGTGAGATCTCTATAATATGTGTCGGTACTCCTTCATCATCAACTGGTCATCTTAATTTTGATTATATCTTCGGAGTTTCAGAGCAGATAGGGGATGCGATTAAGAATAAAAAAGTGCATCATATAATTGCAATCAGATCTACAGTAATGCCGGGAACATGTGAAAAAGCCTCTGATATTATCAGCAAACGATCCGGTGGAAATAATTTTACGGTAATTTCTAACCCTGAATTTTTAAGGGAAGGGACAGCAGTAAATGATTATTATAATCCGCCATTATTACTGGTTGGGTCAGAAAATAAAGAAGCTGCTGAGAAATATGTCAGTATCTACAGTAATATTAAAACAAAGGTCATTATAACAAAAACAAGAGTTGCAGAGGTTATGAAATATATTAATAATTCATACCATGCACTGAAGATAAGCTTTGCAAATGAGGTTGGAAATATTTGCGAGAAGCTGGATATAGATTCGCATGAAGCTATGAAAATATTCTGTGAAGATAAGCAATTGAACATTTCTCCTTATTATTTTAAGCCTGGCTTTGCTTATGGAGGATCTTGCCTTCCAAAAGATCTTAAAGCTTTTCAAAGGTTAGCAAGTGATCTTTACATTGATGCTCCCTTAATACAAAGTATAGATAAGTCCAATGATAATCAGATAAAAAAAGCTATAGACCTTATATCCTCAAATACAGGAAAGAAGATAGGATTTCTTGGACTAAGCTTTAAAGAAGGTACTGATGATCTTAGAAACAGTCCATCTGTTACTGTGATAGAATCACTTTTGGGAAAAGGATTTGAAATAAGTATTTATGATAAAAATGTTCATTTGTCACATCTTACAGGAACAAATAAATCTTTTATAGAGCAGCATATACCTCATTTGTCGAAATTACTGACTGCTGATCTTGATGAACTTATAAATAATTCTGAAGTACTTGTAGTTGCAACTAAGGAAACTGAATTTACAGAAAAGCTAACCGGAGTTAGAAATAAAGTAATTATCGATCTTGTAAGAATTAATGATAATTTATTAGAGCAAGAAAACTATACAGGAATTGCCTGGTAAGCATATAGTTTTTATTGTAGAGAATCTGTCTGTTCCTTTTGACAGAAGAGTCTGGCGGGAAGCAAATGCGTTAAAAAGCGGAGGCTATGAAGTAAGTGTTATTTGTCCTTTAGAAAAAACAAAGGACAAGGAAAAAAGAGCTGAGATCAACGGAATAAATATTTATAGATATTATATTCCCCCCACTCAAAGCTCGAAAATGGGATATGTTAAAGAATATTCCAAAGCTTTTTTCAGCACATTGATTTTATTGTTGAAAATAAATTTCAAAAAAAAAGTTCATGCTATCCATGTTGCAAATCCGCCTGAAATATTTTTCCCTCTTGGATGGCTGGGGAAAGTGCTAAGATATAAATTTATTTTTGATCAGCACGATATGAGTCCCGAAACATATCTTATAAAATATAAGACGGATAAAAATAACAAAATGTATAAACTGTTACTTTTTATGGAGAAGCTGACATTTAAAACATCTGATTTTATATTTTCTACAAATGAATCAATTAGAAAAGTAGGAATTGAAAGAAATAATTATCCTATATCCCGATCGGCAATAGTCAGAAACGGACCCGATGAAGGATTTAAAAGTACCGATCCTGTTCCGGAGCTTAAAAACGGTAAAAAATTTCTGGCATCGTATTTAGGAGTTATGGGCAAAATGGACGGAGTTGAAAATATTATAAATGCGGCTGACTATATTGTAAATGTTTGTAAATATTACGATATTTACTTTGTACTGATAGGATTTGGGGATGAGTTTGATAATTTGAAAAATTTAGTAAAAACGAACAAATTAGAAGATTTTATCAGCATGACAGGAAGATTATATGATGATGGTATAAAACCCATTTTATCTACAGCGGATGTTTGTCTTGCACCTGACCCGGCAAATGGCTTAAATGAGTATTTGACCATGAATAAAATTATGGATTATATGAGATTCGGTAAGCCTATAATTTCTTTTGATCTTCATGAATCAAGATTTTCCGCTCAGGATTCTGCGATTTATGTTAAAGAAAATGATCCGGAAGCTTTTGGCAAAAGTATTATGGAAATATTAAGCAAACCTGAACAAATGAAAGAGATGGGAAAAAAAGGTCAGGAGAGGATCGATAAATTCCTTAAATGGGAAAAATCTGTTCAGATATTATTAGAAAATTATAAAGAGATATTAAATTGATCTGGCACCCTCATTATCACAGCAGACTTGCCAAGTATGCCGATTTTGCAACTTCAGTTGCTGCATTTATCTTATCATATTTTGTTCATAATTATCTCTGGCATAAATACCCTTCAATTACCCCTTTATACACAGTAACAAAAGAGCATTATTCAGTAATACTTGTACTATCACTTCTTAATGTTTTTCTTTTTAAGAATTATAAAGCCTACAATTATCAGAGATTCACATCCCTATTTACTGAATATAAAATAATATTCAAAGTTACTTTAACAACTTTTCTTTTCAGTGTTGTTCTTGCATATATGTTCAGGCTTACGGAAATCCCAAGAAGCATACTCGGGATAGCCTTTTTACTGAATTTTCTTTTTTTCGTTATTCAAAAAACTATTCTATTTAATTCTGCTTCATATTTAAGAAGGCACGGAAGGAACAGAAAAAAAATAATAGTTGCAGGCAGCGGCAGCAAGGCAATGCAGTTCATTAAGACTGTTAATGAGAATTTTGACTGGGGACTTGATATATCAGGTGTTATAACTGATAAAATAGAGAAGGTTGGTAATTTAATTGAAGGTATTAAGATCCTTGATACGGTTGATAATATTGAGACCGTACTAAAAAGATATAATCCGGAAGAAGTAATTATAACATTATCTTCCCGAGAATTTGATCAGATAAGAAATATTATTGAGATCTGTCAGAAAGAAGGAACACAGGTAAGGATGAACTCTGATTTCTTTGGGCAGCTTACAAAAAATTTAAGTGTTGATAATGTTTTTGGTTTAAATATTGTCAGTTTTCATTCAGTAAGACATTCCGATGGAGAACTTATTATTAAAAGATTACTGGATATAATTATTTCTCTAATAGCGCTGATCATTTTTTCCCCTTTAATGCTAATTGCTGCTATTGGAATATTTATATCGGATGGTAAGCCGATATTTTACAACTGGAATGTGATAGGATATAATAAAAAGCCTTTCAAAAGCTGGAAGTTCCGGACTATGGTGAACAATGCTGATGAACTAAAGAAAGATCTTTTAAAATTAAACGAAATGGATGGTCCGGTCTTTAAGATAGACAATGACCCGCGAATCATTCCTATAGGAAGAATTCTAAGAAAGTTCAGCATTGATGAAACACCTCAGCTTTTCAGCGTACTTAAAGGTGATATGAGTATTGTTGGTCCGCGTCCGCCTCTGCAATATGAATTTAAAGTTTTTGATATCTGGCACAGAAGAAAGCTTAGTGTAAAACCCGGCTTAACATGCTTATGGCAGATATCAGGCAGAAATAATATAAATAATTTTGATGATTGGGCTAAACTTGATCTCGAATATATAGATAACTGGTCAATATGGCTTGATCTGAAAATCCTAATTAAAACCATTCCAGCCGTAATTTCAGGAAAAGGTGCAAAGTAACAATCCCTAAATGATCATTTCTCAAACACCCTTGCGCATTAGTCTTTGCGGAGGTGGTACAGATTTTAAAAATTACTATTCTAAAGAAGAGGGTTTTGTAGTAAGCGCAGCAATAGACAAGTATCTTTATGTTATTGTAAAGGAAAGATTCGATGATCTTATATATGTTGACTATTCAGTGAAAGAGATAGTGAATGAAATAAATGAGATCAAGCATGAACTTGTCAGGGAAGCAGCAATTAAAACCGGTATGTCACCTGGGTTTGAAGTTTCCATGCTTGCAGATATTCCATCTGAAGGTTCCGGTCTAGGTTCTTCGAGCTCACTTACAGTCGGCTTATTAAATGCATTTTATCAGTTTCAGGGAATTCAGGTACCCGCTGAGCAATTAGCAAGGGAAGCATGTGAAATTGAGATCGATATTCTGAAAAAACCAATAGGCAAGCAAGACCAGTATATTGCAGCATACGGCGGACTAACTTCATTCAGATTCAGAAAAGATTCATCAGTGGATGTAGAAAAGCTTCAACTCACTACTGATCTGAAAAGAAGGCTTGCATCGAATTTACTTTTATTTTTTACAAATATAACAAGGAAATCGTCTTCAATTTTAACAGAGCAAAACGAAAAGATAAATGACAGTATTGTATATTATAACAACATTAAAGAGCTTGCATTAAAAACGAAGCAGGCACTTGCTGAAAAAAAAATAGACAAGATAGGTGATATACTTAATAAAAACTGGGAAATAAAGAAAAACCTCACTTCAAATATCTCGAATGAGACGATTGACGAAATGTATTCAAAGGCAATAAAAGGAGGAGCATCAGGCGGTAAAATAGCAGGAGCAGGCGGCGGCGGATTTCTTTTAGTATATTGCAACAGGAATAATCAGGATAAACTAAGAGAGAATTTAAAGGACTTCAGAGAAATGCCGTTTTTATTTGAACCGCATGGAAGCAAGATAATATTTGATTACAGGAGATATGCATGGAAATAAACTACAATATTTAGATTGAAAGTACTTATCACTGGAGGTGCCGGATTCATAGGTTCTCATACCACAGACAGATTAATTGATGAAGGATACGATGTAAAGATATTTGACAATCTTCAAAAGCCGGTTCATTTAAAAGGCATACCTTCATATTTAAATCCAAAAGCAGAATTTATACTTGGAGATGTCAGAGATAAAAAAGCTTTAGAAGATGCATTAAAAGATGTAGATTATATTTACCATCTGGCAGCATATCAGGATTACCTAACCGACTTTTCAACTTTCTTTAATGTAAATGCATCAAGTACAGCTCTTCTGTATGAAATTATATTAGAGAAAAAATTAAAAATTAAAAAAATAGTAACTGCCTCCTCGCAATTTGTTCAAGGTGAGGGGTTGTATAAAAATAATAAAGGTGAATTCATTAAACCTAATATTAGATCTCTATCAAAGCTTGAAAAAGGTGACTGGAACTGGAAAGATGATGATGGAAAAGATCTGGAAGTTCAGTGGACTTCGGAAGAATATGCAAATCCACAAAATGCATATGCCATTTCAAAATATTCACAAGAGTTAACAACTTTATCATTTGGAAAAAGATATTCAATCCCATCAGTTGCATTAAGATATTCCATAGTACAGGGTTCAAGACAATCTTTTTATAATGCATACTCCGGCGCATGCAGAATATTTAACCTGAGTTATTATTTTGATAAAGCTCCAACTATATATGAGGACGGAATGCAAATGAGAGATTTTGTGAATATTCATGATGTAGTTGATGCAAATCTCCTTGCACTGCAGAATGACAAAGCTGATTATAATACATATTGTGTTGGAAGCGGAAAAGCATATACTGTAAAAGAATTTGACAGAATAGTTGCTAAAGTTCATGGAAAAGAAAATTTACACCCTAACATTCCGGGAGAATTCCGATTTGGTGATACAAGACATACATTATCTGACAATTCAAAATTAAAGGCTTTGGGCTGGAATCCTAAAAGGACTGCCGAAGATTCGGTTAAGGAATATCTTAAATATCTTAAAGAGCAGACTGATATAGAAGATATTCTTTCATATGCTGAAAATAAAATGAAGGAAATGAACGTAGTTAAAAAAATTAATAAATAAACTTATAAAATTGGACTTAAAGGAATATATAAATTATTTGCAGTCAAATCTGCAAAAAATTGATGAAGGACAGGTTAAAAAATTATCAGATCTGATTTTTGATGCATATCAAAATGAGAAAATGATCTTTGTAATTGGGAATGGCGGTTCTGCAGCAAACGCTTCACATTTTGCCCAGGATCTTGCAAAAGGTACACGTTACTCTGAAAAACAGGAAAAGTATATTAAAGCTTTCAGTTTAACTGATAACTTTCCTTACATATCAGCAATAGGAAATGATCACGGCTATGAAAATATTTTCACCATGCAGCTTAAAACCTTTGCTAAAAAGGGAGATCTTCTTATCGCTATCAGCGGATCCGGAAACAGCCCTAATATTATTAATGCAATTGAATGGGGAAATGAAAATGGATTAACTACAATTGGAATAACGGGATACGATGGCGGAAAACTCAGTAAAATAAATTCCTTTAATGTGCATTCAGAATTAAATGATATGTGCACTGTTGAAAGCATCCATTCAGTATTATTTCACTATCTGATAATTGACCTTAAAAACAGAATTGAAAAAGATCTCTCAAAATAAAAATAAATTGAAAAAAATTAAGATCATTTTTTTACTTTTGCTGAGCTGTGTTTCCATCAATGCTTATTCACAGATAGAAATGACTGCTCCTTCACATCCCGTTTACGATTTTCTAAGAAAGATGCAGCTTAATGGAATTATTTCAAATTATAATCCTGCTAACATACCGATATCAAGAGGGAAGATAGCTTTATACCTCAAAAAAATAATTGAGAATGAGAAAAACCTTAACAGTCTTGATAAAAAATTTCTTAACGATTATAAAGTAGAATTTTTCTATGATATTAACGGTACTTTAGAAAAATCAAATTCATTATTTGGTGATACGCCGGATAAAAGTCTTTTCAAAGATTCGAAGCAGAATTATATTTATTCATTTGCAGATTCAAATGCTTCATTATTTGCAGACGGAACATTTAGATTATCACAAAGAAGTTCAACGGGAGATTCAATAGGATCTAATTCTATTGCATTAGGAGAAGTTGGATTCAGATTGCGCGGCTCTCTGTTTAACTCAATCGGATATTATCTTCGCGTATCAAACGGACAAAAATTAAGTGGCTCTGCAAAAGATGTAATGTTTGCATATCAGACAGATCCTGTTTTAAGGGCTAATACAAAATTCGTTTATGAGCAAAAGAATTTTGATACTTTTGAAGGATATTTAAGGTATCAGACATCTAAAGACTGGCTTGCATTAACTATAGGAAGAGAATCAATTTATCAGGGCTTCGGATATATTGACAGACTATTTTTATCCAATAATACTGTCCCTTATGATGTAATAAAATTAGATATTGCTTACAAAAGCCTGAGCTACTCATATTTTTATGGATTTCTAAAGGGAGACTCACTTGGCCATGAAATTAACTGGAAAAATATTGCAACTCACAGACTGGATATAAAATTTTCAGATAAATTCAAAGCAGGCTTTTTCGAAAGTATAGTAACAACAAATAATCCTTTTAGTCTTAATTTGATAAACCCGGTTTCCTTTTTAATATCCGCTGATCTTAATACAGGGGTAAGCAGCACTGCTGTAAATAATTCACTTTTAGGATTAGATCTTGAATTAAATACTTTTAAAAATATTGGATTACAGGCTTCACTATTAGTTGATGATATTGATATTGGTACTTTGTTTAAAAGCGATATTTCTTCTAATGACAATAAATTTGGTTACCAGGCAGGTGCAAAATGGTATGAAGCATTCAATATTCCAAATGTAGACCTGTCACTTGAATATACAAGGCTTGATCCTTTTGTCTATTCACACAGAGATAACAAGAACGGATATACAAACTGGAATATGTCATTAGGCCATAATCTTGCACCTAATTCTGACGAGATCGCAACAAAGTTGAATCTTAACTTAACAAACAGAATAAATCTGCAATTCCTTTTTCAATATCAGAGGTCAGGCGAAGGATTTACTTATGACTCACAGGGAAACGTTATTGGAAATTATGGCGGAGATATAAACAGGGGAGATCTTGATAAAGTTTTCACAAACAAATTTTTACAGGGAAACAGAGTTAACAGATCCATTATAACAGTTTTTGCTACATTGCAGCCTGTAAGACAATTATTCTTAGACTTTAAGTATCAGTTCAAAAATACAGATGTAATGTATCTTAATAAAACATTTAAGGATTCATATTATTGGGCTACTTTGAGAATAGATTATTAAAAGTCACCGGAAAATCGCGTTAATTAAAAATCTAAATCTTCCGGTTTAGATTTTTTTTATGATAAAGAAAAAAATACAAAAGCTAACTACAATATTAACTGAGAACAGATTTGCTTTTTTCTATAATCTGACAGACAGGCTGTTTTATTTTATATTTTTTGTTCTGATAGCAAAAAATTTCGCAGTAAGCCAATATGGAGAGCTTGTAACAATATTTACATTGTGCTCTGTCATATCTACAATTTTTGATCTTGGGGTTTCTAATCATCTTCAGAGAGAGATTTCCAGGAACATTAAAAATAAAAATTTATTATTTAATTTAGCCTTCAGGCTTAATCTATTTCTCGTCTTACCTTATGCAGCATTCTCTTTAATATTCTATTTCAGCTTTATTAATAATCTACTACCTGTATTTTTAATCGTAATCAGTATAAATTTTCTGATTTCTCAAATAAATATCTGTAACAAAGCATTATCCGGAATTAAAAATTTTAAATACCAATTCGTTTCATCTTTCTTTCCAAAGATCATATTCATAATTATTTATATTATTCTGGTTTATATTGCGAAAGCAGGGATAACAACATTACTTTTAAGCTTAGCAATTTTTTTGATTCTAAATCTCATTTCGGTACTGTATTTCAGCTCAAAGGAAGGCTTATATTTAATTAAAGTTAATGAGTATAATAGCTCATACAAATCATTTCTTAAATTGTCACTTCCATTAGGAGCTGCGATAATAATAAATCTTCTTTATGATAAAATAGATCTGTTATTAATTGCAAGACTTACTGACTTTAATGAAGCGGGTTTTTATAATGCAGCATACAGTATTTTTAAAGCTTCCACTTTAGGATTTACATTTATACTAAACCGAGGATTCACGGAATTTTCTGAACTATCAGATAACAGAATACTTTTAAAATCTTTTATATTTAAATATTCCAAAGTTATTTCTATAATTTGCCTTTGCCTAAGTTTGATACTTTTTTTTATTCCTGATGTATTTATAAATCTTTTCTATTCCACAAAATTTGCTGAGTCAGGCTATATATTAAAAATTCTATCTATTGCATTAATAGGTTTGGGTCTAAATAATTTGTTAGGAACAGTACTAAATGGAAGGGGAGAATACAAAGCAGTAATGATTATAACTCTTTCCATGCTTTTAATAAATATTTTATTAAATCTGGTATATATACCTATGTATGGGATAAAAGCAGCCGCAATAATAACAGTAATAACGGAATGGCTAATACTTGCCGGTGAAATTATCTATGTGATCAATCTTTTATCAAGTAAAAGTAAAAATGCCTACGTCTAACTGGCAAAATATTTCCTTTAATATAGAGCTTGTAAAAAAGCTTGACCCGCACTCAATTCTTGATGTTGGAGTTGGTTTTGGCAGATGGGGAATTTTATTCAGGGAGTTTCTGGAATTATGGAATTATGGTAACTATGATGGAAAATGGAAACGAAAAATAGAAGGAGTAGAGATTTTCAATAAATATATACAGTCTTATCATTCATTTTTTTATGATAAAATTTATATCGAAAATATATCTGATTTTCTGAGAAATCATTCAGAAGAATATGACCTGATAAATTTTGGAGATGTGATCGAGCATATGAAAAAAAAAGAAGCCCTTATAAATATTGAACTGGCATTAAGCAAAAGCAAATATGTACTTATAAATGTACCTATCGGAAATAACTGGAAGCAAAAAGGAACGGATGAAAATGAATTTGAAGAACATAAAAGTGTGTTCCATAACTCAGATTTCAGGATATTTAAATATACTAAAATTAAAAAATTTACAGATTATTTGAAAAGAGATTTCAGTGTTATATTGATCAGTAACTCCCCAATAACGAAATATCCGGAATCAGAAATAAGTAAAAAAATAAAGAATTTTATTAAGTATAAGCTTCATCTTAACTTTCTTGCGAGGAATATCAGTAAGTAATTGAAGTTAATGTTCATCGGAACATATAATGAGTCTGAAATCTTGACCGGACCGGAAAAAGTAGCTAAAAGAATATTTAATGAATATGCTTTAACTCAACCCGCTGTCTTCCTGGAGTATTTTCAGGACGGCAAGAAATACGGATTATTTAAAAAGATCTTCGGTAAGGAAATTGTAAGGGAAAGCAATGATTCACAGATAATCAGAACAGGAATTGTTTATTTTGTTTTCTATCTTTTTTATTTTCGACCGGATATAATTCATATTATTACATTTGAAAGATTTTCTCAGATAGCGTTCTATTTTAAGAGATTATTGAATTACAAAATTATATTTAATCTGCATGGAATTGTTTATTACGAAAATACAGAGCTTAATATTACAGACAAGAAGTTAATAAGAAAAAATCACAATGCTGAGAGAAAATTTATCAGTCAAAGTGATATATTACTTTATTTGTCTGAATTTTATATTGATATTGGTTATAGGTTTTATAATATAGATAAGAAGAAATTAGTAAAAATTAAGAATGGTGTAGATGATATTTTTTTTGGAGGGACAGATAACGAAAAAAAGTTAAAAGAAAATGAAACGTTGTCTATAGTCTTTAGCGGAGATATAGAAAGAAAAGATAAGGGATTTGAATTTCTTGCAGATACCTTAGATAGATCAGATATAAAAATGAAATTATATATTGTTGGAAGCAATACTTACAAAAGAGAATTTAAAAGTAATATTGAAGTTACATTTTCAGGCTTTTTAGATCCTTCCGAGTTAAAAAAATTATACTCTGATAAAGAAATCTTTATCTCGGCAAGCTACTATGATACATTTTCTATTGCTTCGGCAGAAGCTATGAGCGCAGGTCTCACAGGGGTATTAACAAATAGTACAGGCTTTTCAGAATATATTAATGACGGGGTAACGGGATACAAAGTTGATTATGGCGACACTAAGTGCTTAAGTGAGATACTGAAAAAATTAAATAGTGACAGAAAATTACTGCGTGAAATATCAAAGCAGGGACAATTGATCTGCAATGATCTTAAATGGAATGAAGTGCTTGTAGATTATAAAAAAGTTTATAACAATTTAATAAATTGAATTGAAAAATGTTTTTGTAACAGGCTGTGCCGGTTTTATTGCCGGAGTAATTATTGAAAAGCTTCTTGAGAAGGGATATACTGTTTCCGGACTTGATGATCTTAGCAACAGTTACATTGAAAATGTTAACAGTAATATTAAGTTTTATGAAGGCAGTTCAGGAGATAAAGCTTTGTTAGACAGGATATTTTCTGAAAATAAAATTGATGCTGTATTTCATCTTTCGGCTGAAACTACTATTGCATATTCGATGACGGAACCTTACACTTATTTTGAAAACAATACTTTGAATGGAATAGCTCTACTTGAAGCAATGAGGAAAAATGGCATAAGAAATATTATAGTTTCATCAACTGCAGCAGTTTACGGGAACCCGGAATATCTCCCAATTGATGAAAAGCACAGGCTTCATCCTGTGAATGCTTATGGGGAATCGAAACTCATGCTTGAACAGGCATTGAAATGGTATGGGATATCCTATAGATTCCAATATAATATTTTCCGTTATTTTAATGCTTCAGGAGCAACTCTGAATGCCGGTGAGAACAGGAAAGATGAATCACATATACTACCATTGATATTTAAAGCTATTTTAAATAAAAGTGAGTTTATAATTTACGGAGATGATTATTTTACTCCTGATGGAACATGTATAAGAGATTATGTTCATGTTGAAGATATAGCAGATGCACATATTAAAGCATTAGATAACCTTGCCTCGAATAAAGCAGGTATTTATAATCTGGGTTCAGGAAAGGGATTAAGCGTTAAAGAAATAATTAGTGTATGTGAAAAAGAGCTGAGCTCATATATTAATATAAAATATTCTAAAAAAAGACCTGGGGACCCGGCAGAACTAATTGCATCTTTTGATAAAGCCCATAGGGAACTTGGATGGAACCCGGTTAATTCATCACCAGAGAAAATAATAAAAAGCGGATTCGAATGGTTTAAAAAAATAAATAAGATCAGTTGAACGCATCTTACAGAGATAAAAATATTATTTATTTCTGGCTGGCTGTAGTTTTAAATATAGGCTTCTATCTTTATCTGATTATAAGACACCCCTATTTCCTTACAGATGATTTTCTAAATTTCGGGATAATTAATAAAAACTTTTCCAACTTTATTAGCTTTAACATTCCGGAAGTATCAGATTATGAAAAGTTTTACTTTTATACCCGCCCTTTTACTTACATTATAAGCCTAATTGATCTGAAGGTCTTTGTTTCAAATGCTTTCCAGATGAAAATATTCTCTTTATGCCTTCATACAACAATGCTGTTTTCATTTTATTCCTTTCTAAAGCAGTTGTTCATATTATTCAAGCTGGAATTTTCAGGTCTAATAGTTTTATTGATATTGATATTTTTTGGACTACACCCAAATAATATGTGGTGGATATACTGGATAAGTAATCAGAATGAAATGCTGATGATAACTTTCTACATTCTTTCTTTATATTCAGTTCTTTCTTATATCAATACATCGGAAAAGAAATATCTGATACTCTATTTAACTTTCTTTGTTTTATCAATATTAACCAAGCAGCAACCATTACATCTTCCTGTATTAATTCTGTTATGGATCTATTACTTTAAAGATAAATTATCTGCGGAAACGTTTCATAACTTACGGAAATTTTCCGTTGCCGGAGCATCCATAATGATAATATATTCAGCATTTACATTTATGTTAAGCATAAACAATTTCAAAGCTGAATACTTAATTAAAAAGCCTTTTGCTCTTGCAGGAAATTTGCTTTATGTAATATTTCCTTTGCACTCTTTATCTAATTATGAATATTTTATAACTCATAAGCCAGCTGTTATTATAGCAGGATTGTTAGTTATGGCCATATTTGCAACATTGTTATATTTTAAAACATTAAAAATCAAAACATTACTGCTCGTAATATTTACTGCAGTTGTATCGTTTTACCCAAGAATTATTGACGGGGCTAATAACAGAATCAACACTATCCAGGTATTGTTATTCAGTATTTTACTTGTTTTTATTCTGTCCTCGCATTTTCGTCTTAGAAAATATTATTTCTCAGCAGTTATCTTACTTGTATTCTTCAACACAATAGAATTAAACTCATTAGTAACCTATTATAATTCACTGAGAGATATTCAGCAAATACAGGCTGCCGAGTTCCTGAAAAGCGAAAATAATATCCGTACTTCTGCAATTTCATTCTGGGCACATCTTTTACCGTTTGAGACATATTTCTTAAGAACAAATACTTTTGGAAAGGATGAATATAAAATGATCCCATTAAGTTACAGCTCGCTGAATTCAGGAAAATCCTTTTCACACAATATTAAAATAGATTGTAGAAAGCGGCAGGATGCTTTAGATATAAGAACAGTTGAAGATCCTGAAGTAAGAATAGATATTGATAATTTCAATAAGGATAGTGATAAGTATAAATATATACAAAATGATTTAAATTATGATAAAGGATTTAAAGATCTGACATTTCCTTTATCGGATCAGTATAAAAATGATAAGCTTATTTATTTTAACGGAATGAAGTGGGTGCCAATAAACTAACAGTTCTGATGCCTGTTTATAATGAGGCATCTTACCTTAGGTCATCCATAAAGAGTATTCTTGACCAGAGCTACAGGGAGTTTGAATTTCTTATTTTAAATGATGACTCCACTGATAATTCTGAAGAAATAATTTTATCATTTAAGGATCCAAGAATAAATTATTTCAAGACCGATAAAATAAAGATATCAGAATTATTGAATATTGGAATAAAAAAATCTTCAGGAGATTTAATTGCAAGAATGGACGCAGACGATATAGCAATGCCTACAAGACTAGAAAGACAATTGAGGTTTATTAAAAATAGGGGACCTAATTTTATATCTTCTGCCTGGTTTATAACTTTCAGAAATAAAAATATATTGAACATAATCAAACATCCTGTTTCTGATGGCGAAATAAAGAGAACATTAAATATTTCAAATCCGATCTGCCATCCTCTTGCAATATTCCATAAAGATTTTATTCAGAGTTTAAATGGATATGATGAAGATCTAGAGTGTATGGAAGACCACATGTTGTGGCTTAAAGCAAGAAAGCAAGCTGAGTTTGGAAATATACCTGAAGTATTATTGCTTAAAAGAGAAAAGCAGAATTCTCTTGGATCAGTGGAGAAAGCTCAGCCCCGTAAATTTATTTACAACCTGCTTCAAAACAAATTCGACATTAATCTGTATAATAATATTGGAGAGTCTGAAAAAGATAAGTTCAGGCTTGAGTATTTATATGGTACAAGGCATGATCTAAGAAAAAGAATATATAATTCAGGTTTATTTTCTTTAAATGACTTTTATGAATATATGATTTCATTCCTACCGGAAAAATTTTTCAGTAAAAAACCCGGTCATTGGTTAAAGTGGAAATTAAATCAGCTCATGTTTCATTTTTCTCCCATACGGAAAGATCTATCTCACCAATTGAAAAAGATTGCGTAATATTGAAGTAATAAAAAACGGAAAGTATTTCGGAATATCTTTCATACTCTTTATAGCTATAAACCTTCCATTATTATTAAACTCTACCTTTATTTCTGACGACTATTCTGTTATATATCTTGCGGAAAAAAATCCATTTCCTGTATTTACATATTATGAAAACGGATTAGATGGGCTAATTAAAAATTTTAAACCTGAGGCTTTTAAGTACAGACCGCTGACTTCATTGTCATTATTTATAAATGAAAAAGTAACCGGTCTGAATTCAATTGGATTCCATGCTATAAATGTTTTAATACATTTTACTGCATTCATTTTATTAACCGGTATTGTGCGTATTTTTCTTAAGCTGATTAATAAAGAAGGTTCATATTTAATCTATCTTCCATTACTTTATCTAATTAGTCCGGTTTGCGCTAATGAAATAAACTGGATCGCAACGAGATCTGATCTGCTTTTAGTATTATTTGGAATTTCGTCCTTATATTTTTGCCTGAAATCAATTAAAAGTGATAAAAAGGTCAAATTGTTATTATCATTTCTATTTTTCGTTCTGGCATTAATGTCGAAGGAAAATGGAATATTTATACCTTTTCTGGAAGTGATAACTTTGATACAGCTTAACTTAGTTTTTAAATTATCTAATGTAGTAAAGAGAAAATTAACTTTTCTATTTTCATTTAAATTCGTAACAGTGATTCTCTATTTTGGATTAAGGAAATATCTGTCATCAAATTTAGAATTATCTCCTATGAAGCTGATCTCATTTGGTGAATTAATTCCTGTCACACTGAAAACTTTGCTGTTTGTGATCATTCCATTTGATTCAGGAAGTCTTTCATACATGCCATTGTTAATATCAGCCGTAATAGTTTTACTAAGCCTTTCGTCATTAATAATATTTTTTATATTAAGTCTGAAATGTAAAAAGAAATTGTTGCTGCACATAATATTTTTAGTCTCAATATGGTTAGTCTCAACCTCTGTTTTTATTTTGTTAGGTGGGATCAGCCATAGACTATTGATCCTGACAATTGCGTTTTCAATTCCTTCTATTTGTCTTGCACTAACAGATCTCAGTTCCTATAAACAATTTATACCGAAAGTTAATCTATCATTTCTAGTATTCTATCTGATGCTTTATCTTTTCGGCTATTTATATGTTAGCGATAAATGGGTAACAAATATGAAGACTGAAAAAAGTTGCATTAACAGTCTTGAAGCAGAATTTAATTTAAATACCAACTACATTGCAATAACCTATCCGCATGCATTAGGTCAGACATATTGTTTTTCAGATATTGGCCTTTCAATGCATTACAGAAAAAATCATACAATAGGTAAATATGAAAATATTTTTCAAGCGGCGGCAGTAAATTCGTTTTCACATAATAATTATAAGTCCGAAAACTTATTCAGTAAGCTTGACCAAAATTCATTTGATCTGAAATCAGGATCTAATGATATTTATTTTACACCGGGTGCATATTTTACAGAGAATACAGTGAAAGATCAGAACTTTGATATGAAAAACGGAATTCAAATGACTGTTAAAGAAATTAATTCAAAAAGTAAACCAACAGATGTTAAAATAGTTAATAATAATATCCCTTTTATTCCTGTTTATTTATTATTCAAAAATTCAAAATTTGAGCGGGTATTTTAAATAATGCAGGTATCCATTTTAATTCCACTTTTCAACTGCGCACAATATTTAAAAGCTTCTTTATCAAGCATTTTAAGCCAGACACATAAGGACATTGAAGTTGTTATTATTGATAATGGCTCAACGGACGATCCTTTATCAATAATTAATAGTTTTAAGGATAGCAGAATAAAATATTACAATATTGAAAGAAAAAGTCTTGCAAATACTTTAAACTATGGAATAGAAAAATGCTCAAATGAAATTGTTGCAAGAATGGATGCAGATGACCTCATGTCCAAAACAAGAATAGAAAAGCAGTTAAAGATATTTAAGGAACACAGAGAAAACTTAATTTTATCTTCTCAGTACAGTATTTTTCAAAATGATAAAATACTATATAATATTAAAAGTTCAACAGAAGATAAGAGCATTAGAAAAAGATTAGCATTACATAGTGAGATAATCCATTCAGGTGCGATGTATAATAAAAGTTTTGTAGTTAGCAACGGAGGTTATAATACTAATGTTCGAATTGAAGATTATGAACTATGGCTAAGATTAAATTCCAAAGCATATTTCTTGAATGTTCCAGAAATTCTTTCATTTGTGAGGTATAGACCTGACTCTATTTCCTGGTCAAATCTTAAAAATAAAAACAAGGACATCTATAATTATCAGGAAAAGTATTACACCGATGAATCATTAAAAGACCTGGGTTATAAATCTGAAACTGAAAGAGAAATTATAAAAGGATGGCGGGAATATTTTTATGGAAACAAAAATACTGCAAGAAGAAGTTGGAGACTTAAAGCATTGTTAAAAAATCCAAAATTGATCTTAGCTTTTATTACAACTCTTCTAAGTGATGCTTTATTAATTAAATTTACAGAATTCAGATTAAAGTTCAGACTGAAATATATTTTTTATTATTTCGCTTCTGAAAATATAAAGCTAAGAAAAGAATTTAAGCAATTGATCAATACTTGAAAAAAGCATTACTAATATCGACGAATGCAATAGGTGATGCATATTTAACAGCAAGCGCGATACCTCAGATAAAAAACAAGTATCCAAAAGCAGATATTGATTTTATCTGTTCCGAAAACGCACTGTTTCTAATAAGAGAATTAGAGATTAATAATTCATTTGCTGTAAAAAGTAAAAACATTTTATTCATATTGAACCTTATCTTCAATATCCGGGAAACTGAATATGATATTGTTATTTGTCCATTCCCGGGAAGACTGAACTCAATTTTATACAGTCTGTGCAAAGGTTTAAAAAAGGCAGGATTTGTAAATTATAAAAAAGTAGAAAGCTGGGATGATAAAAACTGGAAATTAAACGTTGACAGCAGAGAAACTGATGTTATCTGGAAAACAAATGAAAATTTTTTAAAAAGAATAGAACTATGTTTGAATAAAGTCATTATCAATTCAGACCAATCTTTAAAAAAGTTAACATTCCCTTTATTGGAAAACAAAAAAGAGACAGAAGAAAAATATGCAGTTTGTCATTTCAATTCACGCATTAAAGCAAAAAACATTGATAACGAACTTATCAATACTTTTTTAGAATTATTGATGGCTTCAGGATATACAGTTAAAATTATAGATGCAGATAAAGACATGAATTTGTTAAAATCCCGCAAGATCGAAATAATTCCAATAAGTGATCTTAAAAATTTAGTAAATCTGATAGAAAATTGTTCAGTTTATGCCGGAGTTGATTCCTTTCCAATTCACATTGCAGATGCATATAATCGGAATATAATTGGCATGTTCCATACTTCAAATCCCTACTCCATTTTAAATAACAGACCTAATAATTATCATTTAGACTTAAATCAGGCTAAACAGTCTATTTATCAGCAATTTGGAACGATTATTAATGGGGGATTGTTTTGACACATACATTGAATTATACCTTTAAAAAAATTATCTTAAATCACTCTATATTACTGCGATATTTTATATAAATTCAATACTTAAAACCGGTTTTTGAAAGCTGATCTCTTAGGAATAAATATTACATTTATTTCTTACGAAGAGTTGTTAAATTCCATTTTCAAAAGTGATATAAAAACTGTTACATATGCTAACCAATATGTTCTTAATGAGAGCTTTAAAAACGAGAAATTAAGAAAAAGTATTCAAAGCTTTGACTTGGTTCATGCTGACGGTATCGGTGTTCAAAAAGCACTAAAAAGATTATATAATAGATCAGCGCCAAGGGTTAACGGATCAGATCTTTACTACAGATTCTTTGAAAAATTAAATGAAAAGTTATCTTCTATCTTCATTTACGGAAGTGAAAAAGATGTAATTGATAAAGCTGTTAAGTTCATAAAAAATAAATATCCGAAGATAATAATCTCCGGTTTTATTGATGGTTATGAAGATGTATCAGATGAAAAGATCATTGAAGAAATAAACAGGAAATCACCTGAAATTCTTTTTGTAGCAACCGGAACGCCAAATCAAGAAGAATGGATTAGTAAATATAAGCAAATTATTAAAGCGTCAAAGATCATAGCAATTGGAGGCGGTTTAAGAGTAATAAGCGGAGACAGACACAGAGGACCGGTTTTTATAAGAAAGGCAGGTCTGGAATGGCTGGTAAGGCTTTTTGAAGAGCCGGTCAGATATTTTAAAAGATACGTAATAGGAATACCACTTTTTATAACCAGGATAAACAAGCAAAAGAACATACAAAGGAAGATACTTAATGAGAAATAGCTTTTTCAAAACAACATTTGCAATAATTATATTGCTTATCACATGTATCAGATTAAATGCTCAATCCTATAACTGGATCACTCCCGGCAAGACATATTTAAAACTTTACATTACTGATGATGGTATTTTCAGGATTAACAGGACAGATTTTCAGAATGCAGGAATTTCAACAACAACATTAGACCCAAGAACTGTAAAAGTACTTTATAAAGGTGTTCAGCTTCCAATTTATTTCCAGGGCGAAGCAGACGGAGTATTTGATGCTGCAGATTATTTTGATTTTTACGGACATAGGAATTTCGGTGGTTTAACTAACTACCGCGACGGATATTCAAATGAAATATTATATTCGCAGAATGAATTTTTCAATGATTACTCAGATACTTCAGCTTATTTTATAGACTGGGGAGGAGCTTCAGGGTTAAGACTTCAAAATGTTACCAGCAATAATAGTTCATCCGGTTATCCATCGCCATACTTTTTAAATAAGATACATGGGGAAAAAGATAAAGTATTTTCATTAGGAAAGACTACAAACGCATCAAGTGATTTCAAGTATTTCAGTACGGAAAAAGTAGAGGGTGAAGGTTGGTACTGGCAGCAGCTAATTGATAATCAAAGTCTAGTTGACAGTGTTTACATGTATAATGTTTACTCATCATCGTCACCGATTTGCAAAGCACATATAAGACTTTTCCCGAATTCAATTGATACACATAGAGTACAGGTTTATCTGAACCTTCAGCAAACAGAGCCTCTAATCCAGGTTCTAAATTATCAGAGAATAGATACTACAGTTTTATTCCCAAGTACTTTACTTCATGACAATGCACTAAATGAGGTAAATTTATATTATAGAAATCACGTTGGACCTAATGTTTTTGGAAATATTTATGCAGATTGCTATGATGTAGAATATTCGTGTAAATTCATATTCTATCAGAATAAACTCCATATTGATCTCTCAACTTCTACTGATTCCTCAACGAAGCTTTTTAAGATAGTCGGAGGAAATTCCGGAAATCCTGTTTCACTATACGATGCTAAAAATAATATCAGGATTACTAATGTTCAGTTTTCAGCAGACACACTTGTTTTCAGTGCGAAATCAAATGCTGATCTTTTTGTGAATAATTCTTCGGCTGATTATAAAAGACCGGCAATAATAAGACAGAGATCTGTACCGGATCTTTTAAATCTTTCAGCGCAATACCTTCTTATTTACAATAAAAGATTTGAAAATTCCGCTGAACTTTTAAGAGCTCACAGGCAAAGTTATGACACAATAAGCGCAGTGAAGGTAGAGACTGAAAATATTTATGATGTATTCAATTATGGAATGCTTCATCCGGTTGCAATCAGAAATATGGTAAGATATGGATATTCAAATTGGCAGCTTCCGAAGCTTAAATATATTTGCCTTCTTGGAAGAGCATCCCTGGATCCAAAGAAAAATTCTCCTCTTTCATTATATTATCAGAACTTAGTGCCAACATACGGTAATCCTCCTTCAGACGGATACTTTAGTAATTTATATAATGAAAATTTTTCATATTATCAGAATATTTCCATCGGCAGATTACCAGCATATAATGAGCAGGAAGCTTCTGATATAGTAAGCAAAATAATTTCATACGATAATAACAGAACTAATTATTCTTCCTGGTGGAAGAAATTTATTTTTATAACCGGGGGATTAAATGCTCAGGAGCAAAGCGGATTTAAATTTACATCTAATTCACTTATCAATAGCTTTATAACTCCTAAGCCAATAAACGGAAACATTGATAGTATTTACAGAAATGATTCCGGCGGAGGAATATCATTTTCTTTTTCTGACTCTATCAAAAATGATATTAACCGAGGCGCCTTGTTCGTAAATTATGTGGGACATGCAGGTAATGGTACATGGGATAACGGACTTGAAAATCCTGAAGAATTAAATAATCAGGAAAAGCTGCCTTTCATTTTTAGTATGACATGCTTTACCGGGAAAAATTCAATTACAGAATTCAGAGGATTCGGAGAAAGATTTATCTATCCCGCTAACAAAGGAGCCATCGGATTTGTTGGAAATACAGGGTGGACTTTCTCAGGTCAGGGAATAAATCTTAATACAAAATTTTTAGAAGCTTTCAGTAAAGGAAACCGAAGACTTGGTGATATGATGAGATATGCTTCAATATCCGACAGCTTAAATTCATCCTCATATCCGGACCGCTTCACTACAAATACTTATAATCTATTGGGTGATCCCATGACAAAAGTTCATCTTCCGGCTTATCCTGAATTTGAGATCAAGCAATCTGATTACTCATTGTCAAATTATTATCCATTAGTCAATGATCCGATAACTTTAAAGTTAACTCCTCATAATTACGGAGTAACTGCCGATTCTGTTAAGATCCGGTTTCAAATCCTGAAAAATAACATTATTTCATCTACAAAAGATACAATTCTCCGAAACTTTGGATTTTATAATAATATAGTTCTTTACAATTTCAGATTAACCTCGAATGGTATCTATTCAATGAAGATAAGAATAGATCCTGAACACTGGTATTCAAATGAAGATCAAAGCAACAATGAGATCAACTTTAATATACCAATAAGGAATTTATCTTTTGTACCGCTTAAGCCGGTTGATAATTCACTTGTGAAAACATCTAGTGTAGAAATAGAGGGATTAAATCCGACTGTTGATCCTAAAAAAAATAATATAAAAGTTTATTTACAGGTTGATACAAACTCAAATTTTCAGACTCCTGTATCTTTTGTTAATACTGTAACCACCGGATTGGTTTCAAAATTTAATTTTAATATTACAAGCCAGGATACATCAAAAATTTATTACTGGAGAATGAATTCTGTTATTAATAATTCAGATTCATCAGGCTGGTCTCCGCTTCAAAGATTCATTTACCGGCCGATATCCGCAAAGCTTCTCACGGATTATAATGTGAAAATTATCAAAGATCTTCCAGGCGCATTTAACCCAGGTGATCTTCTGAATGTTTCTTTTGGAACTTCCGGTATACTTTTAAATAATTTTATCGGCAATCTGAAAGTTAAATCATTAGGTAATAACGGAGCTGAAGCTTCGGAATTTACTTTTAATGATCATGTATTCAGGATCGATGGCAGATCTTATTCCGGATTGATCATCATTAAGTTGAATAAAAATACCGGACAGTTCATAGAGTTTAAGAATGTTAAAATGAACTCTCCTCAATCTTCTGACTCTGTCTTAAGTTATCTTAACACTTTCGACAGTACTCATATTCTTATGATGGGCAAAGCTCATTTAAGTGATAATGGAGATTCCTTAAGACCAAGCGCTAGCAATCGTATAAAGCAATTCGGTGCAACCATGATCGATTCATTAAAAAGATTTGACTGGTTTGATACGTATTCATTAATTGCTTATGACAGCGCAGGAGTAAAAAAAGTTTCAGAGGATTATCATACTTTTACAGGAAAACCAACAGCCTGTCCTGATAACTGGTGTCCAGCTTACTCAGAGTTTCATCCCAGATTCTTCAATACTTCAGGTTCAGTTACGAGTTTATACGGACCTGCTTTCAGCTGGAAAGATTTTTCCTGGAACCAGGTATTACAGCCTAATTCAAGTCTGAAGTTTGATGTAATTGGAATTGATAAAAATTCTTCTGCAACGACCTTATTTCAGAATATTACTTCAAAAGGTAATTTTGACCTAAGCAGTATAAATGCTTTTGTTTATCCAATGCTAATCCTAAAAGCAAATTTTTCAACAGATTCGAATACAGGAATTTCATCTCCTGTATTAAAAAATATTATTCTTAACTATACACCGCCTACAGAACTAGTTCCTGATAATTTTTCTTTTCAAAAAAGTGATTCAATATTACAGGAAGGAGACAGCATTAGTGTAAAAGTAAACTATTTTAATCTTGGATTTATTCCTTTAAATGGAGTAGTGAACAGGTGGTATGCTTTTATTGACGGAGCTGCAAAATATTACAGAGTCGATACGATCAGAACTCCGATCGAAATAGATAGTCTTAACAGATCAGAGGTCCGGATTTCAACAAAAGGACTAAGAAGTCCAAATGATACGATCTCATTTTATTTCGATACATATCCTTTGGGTCAGCAGAATGAATTTTACAGCTTTAACAATATTGGCGTTACTCAGTTCGTAGTAAAAGGAGATTCTTTAAAGCCAAGATTAAAAATAACTTACGATGGAAAGGAGCTTGTTAACGGTGAGCTTTTATCGGCAAGACCCGAGATAATAGTTCAGTATACTGACGATAGCAGGATCAATTTAACACAAGCTGATACTTCAACTGTAAGGATCAAGCTTGATAATCAGTACATTCCTTACACAATGAATGGAGCACCAAATCCTATTCTGACATTTTTAAATGTAGAAAGTTACAGGTTGCTTGCAACTGTTAAATTTTATCCTGTGCTTAGTGCAGGCGAGCATACAATTGAGTATGATATTAAGGATATTTCCGGAAATATAGGCGATACCATTAGAAATAATTTTTCAGTAATTACAGACCTTAAAATCCTATCACTTTATAATTATCCGAATCCTTTTAAAACAACCACAGATTTTATTTTTAATATTTCAGGAGAAAGACGTCCGGATTTAGGAACCATAAAAGTCTTTACAGCTGCCGGAAGACTTGTAAAAACAGTTGAACTAACAGGTCTTTCCGTTGGTTTTAATAAGGTATCATGGGATGGCAGAGATAATGACGGAGATGAAATGGCAAATGGAGTCTATTTTTATAAAATGATATTAAACGGTCAATCTAAAACAGAAACGAATATACAAAAACTTGTTATTTTGAAATAGTAACAGAATATACAGTTAAATTTTTATGTTAATTAAAATAAAATGAAGAGAAGATTTTTTTTACTGATTATTGCATGTTTATTTTGTTCGGTTAATGCTTTTTCGCAAAATTATAACTGGATAACTCCTAACAAAACTTATCTGAAGCTTTACGTACCGGCTGACGGAATATACAGGATCTTTAGAACTGATTTCATTAATGCAGGTATTAATGTCAGTACAATTGATCCAAGAACGTTTAAGGTTCTCTATAAGGGAGTTGAAAATCCATGTTATGTAGAAGGCCAATCTGATGGAGTTTTTGACAATACAGATTTCATCGATTTTTACGGAGTTCGCAATTACGGTGGAAAGACAAATGTTTATAATGAAAGCGGAATAATTCAATATCAGAAGAATGAATATTTCAATGAGCTAAGCGATACATCAGTTTACTGGATAGACTGGGGCGGAGCTCTCGGAAAAAGATTTACAGATAATGTAATAACTTCAATTACGCCTTATACACCGAATTATTTTTACAATACAATTCACCGGGAATTTGATAAATATTATTCACAAGGTGAGCAGGCAAGCGCAAGTGACTACAGAAGATTCACAGTAGATAAATTCCAGGGTGAAGGCTGGTACTGGAATATATTAGGGAATACGGAATCTATGAATGATATTGACAGTCTTCCTGATCTTAATAATACTTCAAATGTTACATGCAAATTCAGAATATTTGCATATGCTGCAAATGCTTTTGCTGATGCGAATGAGCATTTTATTGAAATTAGAATTAATAATAATCTCATTGCTACAATTAACTCCAATGATTTTGATAAAATTGATACTGCAGTAAATTTTTCAAGTTCAGTTTTAAATAATACAGCAAACACAATTAACATAAAATATTATGTTAATCCTTCTCAGGGAAGTTCTATGAATATAGATTCTTATGAGATCACATATCCGAAGAATTTCAAAATAACAAATTCTAACAGACTGGCGATCGATCTTCCCGGGACAGATACAACATCTGCTTTATTTTCTGTAAGCAGTTACAGCAGCGTCAATCCACTTTATATTTACGACGTCAGAAATAATATCAGGATAAATAATTTTAATTCTGCAGCAAGCAATTTACTGTTTACAGCTGCAAAAAATTCTGACCTTGAGCTGGTTAATTCACCAAATTTAAAAAAACCTGTAAGAATAGTAGCGAAAAGTGTTCCTAATCTTGTTTCTACTCCTGCACAATATATAATGATCTATAATAAGTTATTTGTTGATCAGGCAGAGCAGATTAAGAATTTTCATATCACTCATGATACACTATTGAGTATAAAAACGGATATTGAGGATATTTACGATGTATTTAATTATGGCATGGAAGATCCTTTGGCAATAAAGCTCTATCTTAAGAATGTCTATGACAATCTGACTCCCAAATTAAAGTATGTCTGTTTGTTTGGAAGAGGCTCAACAGATCCAAAAGGTAATCTGCCGAATTCGATCTACAAAAATTTGATACCTACTTATGGTAATCCCAGCTCTGATAATTACTTTGTAAATTTTAATCTGAATTCAACAGTATATTTTCAAAATGTAGCTGTTGGAAGGCTGCCTGCATACACAACGGATGAGGCAGAAATAATAAAAAATAAAATAATAAACTATGCTTCAAACCCCCTTGCTGACTGGACTAAAACAGCAGATTTCGTAACAGGAGGAGTATCAGGAGGAGAGCAAAGTTATTTTCAGTCTTTAGCAAATACATTCTCAAATACTTATCTGATCCCTTTTCCGGTGTCTGACCTGATCCATAAAATTTACCGGGTGGATGGTCAGGGAGGAGCTGTATTTAATTTCGGAGATTCAATTATAAATGAATTTAATCGCGGTGCACTGATCTTCAATTATAACGGGCATGCCGGAAATGGAACCTGGGATAACGGTCTTGAAGACCCGAATCTTTTAAATAATGGAAATAAGCTTCCATTTCTTTTCAGTATGACATGCTTTACTGTTAAAAATTCTGAAGCAAATAAAAGAGGATTCGGAGAAAAATTCTTTATATACCCTAATAAAGGTGCAATAGGTTATGTAGGTTGTACAGGTTGGGCATTCAGCAGCTCAACTGCTAATATGAATGCATTCTGTTACAGAGCTTTCAAGGATAGTTTAGTAAGAACTCAGGGAGATCTATTAAGGATAGGAACTCAGATAATGTCTGCTGATGCCGGTTCGTTTGCAAGCCGGATAACTTTAAACTGCTTTAACCTGCTTGGTGATCCTGCGTCCGTTTTAATTTCACCGACTCATCCGGAATTTTCAGTTTTAAATGAAAGATCAAAGTTGTCGGATATTAATCCTGTCTTAAATGAAAATCTGAACTTTAAAGTATTTCCAAAAAATTACGGAATTGCAGCAGATTCATGCAAGATAAGACTGGAGCTTCTAAAAAATAATTCAGTTTACATAGCCAGAGATACTATTATTCGTCATTTTGGATTCAGAGATTCTGTGGACATTAATTTTATTTTAGATTCATTAGGCTTGTATTCTGTAAGAACAACAATGGATCCTGATAACTGGTATGCTGCTGACTCTAAAGCTGATAACATTTTATCTGTACCAGTTAATATAAGAAATGTTTCATTCTTTCCTATAAAGCCTATTAATAATTCTGTTGTATTTGGAGACTCTGTAGAATTTACAGGAATAAATCCTGATAATAATCCGGCAAAGACAAGTATACAGCTCCTGCTTCAGCTTGATACAATTGAAACATTTACAAATCCTTTATTATTTCAGAATTCAAATATTTCCGGAACAGTCACATCATTCAGAACAGTTGTGCCTTTTCCTGATACCAACAAAGTGTACTTCTGGAGAACTCAATCAGTTTTAAATGGTGTCAGTTCACCGTGGTCGTCAATTCAGAAATTTAAAAATAAGCCAATTATTTCTTTGGCAACTTTAAGCAAATCCTCCAACATCAATAAAATTTTGACAACAGACAGTAATGTAACTGTCTCACTAAGTAATCAAAAGCAATTTGATAATGTTTTAATCAATAGTGTTAAATATGATTCAGCCGGCTTCAATCTTTCTAATAAAGATGGATACATAAAAGTATTTTCTCTTGGAAATAATGGGGAAGAAACTTCATATTTCATTGTAAATAATAAGCAGATCAATATTGGACAAAGATCTAACCCTGGATTAAATATTGTAAAAGTAAGAAAGATAGATGGAAAAATACTTGAACTGAAAAATTTTAGCATGTTTAGTCCGACATCTTCTGATTCGGTGATTACATATTTGAATACGTTTGATGCAAACACTATTTTGTTAGTAGGAAAAGCTCACTATTATCCTGCGGGACTTGCAATGTCACCTGCTTTGATAAACAGATTCAAGTCTATGGGTTCTATTGATGCTGACTCAGTTGATGTATTTAATAGCTTTAACACTTGGTCATTCATCGTTAATGGTACAGCTCATGCAGAAGCATATCACAGATATCCAAATTATGATGAAGGATGTCCTAATAACTGGTGCGGTTCAACTGCTGAGCTTCATACCACATTTAAAAATATTAATGGAAGCCTGACAATGATGTTTGGACCTTCCCAGAAATGGAATAACTTTTCATGGGAGCATCTATCTGCAATAGGAAACTCAATTACATTTGATGTAACAGGTTTAAATGTAAACGGAACAAGTAATCTTCTATATTCAGGATTAACGGCAAATCAATTTGTATCACTTGATACTATTAATGCTCTTATATATCCGAATCTGAATTTAAAAGCAAATTTCTATATAGATACTAATTCGAGCCAGATAAATTCAGCATATTTAAGATCTGTCAATATGAATTATCAGGCTCCATGCGAATTAATTATCGATAAAAATTCTATCTATAGTCCGGATTCAACAACTACTATCGGTAAAAAAGTAACATTAAATTATAAAATTTCAAATAATGGCTTTTCCGATATTAATAAATATGCAGTTAACCTTTATTATTACTCAAACTCAATTAGAAAGATCATAAGAACCGATAGTATAAACGTACCTCTTTCGAAGAACCAGACGGCAAGCTTCGCTCCTAAATTTGCGATCCCAAAGCCTTCCAGCTTTGGTGTTAATAATCCGATCTTTACTGTTTTCGCAGAAGTAGTTCCTGCAACAGGAAACAATGAATACTTCTCTTATAATAATACTGCTAGCTTTAACTTTCGGGTTAAATACATTAGCAATATTAATATATTTGAAGTTTTTTCAGATGGAAAATTATTGAAAAGCGGTGACTATGTGAGCGCGAAGCCAGAGCTTAAAATATCTTTAAAAATTCCTTTGGTCTCTGAACAAAAGCTTAAGGAACAAAAAAATCAAAATGAAAAAGAAAGCATAGAAACAGTTAATGACCAACTTTCATTCATCAGTCTTAAAGTTGATAAGAAAGAAATTATTGGTAATAATGTAAAAGATAAAATTGCACTGAGCAAATCAGATAAGACCGGTGAGCAAAAGTTTTATCCACAGCTTGAAGCAGGAAGTCATGATCTTAATTTTATTATAAAAAATTCAGAAGGTGAAACTGTTGACAGTGTCGCATATACTGTTGAAGTAAGTGACAGGTTATTGTTGAAAGAGCTTTATAATTTCCCTAATCCTGCATCAGTCTCAACAAAATTCATTTTCAATATTGCAGGAGCGGTAAGACCGGGAAGCTCTAAAATAAAAATATATACTGTTTCAGGTAAGGTCATAAAGACTATAGATTTTCCAGCCTCAATTGGCTTTAATCAAGTTGACTGGGATCTGCGGGATTCAGATGGAGATCAGATAGCTAACGGAATTTATTTATACAAACTGATATTAAATGATGAGCTGGTTTCAGAAACAGGAATACAAAAGCTCGTTGTATTGAAGTAAAAAAAGATCAGAAGAGATTATGAAAAAAAATCCGCTCTTTAGAGCGGATTTTTTATTTTATAAAGAAATATTTAGCTTCAGAATGATGTACTACAATTGCGTTTGTAGTTTGTTCCGGCACCATTTGCCATTCTTCGGTCAGTGTAACTCCTATCCTCTCAGGCTTTAGTAATTCAAACATCTGCTTGTTATCTTCAAGGTTAGGGCATGCAGGATATCCGAATGAATAACGTGAGCCTCGGTATGACTGTGAGAAAAGCTTTTTGATCTCCTGCGCATCATCTCCTGCAATACCAAGTTCCATTCTTATTATTTTGTGCCAGTATTCTGCCAAAGCTTCTGCAGTTTCAACAGATAATCCATGAAAATAAAGATAATCCTGATATCTATTATCAAGATACAGTTTTTGCGCATATTCAGTAGCTTCTTTTCCTACTGTAACGATCTGAAATGCAGCAACATCAAATTTTCCTGATTCAACAGATTTATAAAAATCGCTTATGCACAAATGCCTGTCCTTATTCTGACGAGGAAAGTTAAAGCTTTGCCAGACTTCAAGATCATCACTTTTTAAATTGTCTATATCCGCCGGAGAGATCTTCCATACAGAATGAAGATCATCTGACATATTTTTTGGTTTATAAATAATAAGCTCGTTCTCAGAAGACTGACATGGAAAATATCCATAAATAATTTTAGGGCGCAGCAACTTTTCTCTTTTTGCAAGAAGCTTTAATTCATTAAACTTCGGAACGATCTCATTTTTAATTAACAAGTCATACTCTTCCTGTGTACTTTTTCCTTTATATACATTCCAGCTTCCTCTGAATAATGCAATTTCATTTATATACTGATAAACTTTATCAAGCGGTATATTATCTACGAGCTTACTTCCGAAGAACGGAGCAATTGGAACTGCTTCATTTTTGTTTACATCAGATTTAATTACAAATATCTTTTTTTCTGATTGATATGAAATTTCTTTTTTAAAATCAGCATCATGAAGCTGCTTTTCCTGCATATGCATTGAAGTTGTCATTGATGCTCCAGAGTTTGAAGGTGTGTCAGAATCTTTAGCCGCTTCCTTTATTTCAGCCGGCTTACTTCTCGGATCAATATATATTTTCAGATCTGGCTTTAATCCCTTCTTCTTATGATCCATAATGCTTTCCATATATTTCAAACCATCAAAAGCATCGTTAGCATAATAAACATCTCCATGGTACATAGCACGCAGATCACCTTCAACAAATCTTTTAGTCAAAGCAGCACCTCCTAATATAACAGGTACCTCTAATTCTCTTTGATTCATCAATTCAAGATTCTCTTTCATAATAGCAGTAGATTTAACAAGTAATCCGCTCATGCCGATAGCATCAGCTTTAGACTCTTCAAAAGAACTGAGCATAGTATCCAAAGCGCATTTTATTCCTAAGTTTATCACTCTATAACCATTGTTGGTAAGTATGATATCAACGAGGTTTTTTCCAATGTCATGTACATCACCTTTCACTGTTGCAAGAACTAAAACACCTTTTGAAGATTCACCTTCGATCTTTTCCATATATGGCTCAAGAAAGCTCACAGCTGTTTTCATTGTCTCGGCTGATTGCAAAACAAACGGGAGCTGCATCTGACCAGATCCAAAGAGAACTCCAACAGTTTTCATTCCATCAAGGAGAGTATCGTTAATAATTTCGAGGGCTGAATACTTCTTTAAAGCTTCCGTTAAGTCATTATCTATCCCAATTCTGTCTCCATCAACAATTCTTTGCTTAAGAATTTCTTCAATTGTCTGCTCTGATCTGCTTTTTTCTTCCTTTTTTTCAGCTTTCTTATCAGCATAGTATGCCATTAGCTCATTTAGAGGATCAAAAACGGTTTTTTTATACTTTTTTTCCATAAAATAAGATAAATATATAAAAAGTAGAATTAAATGCCAAAATCAAGGTAATATCAATAATTTGAAAAAAATTGGAATAGTTTTTGCACAAATCATACTTATTTATATTAAAAAAAGTAACATAATGTTTGAGAATGATAAGATCGAAATTGGTATGAAAAATTCTAAGAGTGAAAGATCTTTTTTCAATCTTATTAATAATCTGCCTGCTTCTATATCCAAAATGAATCTTAAAACAAAAAAATATGAATTCGTTAACAAGCAATATGAGCTGACAACCGGGTTTACACTTGAAAGCCTGAACCGGGTATCTCCTGATAAATTATTTTCACTTATTCACATAGATGATATAAAAAAAATTACAAGCTCTGTTGAAAAATGGCTGGAAGATGGAGCAACAGAAATTAATAATCTGGAATACAGAGGTTACGATATTAATGGAGGATTGAAATGGTACAACTCATATATGTATTCTGAATCTGATGATAACCACAAAATTGAATATATAGTACAAGTAGACATAGATATAACAGATCAAAAGCTTCGTGAAATTGAAGTAAGTAAATCGGAGTCTTTACTTGTCAGCCTGATGAACAATGTGAAGCATTGCTTATGGTCAGTTGACAGGAATTTCCGCCTGGTAAAGTTTAATAAAGTTTTTGAACAACAGATGCTAGATCTATTTAAAGTAAAGGTATACCCGGGGATGCTGGTGGTTGAATCAATACGTGAAGAAAAGAAAATGTTTAGAGAACTCTGGTACGATATGTACAAAAGAGCTTTAAGTGGAGAAAGCTTTACTGTAGAAAAAGAATATGTTCTGTTTGGAGACACTCGATATTTAATTATATCTATGAATCCTATAATGAATGCAAATGAAATAACAGGATTGACTGCTTTCAGCTACGATATAACTAATATGAAAAAAAGCAGGGAGATGCTACTTGAATCTGAAGTTCGATACCAGATAATCATTGACAATCTTAATGAAGGAATATTAATAACCGATAAAGATGATAAGCTGTTGTTCAGCAACAAAGCATGTGAAAACATTTTCGGTATAAATAAAGATGAGTTAATAGGGTTAGACCTTAAGCAGTTTCATGATGAAAAGAACAGAAACATTATTGAAAGTCAGAACAAGCTAAGGGCAAAGGGTTTCTCAACAAGTTATGAAATGGAGGTCATAAGAGAAGATAATTCAAGGAAGTCCATTTTCGTTTCAGCAAGTCCCAGGTATGATAAAAATGCTAATTTCTGCGGCTCATATGTTGTAGCTCTGGATATAGATGATAAAAAAAGAACAGAGATGCAGATAATAGAAAACGAAGAAAAGCTTCGTGCAATTACAGAAAATATAAACTGTTTTTTGTGGATATATGATCAAGAAACAAATAAGGTTATTTATTCTAATAATTATTACACTACTCTATTCGGAGCTGATGTGTCAGAATTCTACGAGAATCCGGCAAGCTGGTTAAAATATTTATATCCAGGTGACATTGAATATTATAACACGAATAAAAATAACCGTCCCCCTGAAGGTCTAACTTACAGGATAATAAAGGATGGGAATGAGATACGTTGGGTTAATTCCCGGATATTTACTTTAAATACAGGAAGTAATGGGAAGGAAAGAATAATAGGAATAGCTGAAGATATAACTGCGATTAAAGAAAAGGAAAAACAGCTTGAAAATGCCCGACTTAATGCCGAAATGGCAGATAAAGCAAAGAGTGATTTTCTGGCTGTGATGAGTCATGAGATAAGAACACCATTAAACGGAATATCAGGATTTACTCAAATGCTGCTGGATACTAATTTATCTGAAAATCAGAAAGAATATCTTGATCTGATAAAGGAATCTTCTTTTAAGCTCTTAAGAGTTATAAACGATATACTTGATTTTTCAAAGATCGCTGCAGGTAGGCTGGAATTTGATAATGTTAGCTTTAGTATAAAAGATGCAATTAAAAAATCTATTAGTATAAGTGAGCCAACCGCTAAGGATAAAAACCTGAGAATTTTAACAGAGATCTCAGATTCAATTCCTGAAACCGTTATAGGAGATTCAGAAAGGTTACAACAGGTAATTTTAAATCTCCTCTCAAATTCTTTAAAATTTTCAGAGGACTCAGATATCATAATTACAGTAAAGCCTCTTAAGCAGAATGAAGAAAGAATTAAACTTGAATTCCGGATCAAAGACAATGGAATTGGAATTGTAGATGAAGTTAAGAGAACTTTATTTCAACCATTTCATCAGGGAGATTCATCTTTCAGCCGAAGATTCGGAGGTTCAGGACTTGGACTGGCTATCTGTAAGAATCTTGTTGAAATGATGAATGGGGAAATAGGAGTAGAAAGTGAACCATATATCGGAAGTGAGTTTTATTTTACTGCTGAATTTCAAATGCAGAAACCTCAAATTAATACACTGAACGAAATTCACATGGACAATAAGAAAACTATTAAAAAATATGAAGGGAAGTCTTATAACATATTAGTTGTTGAAGATGAAGTTATAAATCAAAAGCTGGTGAGGAAAATACTTGAAAAATACGGACATACTGTTTTAGTCTGCAGTAATGGGGCCGAAGCTATCGAAAATCTTAGTCTAAATAAATATGATGTAATACTGATGGATATTCAGATGCCTGTAATGAACGGGATAGAAGCAACGGTAAGAATAAGAAAATCTGAAAAGAAAACAGGTGCTTATATACCTATAATAGCAATGACGGCAAATGCATTTGTAAGCGATAAAGAGAAATGCTTTGATGTAGGCATGGATGAATTTATTTCAAAGCCTATAAATATTAATGAAATGATGTATAAGATCCATACCAAGATCGAATCCAGCAAAAGTTACAAATTATAAATACTATTAGCTTTTAGAAAGCTCTTCTTCGATGGTTTTCACAACATCTTCAGTCATAGGATTCACTTTACTTCCTACTCTTTTTACAATATTTCCATTCTTATCAATAATAAATTTTTCAAAATTCCATTTCACATCACCTGCCGGTTCAGCAGTAGTTGTTAATTTCTCGTATAGTTTACTTTTATCATCACCTAAAACTTTCACCTTATCAAAAAGCCTAAAGTCAACATTATAAGTTGAGGTGCAAAATTGCTTTATCTCTTCATTCGTTCCGGGCTCCTGTCCTCCAAAATCGTTACATGGAAATGCAAGGATCTCAAATCCTTTTGACTTATAAGATGAGTACAATTTTTCAAGACTCTCATACTGAGGAGTGTTTCCGCATTTAGAAGCTACATTTACTATCATAAGAACTTTACCTTTGTATTCTGAAAGGTCTACATCTTTGCCATCAATGTCCTTTACTTTTATTCCATAAACATTTTTATCCATTTGCTTTGAGTTTGATGTTGGTTTTGCTGTTAAATTATTTTTTTCAGTTTTGCCGCAGGAAATAAAAATGACCAAACACAATAATGCAGACAGAACATATAAGCTTTTTTTCATAGTATTAACGTTTGATAAATAAGTTTATAAAAAATTTGATCCTAGACTAATTCTTTTCGATCTTTTGGCAGAACACCTTCTGAATTTGAAACAACCAATCCTGCAACTACATCACCGACAACATTTGTAACAGCCCTCGCCATATTTAACAGCCTGTCAACACCGAGTATTAATGCAATGCCTTCGAGAGGAAGGTTTGCTGCTTTTAACACTACAACAAGCATAATGATTCCTGCTCCTGCAACGGGGGCTGTTGCAGCACCTGTTATAACGCATGTGATAAATATTGTGAACTGAGCAGTAAGATCCAGATGAATTCCATAAACCTGAGCTATGAATATTGCAGAAATAGCCTGATATAACGCTGTCCCATCTTTATTTATTGTAGTACCTAATGGAAGAATAAAGCTTGTGATCGAATTTGGGATAAGGAATTTTTTCTCACATACTTCATATGTAACAGGCAAAGTTGCTGATGATGAACTGGTGGAAAAGGCAACTGCGAATATCTGTTTTTGCTTTGTAAAGAATTCTTTGAAGCTGACATTAGTAAAAATTTTCACAATTGACGGATAAAAAATAAATGTTATGACTATTAATGCAAAATATACTGTAGCAAAATAAACAGCCAGTGTCTTTAATATTTCAAATCCAAATTCTGCAACAGTTGAAGCTATTAATGCAAAAACTGCAAACGGAGCAATGTAAATTATTTTTTCAACTGCTTTTATCAGAGCTTCAGTCATTCCTTCAAAAAATGCAAGAACAGGCTTTCTCTTTTCAGAACTTATTAGTGTGAGTGATAAGCCAATTATTACTGCAATAAAAACTATCTGGAGAAAATCTCCGTCTGCCAGAGATTTAAATGGATTTTTTGGAATGATATCTGTAAGAAAATTCAGAAAATCAAAAGATCCATTCTTTATAGGATCAGCAATGTCATCTTTATAAGCTGAAATTATCCTGGTCCTTGTTACAGCATCCATGAAAGCACCGGGGTTTATAATATTTGCCAGTAACTGGCTAAAGCCGACAGAGAAAATATTTGTAAATCCATAAAGCAAAAGAGTTTTTCCCCCGATCTTAAAAAGTTCGTTAAGAGTCTTTAGCGAGGCAGCTCCACAAATAAGAGAAGTAAGTACAAGAGGAACTGCGATCATATTTAAGATCTTTATAAAAACATCTCCAATAGGCTTGATTGAAAGTGCAACAGAACCTTCTCTTTTTGCTGATGTTATATTATCAATTTTCTGTTCCGGAACTGAATTAAATTTTATTATTATCGAATAATTGCCTGCTGTCTTTTTAGCATTATCAAAAAACTTTATAATCGAGTTTTGCTCGTCGTCACTGAAAGTTTTTATTACAGAATCTTTCTGGAGGACATCAATAGTTTTCCATTCTTTAACAATTAATTCTTTACTATTACTTGTAAAGATGAGAAGGGAAGGATCAATCTTGAATATGTACCCGAACAGAATGCCGAGTGCCATTCCTAGCAGAATCTGATAATGAAGAGGAAATTTAAATTTTTTGGAACTCATAATTATTTTAAAAGACTTTTATAATTCTATAGTGATGGCTGTTGATGATAAGCAAAATCTTTAGTTTTTATATTCAGTACTTATTCATAAATCTTAATCTTGCCTTCTGAAGCAGGAATAAGCATACTGAACTAACAAAGCCGGTCACTAATATTAATGGTATATATTTTGGCTGAAGATAATATATTTCATAAAAATCCTTTAAAATATCAGTTACAATAAAATGAAAGGAAGTAAATCCTAAAAATAAATAAACTGTAATAAGAATTGCTGCATACATTATATATGCTTTTTTACCGCCATCTTTTCTGTTGAGAACAATTGCCAGAAAATTAGTAATAGTTGTAATAATGAAAAGCGTTATCATGAGCATCTGTAATTCCTGTTTATCATTTATTCCATAAACTTTCGCGAACAAAAGCCTCCCCATATAGCTGGTGAAAGTAATAAAAACAGCAGAAACGAATACAAAAGAAATCAGATCCCGTGTAAACTTTAAATTTTTCTCAACGTTAGTATTTCTTAAAGCAATTAAAAAAGAAGGAAGTCCGATCGCAAAAATGTTCAGCAAAGAGATCCTTCTCGGAGTGATGGGGAAGTCGAGTGAAAATAAAATAGATAATACTGTAATGAATATTACTATTAAATTTTTTGTAAGATACAGCTTTGCAATTGCGCTGACAGAATTTATTATTTTATTACCTTCGTCAAATATAGATGGCAGCAGGGAAAATTTATTTTGAAGCAAAACAATATCTGCAATTTCTTTTGTAATGCTGCTTCCTTCTTCCATGGCAATTCCCATGTCGGCTTCTTTTATAGCAGGAAGGTCGTTAACTCCGTCACCTATCATTGCAGTATAGTTCTTATGCTCCCGAAATGCTTTAATGATCCTTAATTTATTATCCGGACGAAGCCTTGCAAAGATTGATTTGTTGGTTATACAGTCATAAAAATCCTGATCGCTTACTTTATCAAGCTGAGTTCCGGTGATGAGCTGATCATCTCCGATTTCCCAGCCTATCTCCTTAACAACAGCCTGAACTGCTTCAGGGGCATCTCCGGAAAGTATTTTAAATTTCACTCCATTATTTCTGAATAATGTTATTGCCTGCATTACATCATTTCTTATTTCATCCGATATAGATATTAAAGATAGCGGCTTTATAGTTTTATCTTTTAGACCATCTTTTAAGGAATTCATACCAGTTACTTCACCAAACAAAAGATTTCGGTATATGCCAAGTTTGTTCTGAGAAAAAATACCGGAAGTATTATTCTTGTCTGCAGTATCCAGCTTATCGATCAATACATCATAACCTCCCAGAATAAAAGTCCGTTCTTTGTCATCAATTTTTAATTGAAGCAGACTCATTTTGTTTTCAGAGCTGAAAGGCATTTCATCTGTTAGTGAAGCATTTGTATATGGAGAGAATTTCTCAAGTGTTTTTAATGTAGCATTTTTATCTGAGGAGAATTTTGCATAAGTACCCATCAGCATCTGAAGCTCCTCTTCCGGCAGCCCGGATAAATTCCGGATATCTCTTACTGTCAGCTTATTCTGTGTAAGAGTACCGGTCTTGTCCATGCATACAATTTGAATATTGGAGAATGATTCAATCGCATTCAGCTTTTGAATTATAGCTCCAAGCTTACTGATCCTTGCAACTCCTAAAGCAAACGAAACAGATGTTATCAGTATCAAGCCCTGAGGAATAAGGGAAAGCATTATCGTTGCGAGCCTTCTGATGAAATCTATATTAATTTCGCGAAGGAACTGCTGATTCTGTAAAACTTCAGCAAGTACAAGAATAATTGAAATTACAAACATGATCTTTACGATCATGTCTATCTTTTTCTGAAGAGGTGTTTTACCAAATTTATATTTTTTAGCAGTGCTTGTAATGCTTTCTGCAAAGCTATCATCTCCCACTTTTTCAGCTAAATAATAACCGTTACCCGACAGGCAAAAACTTCCTGAAAGAACTTCATCATTGTCATTTTTAAAAACCGGATGAGATTCACCAGTTAGAAGTGATTCATCAATTTCCAGATGATTGGATTCCAATACTTTTCCGTCAACAATTATCTGATCTCCTCTGCCAAGAACAATAGTATCACCTTTCACAGCATCTTCCTGATCAATTTCAACTTCGACCGAATCTCTTATAACTTTTATCTTCTTTTTTAACAAAAGATTAACCGAATCAAGAGCTCTTTTAGCTTTTACTTCCTGGTAAATTGCGACAAGTAGATTCAGAAGAGCTGTAGTTGCTGCTCCAATTGTGTCGAGGATCAGCCTTGAATCTCCGGTTCTAATATAGAAATAAAAAAGGAATAAAATTACCAGAAGTATAATAAGATTGAAAACAGAGAGAACATTCTCAATGATTATTGTACCGATTGTCTTACTTTTATGCGTAGTTACTCTGTTGGATTCTCCGTTAGAGGTCTTTTGCTGTACTTCTGCAGATGTGAGTCCTGTGTGGATCAAAGGTTATGGTTAATTATTACAACAAAAAATTTACAATGTTAACATAATATATGAATGTAATAAAAAACACCAATAAGGTGGTTAAATTTATAGCAGAATCCCTATAGAACTTTATTTATTCTCATAAGCCTTGCATGCTTTAACGAATTCGCGGAACAATGGGTGCGGATTTACAACCCTAGATTTCAATTCCGGATGGAACTGACAGCCTATAAAAAATGGATGCATCTTGTGAGGGAGCTCAATCATTTCAACAAGCTTACCATCAGGAGAAATTCCTGAAAATATCATTCCCTTACTGTGAAGAATGTCTTTAAATTCATTATTAACTTCATATCTGTGTCTATGCCTTTCATTAATGAATTCAGTTTTATATGCTTTGTTAGCTAAAGAGTTCTTTGCAATGATACAAGGATATGAACCGAGCCTCATTGAGCCGCCTTTGTCGGTAATTATTTTCTGGCTTTCCATAATATCGATCACATTGTAGCGTGTTTCTTTGAACTCTGAAGAGTTTGCACCTTTTAATCCAACAACATTCCTTGCAAACTCAGCAACAGCGCATTGAAGACCAAGACAGATACCAAAGAATGGTATCTTATTTTTGCGAACATATTTGATCGCTTCAATCTTTCCTTCAACACCACGGCTTCCGAATCCGGGACACACTAAAAGACCGGAAATTCCTTTCATTATTGTTCCTAAATTCTTTGGATGCTTTTCTATCTCTTCCGAATCTATCCATTTGAGATCAACTTTTACCTCATTAAAAGCTCCCGCATGAATGAAAGATTCTAAAATACTTTTATAAGCATCAGGCACCTGATTATATTTTCCGCAAATCCCAATGGTTACATTCTTTTTAGGATTAATTATTTTATTTACAACTTTTTTCCATTCTGTCAGATTGGCTTTGCTTGTTCTGAGGTTCAGCTTCTTAATAACCATATCATCAAGCTTCTCTTCTCTGTACATTAACGGCACTTCATAGATCGATCTTGCATCGAGAGCTGAGAATACACTGTCAGAATCAATATTACAGAATAAACCTATCTTTTCTTTTGTTTCATTTGAAATCCTTTGCTCACTTCTGCAAAGAAGAATATCAGGCTGAATTCCTATTTCTAAAAGCTGCTTAACAGAGTGTTGAGTAGGCTTTGTTTTAATTTCACCTGCTGATTTTATATAAGGTACTAATGTAAGATGGATCGAAATCGAATTTCTCTTGCCGGCCTGATGCATAAACTGTCTCATAGCTTCCAGAAAGGGAAGCGACTCAATGTCACCTACAGTACCGCCAATCTCAGAAATTATTACATCATATTTATTTGTTGAAGCAAGATGGTTCATTCTTTTTTTGATCTCATCTGTTATGTGCGGAATCACCTGAACAGTTGCTCCAAGATAATCCCCTCGTCTTTCCTTATTAATAACCTCATAATATATCTGGCCGGTAGTTGCGTTATTAGACTTGTGCATATTCTCATTCAGAAATCTTTCATAGTGCCCAAGGTCAAGATCAGTTTCAGCTCCGTCTTCAGTAACAAAAACTTCACCATGCTGAAAAGGAGACATTGTTCCCGGATCTACATTAATGTATGGATCGAATTTCTGTATCGTGACTTTTAACCCTCTGGATTTCAAAAGCAGACCCAGTGAAGCAGATGCAATACCTTTACCGAGTGATGAAACCACTCCACCTGTAAGAAATATAAATTTTGGCTGTTTCAAATATTATTATTAGAATTATAAATATTGTTTTTTGATTTCACGCAAAGGCGCAAAGCCCGCAAAGAAAAACTTCAGCTCTCTTACTTTTTATTAAAATGTCTCACCATGTTCAGATCCTCTTCCGTATCCACAGAAACTGAATCTATCTCTGTAAGTACCACTTTTATTTTATAACCATTCTCAAGAAATCTGAGCTGTTCAAGCTTTTCTGCTTCTTCAAGCATTGAATGCTTAAGCGTATGAAGCTTCATCAGGAAATCTTTTCTGTAAACGTATAATCCAATGTGCTTATAATATTCAGATCCATTCCCACGCTGGAGCGTAGGAACGAGGTTATTTATTTCTTCACTAAAAGGAATAACACTTCTTGAAAAATATAATGCAATATTATTTTTATCAAAGACAACTTTAACCTTGTTCGGATCTTTTATATCATTAATATCCTCAAACTTTATAGCAAGAGTAGATATCTGAATATTCTTATCATCAATTAAAGGCTGAACTGCTATGTTTATATTCCCAGCATCAATGAATGGTTCATCACCCTGAATATTCACAACTAAATCAGCTTCAATGTTTTTTACTGCTTCGGCAATCCTTTCTGTACCAGAATTATGGGAAGCTGTAGTCATTATCGCTTCGCCACCGAATTTCTGAACAGCATCATAAATTAAAGAACTATCAGTCGCAACGATCACTCTGCTTAACAAAGTAGACTTCGAAGCACTTTCATAAACATGCTGTATCATCGGCTTGCCGTTAATATCTGCAAGCGGCTTTCCCGGCAGACGGGTTGAGTCAAATCGTGCAGGTATTATTCCAATTATTTTCACTTATCTATTACTTTCGGAACCTTAAAGTATCTTCCCGTTTTTGCAGGCGCATTCTTAAGGGCTTCTTCAGTCGTAAGCCCGGGCTTTACAACATCTTCTCTCACAATATTTTCAGTTTCATTAATATTCTCAAGCGGCTCAACATTATCCAAATCAAGTTCGTTTATCTCCTCGATGTACTCAAGAATCTTATTCAGGTCTTTCTGAAGCTTTATCTTTTCATCTTCATTGAACTTTAATTTCGCAAGCTGCGCGATCTTTTCAACTTCCGCAATAGTAACTGCCATATTATAATTTACTTTTTATTATTGTTTTTATTTCTTCTAAGAAATTCTTGTCTTTTTTATAATCAAGCGGTTCTGAGAACGTAACATCAACCATTCCGCCTTTAATATTAAATTTACTTTTTGGTAATATTTTAAAAGAGCCTGAAACGGTTACCGGTACAAGCTTTACTTTAGCTTCATCAGCAAGAATAAATAATCCCTTCTTAAATTCACCGATATTCCCGTCTTCGCTTCTTGTGCCTTCAGGAAAAATACAAACAGAGATACCGTTATAAATTTTTAAAGCTGACTTTTTTAATTGCGTTATAGCTAATCTTGGATTCGTTCTGCTTATTGGAATATACTGGCCTAAATACATACCCCATCCAAAGATGGGTATCCTCGTCATAGTATCTTTATAAATAAATCTTACAACATTCGGGATCGCCTGCATAAGAACAGGAATATCAAAATAACTTTGATGGTTAGAAATGAATATATAATTTTCATTCACGTCTAACAATTCTCTTCCTTTAATATTTAACTTTATGCCTGCAACCCAAAGTATAACAGCAGAGAATGATTTTGAAAGTCGGTGAACTATTCTTCCTTTTTTGTCGATCGGAGAAGCGAGAATGGTGAGGATGGCAATGAAAACTGCATAAACAGAGATCAGAAAGATCTTGATGTAGCTCATGGTATCTAAGATAGTCATATTGTGAAAAATTAGAAAGAGGATTCAATTTGGATATAAAGATTGCGATAAATAAGAATTCCTTTAATCAGGCATAATAATTCTCCGAGGCGAACGTACTCGTCCCAAGAAAGAGGTTTAGTCATTATTTTTATATTTGTGCGCCACTTTTCGTAACAAAGGGGTTCCCGACAAAAGCGTTCAGGGAAGACGATACTATAAAGAACCGGAGTACAATAAACTTCTGCCACCTCCGTACCCTTTATTTTCCTTCAATGAAGGAGTTTTGCCAAAGGATGAAATCCTGATGATCTATTCCCTTTTTTTGATTCAAGCCGGGCTATTTGCTCTTTGCATGCACCCATCTGCAGCTTTTTCTTTACCGGCTCCACCAACGGAGCCACTTTAACTCCTTAATTAACATTTCAGGAAACGAAATGAGAATAATTTATAACGGAGAGGACAAAATATTTATTTGGTATTCCTGTAATGTTCATCAACATGATGTAAGCATGGAATCAGAAAGTATTCATATTGTTTTTGGATGATCTCTCATCCGTGCTGATCTCTCAGCGTTCTGCATCTCTGCAGAAAGAGCTAATTACGAATTTCGAGTGAATGATCAGTTCACTTGAGTTGTTGTTTTAAGAATAAAGCAAAAAGCTATTCGTTGCTTCGCAACGAACCTTGGTTATTATTATCAACCCCACCCCGACAAATAAAAACGAAAGCTCTCCGACGCATTCGCGTCGAACCCCTTTCTAAGGGGAGGGTCGAGGTGGGGAGATTTTGCCCGGGGTTTCACCCCGGGTTACAAATAGGTCACCCCTACGGGGTTGGGTGTATGGAAATCTTATATTACAAATATTACACCCCTACGGGGTTGAGTATATGAATCTTGCATTAAGTATATTTTAAGAATTAGATATAGTAATCTCAAGAAAGTGATTTAATCTTTTTTTGGTTATTAGGTCCCTGGATCCCCGATAAAAGCATTCGGGGAAATTCTCTAAATCGAGAAAAATTTTAAAGGAATTTAAAAAGAACAGGTTTGATAAAAATAAATTTTGTCATCCCTGGTTTTGCTGCTAAGTTGTCCCGCAATAGCAAAGACAATTTTAACAGTACTGCTTAACACACCCGACAGAAATCTCCACCATAGCAAAAGAATATCTGAAGGTTAAAACGGTAATACGGGCAAAGCTCTAAAACCGGTAAAACTATTTTCTCCTTATAGCTGCATTTGATTTAATTTGGTCTATAGACACAAATGGAATATAAAATGTGAATTCAGAGCAGGCTGGCTAGAGTTCTTCCATCCTGACAGGGAAGACAAAAATTTAAAACTATCTTAGATCAAGTTTTAAGTATTTTTATCAAGGCGGCATTGCTCTCGGGCTGCAAGATCGTTTATCCTTCTTTTGTAAAAATTTCTTTAATATTGTTAAACAATCCCGATTTATAGAAATGGAAATAAATGAAACTGGTGATAAAATAATAAGCATGATATTTATTTTTAAATTATAAAAATGAATACTAGTATTACTAATTATAACTTATGATGAAGAACTGAATTTAAAACAGAATATGAAGAGCTTTGAAAATGATGGAAATTAAAACTTTAATAACAGAAAAAAATATGTTTTCATCAAGAATTTTTAAAAAATAACTTGCTCTAACAATTCAGTAGTTTAAAATTCTGAAAATTTTATTATTTTTTTTAAATTATTACAAAACAGCAAAAGCAGATTGAATTTCAAGTATACCATAATAATTTAAGGCTAAAAAATGACAAATTAAAGTCAGAAATTTTTCTCTTTCGATTATTATGGATGGAAAGGTCATAAGTCTTTTGGAGGTTCTAAGGTTGGAAATATGATTACCATAGTTTAAAAATAACAAAGTTTAAGTGATAATATTAACAAATAATCGGTAGCTTCTATGGAGCTAATTATATTAAAGTATGCCTACCACAAACAGTTGATACATTGCGTATAATTACATAATTTGTTATAAAAATAGATTGCTATTAAATATTTTTGTATTTAATTTCAAATAATGCAAAGAGATTCCATTACAAATATTCGAAAGTTATGAAAAAAGAATTTCTCAAAATATTTTTAGTTTCCTTCCTTTTCATTTTCAATTTATTTTTTATTTCCAACATTTCTACTGCTCAATGGATTCATACTGCCAATTTGCCAGGCAAGCCTGGTTATGTAAGTAGTTTGGCTTTTTATGGGAATGATATTTACTATGGAGATGAAAATGATGGCTTATATCGCACTACAAATTCCGGAAAGAGCTGGACAAAAGTAGGATTTTCAGGATATGAAATTGCTTCACTTGTAGTTTCAGGCAATACATTATTTGCAAGCGTATATACGCAGGGAATATTTTTTACAACAAATGGGGGACTTAACTGGTCTTCCGCAAATTCAGGCTTAACAAGTTTCCAGATCCGCACAATAATTGTTAACGGAACTGATATGTATGCAGGGTCAGATAATAACAGTGGAGTATTCCGATCTACAAATAATGGAACAAATTGGTTTGCTGTCAATAATGGAATAACTACTTTAGCTATCAACTGTATTGCAGCAAATGGAACTACCATTTGTGCCGGAACAATAAATGGTGTATATATTTCTACAAATAATGGGAATAATTGGGCATTGTCAAATACAGGTTTTGTAAATACAAATGTAAAATGTATAACAGTTTTAGGAAGTAACATATTTGCAGGAACAATATATTATAATAATATTAGAGGAAGCATTTATAGATCTTCCAACAATGGAAATTCCTGGATAGGTGTAACTTCGGGTTTTTTGGACTCTTTTGATGTTTACGATCTTGCTGTTATCGGGAATAAAATATTTGAAGCAAGCGGAAGAGTATATTCTTCAACAAATAATGGAGATTCCTGGTCTCAAATTGATTCAATAGGTGGTACTTCCATTGGTGTAAATGGAAGTAATTTGTGTACGGGAGGTGGTATCAATGGAATTTATTTTTCAACTAATAGCGGTACAAATTGGTTAAGAACCAATGCTTTATTTCCAAATGCAGTTAAATCCATTTCTTGGCAAAATAATAATATGTATGCAGCTTCTTATTTAGGTGAAATATGTAAATCAACAAACAATGGCGTTAACTGGTCGGTTGCTAATACCGGATTATTATTAAAACATGCACAAGCTCTTGCATCATCCGACAGCAATCTAATTACAGGAACTGAAGGAGATGGAATATTCCTTTCAACTAATGATGGAACTACATGGAATCCCATTAATAATGGATTAACACAGCAGAATATAAATTGCATTAATGTTTTCGGCATTAATATTTTTGCAGGTACAACAAGTGGAGCTTTTCTTTCAACTAATAATGGTTCGTTATGGACTTCTTTAGATCTGTCTGGCAGACTTATCAATTGCTTCTATTCTTCAGGCACTAAAGTATTTGCAGCGACTGACAGCGGAATGTATCTATCAACTAATATCGGCTCTAACTGGATCGCAGTCAATAATGGATTAACAAATCTTAATGTTCTTTCTGTAATAATTTACGGATCAAATGTATTTGCAGGAACAAAAGGAAATTCAGTTTTCAGATCTTCAGATGATGGAACAAGCTGGTCATCATCAAGCAGCGGACTTTATGAACCAGTTGTTTATTGCTTTGCTGCAAAAGATAATAATCTTTTTGCAGGAACATCTTCTATAGTATTCCGTTCTACCGATAACGGGGCTACCTGGTTGCAGAGAAGAGAAGGAATTCCTGTTGGTTCGATCCTTCATGTAGGAACAATGTGCATGTCACCCACATATCTTTTTATTGGCTGCTTTGATTATTATGAAGGCATATGGAGAAGACCATTAAGTGATTTTACAGGAATATCAAATATATCAAATCAAATACCGGATAAATATAATTTAGCGCAAAACTATCCTAATCCATTTAATCCTACAACAAAAATAAAATTTTCTTTGCCATCAAGATCGTATGTTAAGCTAATCGTTTATAATTCAATAGGCAGCAAAGTGGGAGAATTGGTTAATGAAAATCTTACCGCAGGCATCTATGAATATGAATTTAACGCTTCTACTTTATCGAGTGGAATATACTTTTACAGAATTGAGACAGAGAAATTCTCAGAGACAAAGAAGATGATATTGCTGAAATAACAGTCCGTTTCGGATGGAGCTAATTTCAGGTTTTCTCTTATTACAAACTTATCAAAGTTAACATATAATTTATTTTATAAGAAAATAAATTTTTCAAGTGATATACTATGTCGATTTCTTTATCCTTTAAAAACTTAAACTGTCTATAAACATTTGCTTAAATAAAACTAAAATAACCATAAAGAACGTTTAATTAATTTAAAAAATAAATATGAAAAAGATTTATTTTATTTTAATTTCTATGCTTTGTTTTGTTCTATGCTTTACAAGTTTTGGCTCAAATTTTTACAAAGCACGGCTAGTAACAAAAATGTCTACAACTTCAACAACTTTGCCTGTACCGGGTTTTACAAACATGATACATACTTCAGATCCCACCCAGCCTGTATCATTGAAATATTCAAAGCTTATTTCACAGCTAAGTGATACTCTTCATTTTAATGCTCTTGTCAGCCTCGATGATAGAGCAGGAACAGATTCATTTGGATTGGTTGGACAACCACTTACAGACTCTCAAATTATATATACTAATAACTTAATTGAGTCTCTTAAGGTTCATCATATGAACTATATGATGAGCAGGGCAAAAATTGAAAAGCCATGTTATGGTCAGAGATGTGTTTATGAAGTTCTACAAGGAACACACATATTTGATAATGATGAAACAAATCCTTTTAATGATGGGTTTGCATATCAGAACTGCTCAGGCGATTATATTACGGATAGCAGCAGAACGGTTCTTCATCTCACTGCAGGATCAAGCAATTCAGGAATTATTGCTGAGAATATATTTGAAAATCTTCAGCATATAGATTTTAAAGATTTCCTGGAATATACTACTGATACAAATGATTGGCACCTGAAACCTATGGTTAGAATAAAAACATCTGATTTTAATAATTCCCTTATACAGGAAGATATCGTTTTCAGCATAAAAATTTATAATTTTCATAGCGACACAATAAAGACAATTCCTATACGGGTAAAAGATTTTAAAGTAGACAGCGGCAATACTACTTATAATGGAGAATATATTGAAAAGTTTAATGTTTCATCAGCATTCTTAAATGTTTCAGGAACTGATCTTAGAATAGGAATTGAGCCGAAAAACATCTCAAACTGGAACAATAATTGTCATATGGATTTTAAAATCGAATGGCCGGGAAATGTTGATGTATGGTTTGATAAGCTCACAGTTGATGACGATGTTGCTAATGATCTGTTCAATGGAGCGTATGATCAGGATATCCAGAATGAAGCAAATGCTGCTGATGGAACTAACACATCAATTTTATTAAATACTGATTTTTTTTATTGTATTGATGAATTAACGTATTCTGTATTACCTTGTATAAATTACGTTCAAGAAAAATATAAAGCAAGTAGAACAGCACATCAATCATTAAAACTAAACGTAGCAAATTCCCAATGGATGTTTGCAAAAGGACTGAAAAATAATAATGTAGGTATAAAACATCTGATGAGTCTGAATCATCCTGACAGACTTAATTTAGATATTGCAGAATTGCCGCTTTGCTTTCCTGAGAATTTACGACTCTCAGGTCCGTCAGCTTCAGCACCTTTACAGAGTGAAATTTCCGGTAAACCTGCCGATATTTATAACAATGAATTGCAAGGTAAGATAGGGGCTGAGAATGTCCAAAATTCTATAGGTGATTGGGGGTCTTATTTAAAACAAGTTAGTGATACCAGAAAAGCTGCGAGGGAAAATTTAACAACTGCTAATATGTATTTTTCTGTACAACCTCAGCTGCAGTCAAATATGAGTTACAGTCAAACAAATCATGTTTGGGAAAATACAAGAGAGCCAACTAATGAAGAATTGCAAATGCAGGCAATGATCTCTATTGCACATGGCGCTGACGGTTTAGACTGGTGGTGGGTACCATCATTAAATGAAGATTTTAATATTGATAGCGGAAGTGTAGTATACGGCTTAGACGGTATCTTGCTTGATTATTCTCCTTCAAATCCTCACACATATTTAAAGCGAAGAAATTCCAATATGTTTGGGCAGGATAAGTTTTCTTATGTAGCTTCAATGAACTTAAAATTGAAGAATTGGAAGCCATGGCTTGACAGGATAAAATGGCAGGCAGGATACAGCCTACATGCTGAATACAGCAGCGCAATGACAGGGTATATCAGTAATATAAAGAGTATGAAAGGAGTTTATGGTTCAACTTCTTCACCTGATCCTTCTCTTCTCCATATCGGTAATGATTCTGATGCAACAAATGCTGATAAGTTTTGGGAAATTGCTTTTTTTGATCCAAATCCCGCGGATACTCAAAATGCGAATGATCACAGCAAATATTTTCTAATTGCAAACAGGAGATGCTATCCTACAAAAATTATTTTTCCCGAGAGTGTAAGAGGTGTTCAAATCAGATTCAACAAAAATAATCTATACGGATTTAACAATTGGAGAATAACTGATGTGAATACGGATTCCTCAATTGTATTTAATAAAATCACTGAAGATTATGTTGATCTTGGTACAAGATTAACTTCTTTAGGCTTTTTCCAACCCGGTGAAGGAAAGCTTTTCAGACTTCAGCCAGTGATGGAAACAGGCGGAATACTTGCAGGAGATGAGGATGTGAGCGGTCAGTCATTTAACTGTATGGGTACAGTTTTTAACGCCGGACATAATATTAAAATGACTGGTGTAACAATTAATTTTGATTCTTCTGCAGGAATAAAGATGAATAGCGGAAAGCTTCAAATCGGAAATATTACAGCAGATAATTTCAGTACTCTCAGATTAAATCTAAAGGGTATGCCGGGGGAAAAATGGAATGGAATTGAATGCAATAATTCGAGCTTTGCTTATTTTAACCAGGTGGACTTCAATGATATTAAAGATACTTTAACTGTTTTAACTTCCATAAATACTGATACACTAGTATGTCAGAACAGCAGGTTTTATTGCTCGCAAAGTACTTTAAATCATCCTTCAGGAGTAAATATAGTTACAGGAGAGAAAAGAACTTCTAATAACTCATTTATTTCTTCAATATTTAACATGTCGGCATCATCACCATATGCGATCAACATGGCTTCAATAGGAGCGAACAGATCAAACTTTTATATGAGCTATGTAACGATCTCGCCCGGGGGTTCGAATACAGGCGGAAACGGAGTGATCTTAAGCGGATGCAATGCAATAATAAAGAATAGCAACTTCACAGGTTACATGAATACTATAACTTCTTCATCAAGCGACATTCATTTACTAAGCAATTATTTTAAAAGCTCCGGAACATCAGCAGCTCTAACCGGAAATTCATATTCAAACTTATACCTGGCTGCAAATGATAAAGTTGCATTAGGAGGAAATAATAATTTCGATTACAGCTCTTATTCTTCTTCTATGAAGAATATTCATATAGATGTTTCAACATTTGATATGTGGGGAGGCAGTAACAAGTTTTATATTGATACTGTAAATAATTCAAGCAACTATCATATAGACGGCACATTTAATTTTGACAGGGAAATAAACTCAGAAGAAATTGATCTAAGCGGTAATTGTTTCTATAACGGGACTCAAGCTTCAAATCCTAATCCATTAAATCCAATATGTAATTTACATGATGCAGTTGGAAATTCAATTTCAATACTTTACGAACCATCACCCGATTGCGATCCGATAATTTTTGGAGATGTTAAATTTGTTGATAACATAGGAGCAGAAGTAGCAGATACAGTTTACAATGTAGAAGCTGAAACAGGTGGGGGTGGAGGCGGAAAAGGAAGCGGCAATGAAGAAGCAAACAATAATATTTCCGGCAACATATCTAAAAAAGAGATTGAGCAAACGACAGGAGCAGCTTTTAAACTTCATTCTTCCATTGAGGTCTCATACCGCAAACATGACCTGGACAGCGTATATAATAAATGTAATTTATATCTCAACAATTATTTTGATTCAACAAGCACATCAAATGCAATAACAAGATTATATAGTTCTGCAGCCGAACTTGATAAAAAGCATCCGCTAACAGGACAAAGCAGGATGTCATTACTTAAAACATATTACGAGGGTCTCATTTTATCACATTCTGATAATCTAAAGATCGTGAAAATGCTTTTTTATTACATACAAAAATCAAAGATAGCATTAAGAGATTTTGGCGGAGCTATGTCAGGGCTTCAACAGATTATGAACCAAAATCCATATTCTTATGAGGGACTTATTGCAAGCTGGGATTATATGTCGGCTTATGTACAAAGTTTAGACTCATCAGGCAGCGGAGGCGGGGGAAAAGGTGGAGAATTAAACGGAACAATCTTAAGTCAGGAAAAGAGGATTCAATTTGCTTAATAAGATTACGTTAACAAAGCACTCCTTCAATCAGGGCATAATAATCTCAAGAAAGAGGTTACTCTTTTTAATTATAAGGTCACTGGATCCCCGATAAAAGCGTTCGGGGAAATCTAATGTCATAGAACCGGAAGACAATAAACTTCTGCCACCTCCGTACCCTTTTGTTTTCCTTCAATGAAGGAATTTTGCCAAAGGATGAAATCCTGATAATCTATTCCCTTTTTATAATTCAAGCCGGGCTATAAGCTCTTTGCATGCACCCATCTGCAGCTTTTTCTTTACCGGCTCCACCAGCGAAGCCACTTTAACTCCTTAATATTATTTCTGATTACGTAATAATATTAATTTATAACGGAGAGGACAAAATATTTATTTGGTATTCCCAATTTGTTCATCAACACAAAGTAAACATGGAATCAGAATATGTTCATTTTGTTTTTGGATGATCTCTCATCCATACTGAATCTCTTCAGCATATCTGCATCTCTGCAGAAAATTATTTGAAAGAACGATGTGATTGATCAGATCACGGGGTACAATTAAACGCAAAAGCTATTCGTTGCTTCGCAACGAACCTTGGTTATTATTATCAACCCCACCCCGACAAATAAAAACGAAAACTATCCGACGCATTCGCGTCGAACCCCTTTCTAAGGGGAGGGAGACGCTTGTGGGGGGCATGTAACCCGGGGTATCACCCCGGGCTACAAATAGTTCACCCCCACGGGGTTAAAATATGAAACAAGTGTTATAATGTGAACCGGATATAGTAATCCCATGAATGGGAGTATTGTAAAAAAAAATTATAATTATAGGAATTTAAAAGAACAGGTTTGATAAAAATAAATTTTGTCATCCCTGGTTTTGCTGCTAAACTTTTCCCGCAATGGCGAAGATCATTTAACAGAATAGCTGTACAACACCAACAGATATCTTTCCCATAGAAAAAATTATCTGAAGGGTAAAACGGTAAATCGGGCAAAGCTTTAAAACGGATAAAACTATTTTCTCCTTATTGCTGCATTTGATTTAATTTGGTCTATAGACACAAATGGAAGAATTGCAAATTCAGAGCAGGCTGCCTAAAGTTCTTGCATCCTGACAGGGAAGACAAAAAAGTAAACTAAAAAAATTATTTAGATTAAGTTTTCATCATCTATTTCAGGGCGGCAAAGATGTCAAGCTGAAGAATGGACTTTTCTTCTTTTGCAAAACTGATAATACCAATGGAAAGTAAATCAGGGAAAATAAAACAGGTGATAATATAATAAACATGATATTTATTTTTAAATTTATAAAAATGAATACTGAATATTACTAATTATAACTTATAATGAAGAGCTGAATATAAAACAGAATTGAAGAACTTTGATAAAAAATAAAACTATGATTATAGTGGAAAATTAACTTTTCCGAAAAGAATACTTTAAAAAATAATTTGCATTAATAAATAGTTAACTTCCTAATATTTTTATGAATTTTGACAAACTATCATAAAACGTTATAAACAAACTTGAATTTAAAACTTAGTTACCATAATAAAATATGGTATTTTCAGGAAAGATTAAAGTCAGAAATTATTCGCTTGTCTCAATTTTGATAGATACATTTCCTTAGTCAGGGAATGTGAAAACAGTTACTGAATCAGGAATACATCCATTATTAAAAATATACAGTGGAGAATAAACTTTTTTGGAAAGTATTTTAAAAAAATTTGTATCAATAAATTAACCGTTTAAAATCCTAAATGATTTAAAAATTGGACAAATTTACGCGAAACCTTAAAATCAGATTGTATTTCAAAAATACCATAATAATTTAAGGATAGAAAATGAAAAATTAAAGTCAGAAATTTTTCTCTTTTGGAGATGCCGAGTTCCTTTGGTTAAATGTGAGGTAATGTTAATGTACATCAAAACGATAATTACTCCAAAATTATGTTAAATCCTTAATTTAATTATTGTAATTTATTAAAAACTATTCTAAATTTAATTACTTGTGAACCTCACTTAAAAAACAAATACAGTAATTAGTAAATTAGTAATTTTTACTATGAGAAATCTATTAATCGCTTTCTTTTTTTTTATTCCCGGTTTAACTCTTTATTCCCAGCCACAGCTTGAATGGGCAAAGACTTATAATAGCGTTGGAACTCAGGATGACAATTTTGTGGATATGAAAATTGATGGTCAAGGAAACACATATATTACCGGCTACACAATTGTTTCTTCTTCAAATTACGATATTGTTACTTTGAAATATAATGCTTCTGGAACTCTAGTATGGGCGAGATCATATGATGGTCTTATTCATGATTTTGATTCACCGGTAGGAATTGAAATAGATAAGAATGGATTTGTTTACGTTGCAGGAACTACCAAAGATAGTAGTTTATCAAAACTTGAGTATTTGTTAATAAAATATAATTCAGAGGGAATTCAGTTATGGTCAAAAAGATATAATAATTCATCAGATAATTTTAATAATGCTCAATCTTTTAAAATAGATAAATTTGGAAATATTTTTATAACCGGAATTGGAGGTGGATTTGGAAAAAATCCGACTCATGGTTTTGCAACAATTAAAATTGATTCTTCTGGAAACAAAATATGGAGTAGGTATTATAAAAGTACTTCCACATCTGTAGACATCCCCGATATAATTAACACTGATTCTGGGGGAAATATTTACGTATCAGGGGGAAATGCAAACGGAATGTGCACACTATTAAAATATAATAACAATGGTGATAGTATTTGGACAAGATTTTTGGGAAATAATATTGGAGGTAGAAATATTTATTTTGATGATCAATTGAATGTTTATTTAGGAGGTGTGAAGTTTATAGCTAAATACGATCTTTCCGGAAATTTAATTTGGAGTAGATATTTTAATAGTTCAAATTTTACAACAGATATAAATCTTGACAGCAAATTTAATATTATAACGGTTGCTTCAATCCCTTATTCTAACAGAACAGCTTATTTGACTACAAAATATAATTCTAACGGAGACTCGCTATGGTCAGGAACATTTCAACCCGTAAATAATAGCGATAATAATCCTACATCAATTGCCATCGATAAGTTTCAGAAAATTTATATAGCAGGTTACACTGACTTATTTAGTGTGACCATAAAATTTCTGACGTTAAAATATTCTTCGGATAGCACTTTTAATTGGGCCATTCAATTTAATAATGGAACTCAGTTCAGTGATTATAAAGCTAAAAAGATTTTATTAGATTCTTCCGGAAACATTTTTATTGCAGGAAACAGCAAATCAACTACCGGTATAGACTTTTCAATAGTTAAATATTCCCAACCAACAAGTATCTATCAGAATGGGTATCAAATTCCGCAAAAATTGATATTACATCAGAATTTTCCTAATCCATTTAATCCAACAACAAAAATTATTTATGAATTACCAAATACTCATTATATAACTATAACTATTCTTAATACTTTGGGGCAAAAAGTTGCTTCAATG
>JBBRMY010000006.1:0-54548 GCA_038230595.1 Ignavibacteria bacterium
AAATCCGGAAAAAGTATCCAGCAATGCATCTGCTGCAACAAAAAACCCTGCGATCAAAAGAGGATATATTTTAGGAAGAGTAATATTATTAAGCTTATTAAAAAAAGGATATGCTATAACACCTGCTAAAAATGCAAAGTAAATTGAGGTACATCTTGAGCATACACCAAAAGGATTTTCATTTAAATGAAATGACCTGTCGTTTAGCTGATGGCAATACGATGAGAAAAAATAATAAATTGCAGTAGAAAATTTAGAGTAAACTCCCCCCTTATCTATTAATAAAGGAGCTAATATAATGCATGCACACCAGAGAAAGCTGACTGACAGGATCAAGATGTATGTTATAACAGAAGATCGTGAGTAAGCTGTGCTTTTGATCATTAATTAAAATAAAATTAAAAGGTTTTTAAATCAATTTTATAACAATTGCCATAATCAGGAACTTATAGGTTTAAACTGCGGATTTAATTGAGTAAATTGTAACTCAAATAAATTTTTACTTAATTAAATCAATAAATGGAAGTTATTTCAGACTTTTTTCATAAGCTCGGAAATCTTGAAGAGCTGATCACATGGGGCGGGCTTGCAGTACTTGTTATTATAGTTTTCGCTGAAACAGGATTGATGATAGGATTTTTTCTGCCGGGAGATTCACTTCTTTTAACTGCGGGGTTGCTTGCTTCAACCGGAAAATATTTTTCAATTACAAATTTAATAGTTTTCTTAATAATAGCTGCAATCGCAGGTGACAATACGGGATATTGGTTTGGAAGAAAAGCAGGACCGGGATTATTTAAGAAAAAAGATTCACGGCTTTTTAAGAAAGCATACTTGATAAAGGCTAAGGATTTTTATGAGAAGCATGGCGGGAAGACTGTTATTTATGCAAGGTTCATACCATTTGCCAGAACGTTTGCACCGATAGTAGCAGGTATAACAGGCATGGAATATAAAAAATATATTGGCTACAGTGTTGCAGGAGGAATTCTATGGATTGCATCTATGTCTCTTATGGGCTATTACTTTGGACAAATACCCTTTATAAAAAATAATTTTGAAAAAGTAATAATCTTAATTATTCTTATCTCGATAACTCCAGTAATAATAGGGTATTTAAAAAGCAGAAGAGAGAAAAAAAGGGCTAATCTTTAATCATATTTGAAACCCCTATGCTCCCCTTCTTATTCAAGTGGGGGTTCATTTAAAGGATAATTTATTCTATCTTTTCATTCTCTAATTCCTTGAGCTTATAATTCTCCTTGAAGAAATAATATCCTCCAATAACGATCATCAGTACCAAGCCTGAGAGATGAGAAACAGTTGCAAATCCCAGAGCTGCCTCATTGTCAATTCCGTATAGCTTTACCATAGCGGTTCCGCAAATAAAGTGAAAGGCACCTGCAGAATTTCCCGGCAATGGGAGAAACATTGCAAACGTTATAAGGGTTAAGATAAGATTTGCATCAAACAATCCGAGATGGAAATCAAATGCAAGAAATGTCAGGTAGGTCGATACTCCGTAAGTAATCCAGATCATCACAGAAAGTATAAAGATAGGAAAGTAGTACCTTGGTCTTTTAATAAATAAAAATCCGTTTATAATTGATATGAAAAGATTATGTATCTTCGGCTGAAACTTTGCCGGCAGGATCTTCTTTGTTATGTTCTCAATTATTAATTCACTTTTTTCAAGATTAAAGATCACTAGCAGAAGCAATGCAACCATTCCGAAAACAACAACAGAAGTATAAATTGCTATAGAAGAGATATTAAAATCAGAAAATACATTTGAAAGTCTTTCTCTGAATATAAACAAGCAAAGTCCGAATGAAACAAGAAGACTAAGCAGATCAAAAATCCTTTCCGCAAGTATAGTACCAAAAGCAGCACCTTTGGAAATATTCTCTTTCTTAGCAAGCATAACAGGACGTGAAATTTCTCCGCCTTTTGGTATAATGCAGCTCAACATATAACCTATCATGATAGGCGGGAACATTACCTTCATGCTTATATTTTCTTTAAGGGGATTTAAAAGATATCTCCACCTCAGAGCCCGGAAATAATTACTTACAACAACACCCATTAATCCCCCGGCAAGAGCATAGTAATAATTAGTATGCTTAAGCTCAGTCCAGAGATCATTGAAATTAACTCCTCTGAATGCCAGCCACATAAAGAAAGCGAGAAGACCGAATAGTATTATTGTTTTAAGGAATTGCTTTGTTCGGGGAGTCATGCTCATATATCATTAAAATACTTCAATAAACAAAAAAAGTTAAGCACAAAGACTGTGCTTAACTTTTAATATAGAATCTTTACTACAACTATTTTATCTCAGGTCAATAACTTCAACTCCGCTAGGAGGAGAAAAAGTAAATTTTGATGAGCTTAAGCCTGCATTAAGATCAATGTTCTTCAATGTATAAGTGCTTGTTGAACCTTTTGAATTAATAGTGATCTTTTTAATTAAATTTTCAGTTTTATCGATCCATATCTTAGCTGCCTTGATATTACCTGCAGTTCTTGGAGTCAGCTTTATCACATAACAATCAACTCCGCCAACATTCTCTTCACTTTCAAGATCGGAGTAAAAATTCTCAGGATATTTAAAAAGAAATTTATTAGGAGAAAAAGTATTTCCATCATCCTTATAATTATCGATAACTACCTGCTTCTTTTTAGGATTATATGACCATGAAGTTTTTCCATCAGTAATAATAGTCTGTCCGCCAATTTCTATTCTGTAATAATCTTCTTTTTTAATATATACAGTTCCTGACCCGGAAGAACCTTTGCCTGATCCTTTAATGGATTGAGTAAAGCTGGCTTTTGCATCACTTATCTTGTCATACTTTGACTGAACATTCTTTATTATTTCCTGTGCCGTTTGTGCGCTTACACCTGAAGCGAAAGCCAGAGCAAAAAATAATAATAAGGAGGATTTTAATTTTAACATTTTTATTTATTTTATATAATTTACTTATTTTGAAATTCTATTACAATCAAGAAGCATTATCAATTTTTAAAAACAGGCGGCTTCCAGTTCTTTTTCTTGTAAGATATAAGCTCAAGTGTTACACTTCCTATAAGCACATTGAACTGAGCTTTTATCGGAACTCTGTAATCATCATCAGAAAACCAGCCTACAAACTCTCCTGTTAATCCAAAAACACCTGTAAAATCTGCATTCCCTGCTATTTTTATTACTGAAATATCATAATCTATCATTCCTATATCAACGACATCTTTATTAATATTGAACGAATATTTTACAGAATTTTGATTTTCGTTTATAAAAACCGGTACATTATAATTCTTATTTTCAAAAGAATTCAGCCGGGCAGCATAAAACAATGAAAGCCCGTCTTCATATTTAATGCCGTGATTGAACTTAAAGTTTCCGTTATAAAGTGATTTATTATTAGTTTCTTTCAGGATCTTAACATAGTTCGAGTCATAAAGGAAATTATAGGTAGTATTTAGAATTGCTTTATCCTTAAATTCTGATGAGTAAAAGTTCGTTGAATAAAGATCATTTTTAGCATATTCCATCTCGCTTTCAAAGATATAACTAATATTGACTAGTGGAACACCTTCATAACTCTTCATTACTACATTAGCATTACATGTAGTTTTTTTATTTTCATCGACCGCTACATTTGATACTTTGAATTTTACTTCTCCCAACTTAATGAAGCCATAATAAACTTCATACTTCAACTCTTCTCCCTGCTCAAGAACTTTACCTTGAGTAAAGCCTGAATGAGGGAATAGAATAAAAGTAAAATAAGAAAAAATAAATAAAAGTATCTTCATGTTAATTAAACGTCTTCGTTTCTCTTTTATAGCCCACAAAAAATGGTCTACCAACACATTTCTATGTTAATAAACCATTATTTACATTTAATGTGTTTCTTTATTTGTTCAGTTTAGAAAGTTCCTGTGCTTCATTGAACAAAGTTATTGCTTTTAAGAACTGCTCATCAGAATTAATAAATACAGCTACGCTGCCTTCATTTCCCCAGATATCCCTGGCAATAAGTGATTTCACAGATGATACATAGAAATCCTTATCTTTATTGAATGATGCATCATCATATTTTATATCTTTTGCTGCTGCCATGCTTTTCAGTTCATTCATCATAGATTCTGATACCTGGAAATTATCTCTGAATGTATTGTAATTTTTATATTTTGATTCAATAGAGCTTCTGTTTTGCTTCATGTAATTTTCAACATAAAGATAGAACAGATTTATTCTTCTTAAAGAAACTGTGTAAGAAGTAAGTGTATCAAGCTTCACTATATAATCAGGAGTTACTCCGCCGCCGCCATACACAACTCTTCCGCCAAATGTTTTGAATTCAGGCTTTGTAGAATCCTTTACATCGTTTCCATGATAAAGATTATCACCTTCCTGTTCATTTCTTACAAGGTCAGCATTATACTTTCCCTTTTCATATGGCTTTTGGATAGATCTGCCAATTGGAGTATAATATCTTGCAATAGTTACTCTGAATGCTGAAGCATCGGCGAGGTCATATTGTCTTTGTACAAGTCCCTTTCCAAAAGAAGTTTCTCCTACTAATACTCCCCTGTCCCAGTCCTGTAATGCACCTGCAACTATTTCACTTGCAGAAGCCGACCCGCTGTTGATAAGTACTACTAAAGGTACATCAAGCAATGCTCCACCCTCTGAAATATACTGTTCATTAAAATCGTTTACTCTGCTTTTTGTGAAAACTATTTTTTTACCTTTTGTTAAGAACTCTGAACTCATCTTAAATGCCTGGTCAAGATATCCACCCGGATTACCTCGAAGATCTAAAACCATCTTTGTCATACCGGCAGCTTTTAATTTAGTATAAGCAGCCTTGAATTCATCCATAGTTGTTGCAGCAAAGCGGGCTACTTTTATATAACCAATATCACTGTTATACATGAATGCAGCATCAACAGTATAGATAGGTATTTTATCTCTTATTATCTCAAAATCTAATTGCTTAGGTGAACCGCCTCTGGCAATTGTAACTACAACCTTTGTCCCTTTCTGACCGCGAAGTAATTTAGGAACATCTTCTCTTGTAAGTTTTATCGAACTTTTACCGTCGATCTTAATTATTTTATCTCCCGCAATAATTCCAAGCTTTTCAGAAGGACCGCCGGCTATAGGAGAAACAATAGTGATAGTATCACTTACTATATCGAATTCAACTCCTATACCTTCAAAGCTTCCCTGAAATTCTTCATTAACTCTTTTTAACTGTTCAGCAGGTATATAAACAGAGTGAGGATCAAGCTCTTCTAGCATGCCTTTAATAGCAGCTTCAGTAAGCTTTTCAGAATCAACTTCGTCAACGTAATTTCGTGTAGTAATATTTAAAGCATCTGCGTATTTCTTTACCTGTGCAGTAAATTTATCATCAGAGTGAGCGTTTATTTTCATTCCAATAAAAACGCCTACTGCCATAAGCACTATACACAGGGGCAGCAATATTTTTTTATTCATATACAGGATAATATTCTTTTAAGTTAAAAATACTCAATAAGACTTATATTAAAAATACTATTAAATCATAAATAAAGTTTCAATATATTATAAATAAACTGACTTAGGACTTTATGAAGATCCAAAAAACAAAATTTTTAATGTTATACAGCTTGATCTTTAATATGTTTTTCTATACAATTCTATGCTCAAATCTATATTCTTCAACACAAAATTATGATAAATGTTCAATGGCTTATTTTTTCGAGAATAAGTCATTAGTAAGCAGCGATAGTTTGGTTGACATTAAGTACTATAAGCTTGATTTAAATATAGCACTTAACCCTGACTATCTAAACGGAGCTGCATTCATTTCCTGCCTGATAAAAAGCAGTTCATCCAATAGCGTTTTTATAGATCTGACGAACAATATGTTCGTGGATTCTATTGTTTCAAATACTGTTCATCTGAGCTTTTCTCATGAAAATGATAAGCTGTCAATTACTCTAAACAGGATCTATTCTATGAATGAGATCTTGAATTTTACTGTATATTACAAAGGTCTTCCAAAATCAACCGGCTTTGGCAGCTTCGTTTTCGGATCTCATTCTGATCAGCCGGCAGTCTGGACACTTAGCGAACCTTTCGGAGCAAAGGACTGGTTTCCCTGTAAGATTAGTCCTGATGACAAGGCAGATTCTTCAATGGTTAAGATAACTATCCCCTCTTGGCTCAGAGGAGTCTCTAATGGAGTTCTTCTTGACTCAGGCTCATACTCAACAGGCACTAAAACCTTTACATGGAAAAACTCTTATCCGATAGCTTCCTATCTGATGTCTCTTGCGATTTCAAATTACTCGATATACAGATCGAGTTTTAAATATTCACCAACTGATTCAATGGAAGTAGTCCATTACATTTATCCTGAAGACCTTGAAAGTCTGAAACCACAACTGGATAAGACTCCGGAAATGTTGAAGTATTTTTCAGAAAGATATGGATTGTATCCTTTCATTAGAGAGAAGTACGGTCATGCTCAGTTTGGAAGGAATGCCGGTATGGAACATCAAACTATTTCTTCTATGGGGGCATGGTTTGATAATATAATAGCTCATGAGCTGACACATCAGTGGTTTGGTGATAAGATCACCTGTAGGAACTGGGAGAACATCTGGCTGAATGAAGGCTTTGCTACCTATGGAGAAGCCTTGTGGCAGGAGCATATAGGCGGTACAAGCGGTTATAAAGATTTTATGACATTCAGAATGTCGGATGCAAAGCGTGCGCATGGTTCTGTTTATGTGCAGGATCCAACTTCCATATCACAGATATTTGATGGAACCCGAAGTTATGCAAAAGGCGGAGTAACTCTTCATATGCTTAGAGGTATAGCCGGTGATTCTACATTTTTTAATATTATAAGAACGTATGCATCTGATCCACAGATCATATACAGCACTGCGGTGACTGATGATCTAAGAAGAAATGCTGAAAGTGTTTATGGAAGCAGCCTTGCTTATTTTTTTAATGAATGGATATTCGGTGAAAATTATCCAAAATATAATATTAACTGGGATACTGAGCTATTAAGTGACGGCAGATATAAAGCAAAGCTTCAGGTTGATCAGGATGTGAACACAAATCCGGCATTTTTTACAATGCCGCTTAAATTCAATTTTAAAATAGGAGTGAGGGATACTGCTGTAACAGTTTTTAATAATGCTCAATCACAGCTCTTCGAAATTACTTTGGATCAAAAACCAACTTCAGTTGATTTTGATCCCGATAATTATATTCTAAAAGATGTACGGGGAAATATTTTTAATATCCCGGTTACTTATGCACTCGGACAGAATTACCCTAATCCATTCAACCCATCAACAAATCTTTTTTTTGAAACCGGAAGACCATCTTTTGTAAAGATCAGGCTTTTTGATATCTCAGGGCGAGAGATCGCAACCGTTTTTGACAGCTTTGTACGTGAAGGAAGAACCAATGTCAGCTTTTCAGGAAGTGATCTCGCAAGCGGAATTTATTATTACCAGATGATCTCAACTTCTGAGGGGAATGTTTTATTTTCGGAAACCAAGAAGATGGTAAAGGTGAAGTAACACGTCGTCCCCGAATGCTTTTATCGGGGATCCCGATATTCCGCGAAGCGGCTAATTCAAAAAACGTCGTCCGTGAAGGTTTGGAATTTGACCTGACAGGTTCTTATTCCTGTCAGGTAGCTTTTGATAATTAAGCCTAAAAAGCACATCTTATAATATCATTCGAAAAATCTAGCAGAAAAAGTTTAATTAAACTTTATATCACCGGAACAATTAAAATTTAATGTTTTCATAAATATTTTCCGATAAGTGTTATGAAGATTAAAATTGAAAGTTGAAACATCAATCACGAAACTTCCAACTGGTAATGTATCCTTAATTAAAAAAGTAGTGTCTGAATTATTCAAAAAATATAACTTCACAAAATCCTCTGTCTGAATTTTTAAGTTTATTTTAAATGATGTAGAAGAAGGATTTGGATAAGGCGGGTATAACTGAGTGCATGAATTAGTTGAGTCATGACAATCGGTGCACCAGTCATTCAGATCTCCTCCCAATATATTTCCATTATAATCAGTATACAGGATAGTTGTGTCAGGTCCGTTAAGAATTATTATTTCGGGAGGTACAGTTACAATATTATCCTTACATGAGAAAAAAGAAAGTAGTACTAATATTACAGGTATTGTTAAATATATTTTCTTCATCTGAATTTAACATCTCCTGAGCAGTAAAAGCCGCCTGATTGAATAAATAATTTTTTATATGTATTATGAAGTCCATGTCCGTTTGCTGAGATATGCAAAGAATATTGTCCCGATTCAATTGTGCTGTTAACAAGAAAAACAGTATCCGCAGAATTTAAATAATATAATTTAACAGGAATAGCTGAAGCAACTGAGTATTTGATATTAAATGTATCTGTCACCGGATTTGGATAAACCGGTTTTATTCCATAACAGCTTGTACCTGAGCAGTGATAACACCAATCTGTCATATCACCTCCTAAGATAACTCCATTATTGTCTGTATATGTTATAGAAGTATCGTAACTAATTGGATCAGTGGGAGAAGTTATAGTATTTTTACAGGAATAGAAGCAAATGAGTGCAAAAATTATTATAAAGCTTCGGGTAAGATTTACCATTAAAGATTTAGATTGGATTAATATAAATATATTAATTTGAAAACTTTAATGATAAATAATGTCTGATTTATAGAAATCCGGGAATAGCTGTTAGTGGAAATGCGGCACCAACAGCTGAAATTATATTTATTTATTTTTGCAATTTTTCTAGCATCTTTTTTGCATTCTCATTCTGAGGTCTTAATTCTAAAACTTTTTTATAGTTCTGCATGGCAAGCTCCTTGTTTCCCTTATTCATATATGCTTCAGCAAGACTGTCATATGTATTTGCGATGTCAGGGAATAATTCTGAATTCAGCTTGAATACTTCTATTGCGTTATCAAGCTCACCTGATTGCATTAACTGATAACCGAAATCATTGAGATGATTATCATTATATTCCAGATTATTATCCTTTAGAGTCTGCTTAAGACTTGCAGAAAGTCCTGCTGTTCCCTGGTCTTTTAGTGTTTTATATAGTGTCATTTCTAAAGGTAATCCCGGTGCCAAATATTCCTTATTATTTCTAATGCTTCTGAATCTTGATTCAATACCTTCAGCAGCTTTACCGAAATTTGAAAAAACAAGCAAAGTGTAACCGTCATTGTATTGGGCAAATATTGAATTCCATCCGGGTGTTCCGCCTGCCCTTATATTCTCACCCATTAATTTTGAAGATCTCAGATAAGTATCCAGCTTTAACAAGTCTTCAACATTCGTAAATATGCCACCGGCTCCGGACGGAGATGCTTCGATCTTCATATTATGCTTGTTTCCGGAAAAATCTATCGAAGTGGGAGTGGCAGTATTCGGATACACATCGCTTATCTGCTTGAAATAAGAATTCTTCATACCAAGCGGATCAAAAATTCTTTCTTTCAGATTTTCTACATACGTTTTACCTGAAGCTTTTTCAATTACTCCCCCAAGTACTGCATAACCTGAATTTGAATATCTGGTATCAGTTCCCGGTTCAAAAAGTAACGGTTCATTTTTTATCAGTTCTAAGTACGCATCCACATTTGTGAATTTAGAAATATTTCTATTATAAGCCGGATCCATTAGGTAATCCCCAAGACCTGCCTTCATATTCAATAGCATATCAATTGTTATCTTACTTCCGATATTGTCAGGATAAATATTCACAAATTTATTAAGCGGATCAGAAAGTGAAAGATTTCCTTCTTTTTCAAGCTGCTTTATCATTGTAGCTGTAAACATCTTTGTAATGGAAGCAATATTAAACAAGGTTTGATTATTAAGAGCTACCTTGTTTTCCCAATCAGCATATCCGAATGGTTTTTCGTAAACTATATTACCATCTTTTGCCAATAAAACAACTCCTGAGAAAAGCTGCATTGAATCATATTTAGTCATCAGTTCATCAAGCTTATCAGAATACGGATCGGCAAAGGAATTTTTTAATAAGAATATTGAGATTATAAGTAACAATAATATTTTTGTTTTTGTCATTTTAGCAATTATGTTTTAAATTAGATTCGAATTTGTATATGTAAGAGAGACGGGCGAGAAGAAAGTTACATTTTAAAAATTTATTTAACAGACATCAGGACTTTTGAAAATATTTTAGAAAACTCTATCGCACCCGGCTTGTTAGTATGTTCCAGATCTATAAAGTAATTAATATTTTTACACATTTCCTCTTTTGTAAAATCATAGAAGTTGAAATTATGTTCTTTAGCAAAAGCTGAGTAAAAATCGATAATATTTTGCCTGTTGCTCTGATACTTTGCAGCTTCTGAATATGAAGGGGCAATATACATAACAATCTCTATCTTTCTTTCTTCAGCTAATGAAACCAATTGCTTTAAAGAATTTACACGCTCCTCATCAATTTTATACTCGGTGGGAGATTTATTTTCAAGATATTTTAATTCAAATGGATTTGCCGCACTGTCAAGCAGCATATCTCCGTTCTGGTCGTAATCAGACTGATTTTTTTTAATTATTGAAACGATTCCTGTCATTCCGGTAACACTGTTAAAAGCAGCATATTTATAAAACGGAATGTATTTCCAGAGAACAGCCTGATTTCCAAAATTGTTTTTAAGATCTTTATAAATAAAATCTTCATTCATATAAGGAAAATATTCAAACTCATGATATGGATGCCCGAAATTAGATTTATCCAGCCCGAATATATCAACTTCAAGTAAAAGCTTTTTTGTAGTATTCTTTTTAAGGAAAGATTCAAATATTATTTTCAGCTCAGCAAAAGATGAACCGACCAGTGAGATATTAATTCCTTTTTGACCCAATGCAGAATCAAGGACCTGTATATTCATATTGCATGCACCCCGGGAAGAGCCAAGAACACAGAAATCATACACCTGATCCTTCTTTGAATATATCCAGTTAAACTTTTTAGTCGGATCAGATTTTAAAATATCATCATATGTAACACTCAGGTTCAGCAGAACGAGATAGAGTATTACAAGAAAGAAAAGTGATATTTTAAAAAACTTTATTGTGCTCAAAATTGAAAATAAATAAATTGATTTCTGCTCTGCAACATTCCGAAATTAAGGATAATTAAGATTGCCGCAATATATAAAAACCATCGGACGGCAACATAGATATTTTCCCAGGTTCTCTTTGGAGATCTGCTTACAAGGCTGCCATCTGTATTTACCGAAAGTACATTTTTTTTGAAAAAAACACGCGTGAAGTAATAACCGGCAATTTCAAACAAAGCAACTAAACTAAATGCGATCACAATCTCAGTCTTCCCTTTTGGGAAAAGCTGTGAGCCTGATGAGGGGAGTAAATGTGTTATAATATACCATGCATCCGGAACTGACATTGCTCGGAAGAATATCCATGCAAATGTAACTATTGAAAAAGTAATTAAAACTTTAATTGTATTATGAAGTGACGGCAGTTTATTTATAAATAATGCAGAAACAATTTTCTTGCGGATTCTATCAGTTGACATAGAAAAAGCAAAATAAATATAATGCAGAAGCCCCCATATAATGAACATTTTGCTGGCACCATGCCAAAGTCCGCTTATAAGAAAAACTGCACAAAGATTAAAATAAATTTTAGCTTTCGAAACTCTGTTCCCGCCTAATGGAATATATAAATAATCTCTGAACCATGTCGAAAGAGAGATATGCCATCGCTTCCAGAACTCACGAATTGACCTTGAATAATACGGCATATTAAAATTCTTCACCAGCCTGAATCCCATTAATCTTGCTGCTCCTCGTGCAATATCTGTATAACCTGAAAAGTCGTAATAGATCTGGAATGAAAATGCTATAACTGCGATCATAGTTGGCAGACCGGGATAAAGATGAGGCGCATCAAATACATTATTTGCAATTGGTGCAAGTCTGTCAGCCAATACAACTTTTTTAATCAGCCCTATAAGAATTAATCTAAGCCCGCTATAGATCAGCTCAGGATCAAATTTATGATGTTCATAAAACTGAGGGAGCATGTGCTGAGGTCTTTCTATAGGACCCGCAACCATCTGGGGAAAAAACAGAATGTATAAGCTGTAAATCCCAAAATGCCGTTCAGCTTTTTGATTTCCCCTGTAAACTTCAATATTATAACTCATTGCCTGAAATGTATGGAACGAGAGTCCCAGAGGCAGAATTATATTGAGGTAAGGTACTGTATTATGAAGACCAATTGAACTAAAAGCAGCTTCAAAACCTGATACAAAAAATTTGTAATACTTAAAGAATGCAAGTACTCCGATATTAGAAGCTAAACTGATTATTAAAAAAGTCTTTTTCTTTTTCCCGGTATTCTTTTCAATGAAAATACCTGCGAAGTAATCGATTATAATAGTAAAAATTATTACAAGAATAAAAACAGGAATGAAGTACATGTAGAAATAACAACTGGCTGCAAGAAGCCATACCCATCGGAATTTATGCGGCAGTAGAAAATATATAGTTACGACAGCAGGTAAAAAAAATAGAAATGCGATCGAATTAAAAAGCAAATTGGGCAGATTGATTAACTGAAAAATAGAGGATTTTGGGGAGAGATAATATGAAGTTGTTTACACAGAGAAGAGAAAAGAAATCAAAATAAAAAACCCGCTACAAATATTGCAACGGGTTTTGAAATTTTCCGATAAAAGTATGATGCTCTATTAAGTTAAAATATTTAATCCCTATAACTTACTTTTTTTGGTACTGTGAATTGTCTTATTCCGTCTATACTTCCGAGATAACCGAATCCTGATTGCTTAATACCAACCCATGGTGTTCCGGAAACTCCGCCAATACCACCATTTAATCCGATCATACCGGATTCAATTCTACGGGCAAGCTCTTTTCCTTTTTTTATATTTTTAGTCCAGATCGTAGCGCCAAGACCAAAGGTAGAATTGTTAGCTTTTTCCAAAGCTTCTTCTTCACCTTTCACTTTTTGAATTGCAACCACAGGTCCGAAAGTTTCTCTTACCATTATATCATGCTTCTCTGTCAGATTAGTAAGAACTGTCGGCTCCATAAAGAATCCCTTACTTTCGATCGCATTACCTCCATGAAGCAGCTTACCGCCCTTGCGTCGTGCATCTTCTATCTGTCCAAGAACATGCTTTCTCTGAGATTCAGTAACCATCGGACCCATATCAACATCATCGAAACCACTGCCAACCTTATATGCCTTTACTTGCTTTACAACCATCTCTTCAAATTTTTCTGCTATAGACTCATCAACATAAATCCTTTCAACAGAAACACAAACCTGTCCGGAATTTCTCAGTGAACCGCCAACTGCATACTTTGAAGCTTTTTCCAGATCAGCATCCTTTAAGACTATCATAGGATCTTTTCCGCCAAGTTCAAGAACAAGACGATTAAGATTTTTTGAGCATGCACTCATTATCTTTTTTCCAACTGCCTGTGATCCAACGAATGCCACCATTTCAATATCAGAATTAATGAGAGCCTCTCCTACTTCTTCAGCACCCTGAAGTAAATTTATCACACCTTTCGGAAGATGCTTGTTATAAATATCAAAAAGCATTTTACCTGTAGTCGGTGTATTTTCAGAAGGCTTGAAAACAACTGTATTGCCTGCAAGTATTGCGGGAGTTAAAAGAGATTCCGGCATACCAATAGGAAAATTCCAAGGTGTAATTACTGCAATCGAGCCAAGGGGTGCACGGTGAAGTTCAGTTGTTAAACCTTTCTCATGAAAAATTTCAGTCTCCAATCCTTTTTCTGCAAGAGAAATATTTTCAAGAATTCCATATGAGCTTCCAAGTGCTTCGCCTTCAGCTGACTTGAATGGCTTTCCCATTTCCATGGTTGCCATTTTTCCCAAAGCTGTTTTGTTTTTTTCAACATCCTTTGCAACTTTTTTCATCAAAGCAATTCTTTGCTTTAATGGCACAAGACTCCAGATACGGAATGCCTTATTAGCTAGCTTAACTGAAGATGCGACTTCTCCTGCTGATGAGCATTTGATCTTTTCTATTAATTCTCCGGTGGAAGGGTCGATATTTAAAATGAATTTCTTTAGCATTTATAGTTTAGGTGTAATTAAATTAAATTAGATTCAAATAAATTTCTTAAAGTACTTTTTTTACCAGTCCCAGAACTCCTTGTTTCCAGGCAATCCTATGTGTTACTCCTGTTCCCTGCTGAATAGTATGCTTATTCTCGAGATACCATTTATAAGATCTGATCAGAGCATCTGCATTAGAAAATTTCGGCATCCAGCCAAGCTGAGTTTGCGCTTTTTCTATTGATACGAATGAATCTGTATCAGCAGTTCCGTATATCCATTTGTATAATGGTGAAAGATTTAAGATCTCGAAAAATCGCAGAACAGGTTTTACAGCCCATGCCGGTGTTCCCATAACTCTGGAACCGGTTCCTGCATATTCACACATTGCCCCTACATCTTCTTTTACTGTTTTAAATTCCTTTGCGCCAACATTGAATGTATCATTTGTCTTGTCAAGCGGAAGGGTACTGCATAAAAGAATTGCATCAACAAGATCATCAACTTCAAAAAGCTGATAACGGTTATTTCCATTTCCGATAATAGGTATCTTTACGCCGGATTCGATCCAGTCATATAGAATCTGAAAAACTCCAAGCCTTGCAGTTCCTATAAAGCTTTTTGGTCGAAGGATAGACATTGGCAAGCCTTTGTTCCTGTATTCTTCGCAGATCTCTTCACCCTGTATCTTGCTTTTTCCATAAGGACCTACACCTACACGCGGATGATATTCATATAATGGATGGACATCAGGAACTCCGTAAACTGAAGTCGAAGAAATAAAAACCATTCTTCCAACTTTATTTTTAAGAGCAGCATCACATACATTTCGGGTACCGCCAACATTTGTTTCAAAAATATCTTTTTTCTTCCAAAGCGGCAGAGCTGCAGCGCAATGAATTATTACATCTGCGCCTTTGAACATTTCATCCATTTGAGCAGAATCTCTTACATCGCCATAGATCTTATTAATATTTTTATCATAATCTCCTTCCTCAAATGGAGCTATATCAAAAAAAGTAGTATTTTTGTAATCTGTGATTTCGCAAATCTTGGTTGCTATATGATAACCAAGAAATCCTGCACCGCCTGTTACAATTATTTTAAGATCTTTTTTAGGCTGGGTATTAGTTGAAGTTGTTTCGGACATTAGATGTTTAATTTATTAATAATTGCCATATACTTTTAAAACTGTATTTCTAAGAGGATCATATTTTGAAGAAAGAAGATCGTTTATTATTTCTGCGATCTCTTCCGGTTTAACCCATTTCTTAATATCTTCATCTGATCCCCATTCACGGTTAGCAGGTGTATCAATTATAGATGGAACGATAACATTACATCGGATATTCTTTTCCTTCATTTCTTCAGAGATCGTTTCCATTAGATTTATCACTCCGGCTTTTGACAAAGAGTATGCAAATCTGCCGAGTGATGTTTCAAGTCCTGCTATTGCACCTATAGATATTATTCTTCCAAAATTATTCTTTTCCATAGGCTTCAACGCTTCCCTTGTAAAATAAAAAGCTGTTCGGAAATTCAGATCAAACATTTTATCAAGCTGCTGAGTAGAAAGAGCAGAAACATTCGCAGGAGGATCAATACCTCCAATTGTATTTATAAGAAAATCTAAATTACCCTTCTCTTGTATAGCTACATTTTTAACGAACTCTGTAACTGACTCTTCGTTTAAAGCATCGCAGTTAAATGCGAATATTTTTCTAAGTTTAAAATTTCCTTCCTTCTCGAGAGACGAATCAAAAACTTCGTTAAAATCTTTCATGCTAAAAACGGGTACATAAACTTTCACCCCATTTTCAGCAAGTGTATTAACTATAACTCGTCCTAGTGCTCCCGTTCCCCCTGTGACAATCGCTACTTTATCAGGCATTGAATCTTAAGCTAAGCATATCTTTCCTAAAATAACATTTTTTGAAGCCCCGGTTACAGTTGGCAGATTTGCTCTTACCCCCGAAACACATTCATTAGCCAGCAAAGCAAAAAGTACTGCTTCTTTATTTTCAGCATTAATTCCGCCCTGATCCAGCTTTGAAATTTTTAGGTTCAGGTAATTTTTAAAATGCGTCATTATAACTTTATTATGAACACCTCCGCCGCTTACTAAAAGTTCTTCAGCTTTATATCCTTTTGATAAAAGCATTTCAATGTTCATTATAATTGTATGAGCAGTGAAATCTGTTATGGTTCTTATAATATCTGCTTTATCTGTCTTCTTAAATTTTTTCAGAACATTACTTAAGAAACTCTCTCCGTAATATTCGCGTCCTGTAGTCTTGGGAAAATCATTTTTGAAAAATTTATCTTTAGATAATAAATATTTCTGCAATTCCTTGTTGTGCTTTCCTTTAAGAGCTATAGATGCATCTTTGTCATAAGCTTTTCCATAAAGCTTCATCATTGCTCCATCAATCAGCATATTTCCCGGACCGCTATCAAAAGCAATTATTTCTTTCTTCTTGTTTGACTTTGCAGGAACAAAAGTCATGTTTGCAATGCCTCCGATATTAAGAAGGATCCTGTTTCGTATTGGATGGCTGAATAATACTGCATCCATATATGAAACAAGCGGAGCTCCCTGCCCGTCAACGGCGCAATCTGCTTTTCTGAAATCACCGACAGTAGTAATTCCTGTAAGATTAGCAATTACCGATGGATCACCAAGCTGAAGCGTTGAACGGAATGAGTGACTGAACAGCTTTACCATTTCAGGCTTATGAAATATAGTCTGACCATGTGATCCAATAAGGTCAATGCTGTCTGAACTCAATTTAAACTTTTTTAAAGAAAGTGAGACAACATTCGCAAATTCATTTGCTATCAAAAAATTCAAAGAACAAATATCTTCTATCTTTACTGTCTTGTGCCCTGATCTTTCAAGAATGTATTTTTTTAAATCTTTTTTGATCGGATACGAAAAAAAATTCAGTACTTTGACTTTTGAGCTATATCCTGAACCGGAAATCTCTGCTAAAACACAGTCTATTGCATCAGCAGATGTGCCGGAAAGAATACCTAGTACTTTCTTTTTCTTTTGGCTTATTAAACGAGACAGGTCAGACATAAACCTCAAATATAGCTATTCTGCTAATGAGATTCTATTCCATAAGGAAGTTAGAAACTAGCATCCCTGTAGCATCGTATAATATTAAGGTAAAAACATCACAGACGAATAGTTATTTGACAATAGTAAAACTAAATTGCATTTCTATCGTTTAAATAAAGGGAGATGAGCATTTAAAGCGTAATTTCATTTATTTTAATCTTTATTTTTATGATTTTGACTAAATTTAATATTTGATAATGGAAGAATTTAGTATCGGTAGAAGCAGCACCGATGGGATATCAGTCCTGAACCTTGAAGGATTTTTAGATGCCCATACTTCTGTCGAGCTTGAAAAAGCTTTTGAGGAGCTTTTAAATGAACAGAAATTCAAAATTATAGTTAATTTTGAGAAACTTTCTTATATCTCATCTGCCGGTTTAGGAGTGTTTATGGCATATATTGAAAATACACGGCAGAATAACGGCGATATAAAGCTTTGCGGTATGTCAGATAAGATATACAATATTTTTGATATGCTGGGGTTCCCTATTCTGTTTGAAATATATAAAGAACAAAGCGTTGCAGTTGAAAAATTCGATAATGTAAAAAGCTGATCTTATATTGAAAGATGAAGCTAAAATATTGATATCAAGCTCTACAAAAAACCTTTCACTTCTGAGGCATTTTGTAGAAACGATCGCCCACAAAGTGAATATTGATGATCAGATCATTAACCAGATCGTATTATCAGTTGATGAAGCTTGTACAAATATTATAAAGCATGCGCATAATTATGATGCTGATAGGAATATAGAGATCACTGTTGATACTGATGAAAAGGAATTCTCTGTAAAATTTGATTATAAAGGAGCACAGGGCTTTGACCCAAACACTTCAAACAATCCTGATATGGGAGAATATTTCAAGAATTATAAAGTAGGAGGCTTGGGTGTTCCAATTATGAAAAAATTTATGAACAAAATTATTGCAAAGCATGTCAGTCCTGACGATAATACTCTCATACTAGTAAAATCGCTGAACGGAATTTCACCTAATTCCGCTCCACCTTTACCACCAATCGTTCCGCCTAAAGCAGCAAATTAGTAATTAAGCTTGTGTCTAACACTTGATTCTAAAATAATTCTGATCAATGCCGCATTCAGATCCAGCACACAAAGAAATAGAATTAAATTCACTTATAGAGTTTTCCCAGCTGCTGAACAGCAATCTGGACCTTCAATTTGTATTAAGGAATATCCTTCTTAGCATCATGGGTAAAATGCTCATTTCTAAAGGGCTGGTGCTTATAAAAAAAGATTTTAATTCAACTGGGAATGATTTTACTACTGAATCTTACAGAGGTATCCTGAAAGATAAGCTTCCTGATTCTATTAATTTAACTTTTCCTAAAATTCCTTATTTTAGTATTGCTGAGATCGATGAAGATGAAAAAGGACAGAGAAATATTCTTGAATCCCTTGGGTTAAATTATTTCTTTAAAATATATTTCCAGAATAAATTCTTAGGAATACTTTGTATAGGAAGAAAGCTGAATGCATCTCCTGAAATAACAAAAAGCGAAATTGTATTTATAGAAACGATCCTCACCATATCTGCTTCATCAATTGAGAATACAATTAAATTTAATCAGATCAATGGTCTTAATCTAAATTTAGATAATAAGATCACTCAGCTGAAAGCTCTTTTTGAACTTAGCAAAGAGTACAATACGAATTTTCTTAATAAAGAGAAGATCCTAAAGCTTCTAAGCTTTACGCTGATGGGAAATTTAGGAATTAAGGATTATATAATCTTATCAAAAAATCCTTTAGGTAAATATGATCTTCTCAAAGATAACCTAATGATATATATTGAATGCTATGACACAGCATTCTTTTCTTCTCTTAAATCCCCCGTTTTTATTAAAGATCATGAGTCAAATGAATGCCTGAAGTATCTGGAGGAAAAAGGCTTTGAATTAATGATCCCGACTTTAAATAATAAAAAGGAAGTTGATAATATTATTGTTCTAGGGAAAAAGCTGAACAAGTCTGAATACAAGCCTGCCGATATTGAATTTCTTGAATCGATAGTAAATCTTTCAGTAATTTCACTCGAGAATGCAAATCTCTTTGATGAATATCTTGAAAAAAAGAAAATAGAAAGCGAACTGAAGATAGCAAGAGAGATCCAGATTGCTCTGCTTCCGAAATTCATTCCTAAAATAAAATGCTATGACGTAATTGCAGAAAATATTCCTGCTTTGCAGGTAGGCGGTGATTATTTTGATATCATAAAGCTAAGCGAAGAGAAATATGCATTAGTTATTGCAGATGTTTCCGGCAAAGGAACTCCGGCATCCCTGCTAATGTCAAACATCCAGTCAGCAGTTCATTCATATCTTAAATTATATGACGAAAAAACTTTTGATCTTTCTTTGATAACACAAAAGATAAATGAAGTTATTTACGAAAATACTCCTCCTGAAAAATTTATTACATTTTTCTGGGGATTGCTTGACTGCAAAGCTCATACATTTGAATACATAAATGCCGGTCATAACCCGCCTATAATTTTAAGGCACGATGAAGTTATTCCTCTGGACAAGGGAGGCTTTATGATCGGAATACTTGATACCGGAGTCTTCTATGAGAAAGGAGTTGTAGAGCTGAATGACGATGATATAATAGTTTTTTATACTGATGGAGTTACCGAAGCAATGAATACTTTGCATGAAGAGTACGGAGAAGAAAAACTGATCGAAGTTGTAAAATACCATAAAGCAAAAGAAACATCAGATATACTTTCAAAAGTAAAAAACTCAATAGCAGAGTTCACTCTCGGCATGCCTCCTTATGATGATATAACAATGATAATTCTAAAGAAGAACGGAAGCTAAATATTCTATTTTTACTCTCCCGGTATAACCTGACAGGTTCTTTTCCATGTCAGGTCGCTATTATACGTAATCCTATCTCACAAACACTTACCTGTTCGGGCTTTTTTTATTTACTTAAGAAACGTAGTTTATGCATACCTTCTAATTCTATCAGAATATTTAATGATAAATTATAAACAGCGCTTTACCATTTTAAGCTTTGTATTACTATCAGCAATTTTTATTCCATCCTGCTCTTCAACATTTATGGTCATCAATGCTCCTAAAACTATGCCTCCTCCCCGTGTATTAAAGTCTAAGCCGCATGTAGCTTTGGTTTTGGGTGGCGGTGCATTTTTAGGATTAGCTCATCTGGGAGCATTAAAAGTATTTGAAGAAAATAATATTCCGATAGATCTTATCGTCGGTACAAGTGTGGGAAGCTTCGTAGGAGCAATGTATGCAGATAATCCTGACAGTAAGGCACTGACAAAATTAGCAATGACAGTAAAGGCAGAGGAGCTTTTTAATTTTTCATTATTCAATTCCGCAACAGGATTTGTATCAGGAGTGAACCTCCAGAAATATATAACAGACAATATTAAAACAAAAAATATTGAGGATCTGAAAATACCATTTCTTGCTGTTACAACCGACCTAATGAGCGGAACTACCATCCCACTTTCATCAGGACCCATTGCACCTTCAATAAATTCTTCATGTGCAATTCCAATGATTTTTGAACCAGTGAAAATGTACGGAATGACTTTTGTCGACGGAGGAGTTCTTGATGGCGTCGCAGTTGATGTTGCTAAAGCGTATGATCCTGATGTAATAATAGCAATTGATCTGATGTCGGTAATTAATACAAGCCCGGATATAAAAAATTTCATCGATGTACTGGCGAGAAGTTATCAGATCGCAAGCTGGAAAATAAAACGGGGTGTTGTTGAAGATGCTGATATTATTTTACGCCCAAAACTTGATAAGTTTCCGCTAATGAGTGATAAGTTTGATAAAGAGGTTTATGATGCAGGCTACACTGCTGCTAAAGAAAAGATTCAGGAGATAAAGGATGTTATAGAAAAAAAGGTTAGGAAGGAATAAAGTTAAAAATAGTTTTGTCATGCCTGCGAAAGCAGGAATCCCGGGATAGATTCAAAAAAGCGAACTGATAGGTAAAATATATTGTCAGATCAAAATTTAATCACAATTACTTACTTCACTAAAAGCATCTTCATTGTTTTCATAAAACTCTGATTGCCGCCAACTGCATTTATCTGATAAAAATAAACTCCGCTCGACAAAGCTGAAGCATTAAAGCTTACAGTATATGAACCTGCAGTTTGTTTACCATTGATCAGAGAAATAACTTCCCTGCCTGTCATATCAAAAACTTTAATATTAACTTTTGAATCAACAGGCAGATCGTAATTTATTTTAGTTGATGGGTTAAATGGATTCGGAAAGTTCTGTGAAATATCGAACTTTGTTGGTACACCAATGATCACTTCATTCGAAAGTAAATGAAATTTAAAATTTCCGTTATTGTCTACCTGCTTCAACCTATAATTGTAATTCCCGCTGTTAAGATCTCTATCTAAAAAAGTATATGAATGTGGAATGCTTGATGTTCCATTGCCTGATACACTTCCTACCTTTGTCCATTCTGAATTATCAGCATCCATTTTTCTTTCAATATCAAATCCTGCATTATTCTGCTCATTATTAGTTACCCACGAAAGTATTACATTTCTTCCATTTAAAATAGAATTAAAAGAAGCTAGCTCAACAGGTAAAACTCCTTGCTTACCTACAACAAATGGAGAAAATGATGTTACAGGAGTAGTTGTTGTGATTGTATATGGATCACTTCCGGAAACTGCGCTACAAGTAAGATCCTGATACACTACCCCGGTAAAATGTCCGACCACCATATTAGAATGATCAGTTATATTGCTCCCCTCCTGATATACTCTCCATTGAAAAGATAAAAATGCATTTGAACCACCGGGTACTGATTCTGATATATTCCATTGACGTTTTACGAGCTTGTTGTTATCAAGTGTTGGATTATCGACAGAGTCCTGAACTATCACCGAAAAATTATCAGGAGTACCGGTATTATTTATAATGACCGGATTATATGTAGAATTACCGACAGGAAATAATCTTGAGCCACTTACATTATTTATTGTTAGCTTTCCTGTTGTATCATCTGTTACAATATATTTAGTTGAATCTACTCCGGTAATTGTTGCGCCCGATGTAATTATGAGATCTCCCTGTAAAAGAGTTAAAGTGCCTGCAGTAAAAATTATATTAGTGGTTATTGTTTTAGTAAATTCAAGTAGAACACCGTTTGGAACATTAATAATTACAGTAGGAGGTCCATTCACATCCGGAAATTCATTGTTCGATATTTTAATATTTGCATCACTGCTGTAATTTAGAATACCTGAGGGTCCGTAGGAAAGTGTAGCAGCCGAATCCAGTATAAAATAAGCAAAGTTATTTAGAACCATTGCACTGTTAACAATCAGGTTTTGATTACGTAAAGAAGTTTTATCTCCTGAATTCATTAAGTTAACACCATTATATGTGTTCAATGTTGCTGATAAAACATCATTTCCTTTATTAAGAAATGTCTGTGCCACAAAAGCAGAATAAAAAACTGTTGAACTTCCGGTCATAGAAGCTGAACCTGCATTCATACATGGAGTGCTTCCGGTCAGCCAAAGCTGTCCGAACCCCGACATTGAAAAATTCCCCATTCGTGATGTAATATCTCTCGTGATAACCGGATTTCCTGAACCGCTGCAGGATGAGGAAATTTTCCCGCTTGAATTAATTGTGACATCAGCTTGTCCGGTTGTTCCATTATCTGCAAAAATAGTATTTGAATCTGCTAATAATTTACCGTTGGATATTATCCAGTTGTAAGCTCTTACAGTTGTTCCCATTTTTACTGAATCCAATGATGAAGTAAGGTTTAACTCAATATCAAATGTCTGAGGTGATCCTGTATTATTGCTTCCCCATTCTCCGCTTTGAAATATCGTTCTGGAATTACCGGTAAACTTTATTCTGCCGGAGCTTGAGTTAGAAGATTTTGTAATCGGAGACGATGGAATTATTGCTGAAGAAACCGGAACGATATTCTGATTTAAAGCTACAATAACCGGAGCATAAAAACAGCTTAGTTTATCGTTAATTGTAAGGACATTATCACCTAAAATGATCTGACCATCTCCGCCGGTTGAAGGATCAGTTGTACCTGTGCTTATGTAAAGATTTTTGCAGCTTTCATTTTGTGATAAGTGTATTCCGGCTCCCGCCTGAATATAGACATCATTTGCCGATCCGGGTGGTGTACTTGCCACCTCCCATAAACTTAAAGTACCGTTATAAGTCTGCCAGTTTGAGGAATTACTCCACACAGAATCAGTGATTACCGCAGTTCTGTAATCCCCTGCATTTTGGGAGAAGGAAAAATTTGGAATTAATGAGATTATTAAGGTTATAAAAAGTAAGGTTTTATTCAATTTTGGAAAATAAATTTGATTAATTAAGATATAAACAAAAAACAAATACTATTAATTTTTTTTATATTTAATACTGAAATTAATTATTTAATGAAGTATTGTGAATTTTATACTATAAAAAAAGCCGTACTTGACGGCCTTTTTAATTTCTGATATTTGACTGAAATTATTTTGCTTCTTCTTCAGCGGGAGCTGCAACAGTTTTTTTGTATTTTCTGTTGAATTTTTCAACTCTACCTGCTGTATCTAGCAATACATTCTTTCCGGTAAAGAAAGGATGTGTAGCGGATGAAATTTCAGCTTTATAAAGCGGATATGTTTTTCCGTCTTCCCAAGCAATAGTATCTTTGGTTTCAACTGTTGATCTTGTTAAAAATGCAAAATCAGATGTGATATCTTTGAAAACTACTGGTCTGTAAACCGGATGAAATCCCTTTTTCATTATATGTCCTTTTATTCTGTTATAATATTATGTAACAACTAAAATAGCTTTATTTAATAATATTTTCAACCCATTTATTACACAAATATAGTTACAGCTTAAATGCTTTTAGTGATATTCCTCCATAATATCAACAATATGCATAGTATTATCCATTTAAAAAAAAGTGCAAAAACGCTATCTTCCGTAATACACGAATTTTCTAAATTGGAAGATACTACCATCGAAACTAACACACCTAATAAGACACCTGAGTTACATACAAACAGATTAGTACACGAAAAAAGCCCATATTTGCTTCAACATGGCCACAATCCTGTGGATTGGTTTCCTTGGGGTGATGAAGCATTTGAAAAAGCTAGAGCAGAGAACAAGCCGATCTTTTTGTCAATTGGCTATTCTACATGCTACTGGTGCCATGTAATGGAACGAGAAGTATTTGAAGTGAAAGAGATCGCTGAGATAATGAATGAGATCTTTATTAACATAAAAGTAGACAGAGAAGAAAGACCGGATGTTGACAGAATTTATATGACTGCCTTGCAATCACTTACTGGGTCCGGCGGTTGGCCAATGAGCATGTTCCTTACTCCTGAACTAAAGCCATTTTATGGTGCTACTTACATACCTCCAAAAGCGAAATACGGCAGAGCAGGTTTTGAAGATGTTATGGCTGAGATCTCAAAAGCATGGGATGAAAGAAATACAGAAGTACTGAACAGCAGCAACCAGATCACATCTATTATTGAAAAAAATCTTTCGCAGAAATTATTAGACGAGAATACTGAATTAGATAATACAGCTTTTGAGAAGATCTTTACTCAAAGTGTGAATGCATACGATTATCTTGAAGGTGGATTCGGCGCAGGAAATAAATTTCCAAGACCGGTTGTAATAAATTATCTGCTCGAGCACAATTTTTATACCGGCAAGCCGGAAGCGAGAGAGATGGCACTGTTCACCCTGAAGAAAATGTTTGATGGCGGAATGTATGATCACATTGGAGGAGGTTTTCACAGATACTCAGTAGATACATACTGGAGAGTACCTCATTTTGAAAAAATGCTCTATGACCAGGGTCAATTAGTTACAACTTATTTAAACGCATATACATCTACTAAAAATGAATTTTTTCTTTATGTGGCTGAAGACATTCTCAAATATGTTAAAGAGAACATAACTTCTCCGGACGGAGCATTTTACTCTGCAGAAGACGCAGAAAATTCAATTGATGAGTCTGATCTGAAAATAAAAGAAGAAGGTGCATATTATTTATGGACAGAAGAAGATATAAATAAAATACTCGGCAAAGATTCTATCGATGCAAAAGTTTTTAAATATCATTTTGGAATTCAGCCATTTGGTAATACTATTAGCGATCCTCATGAGGTTTTCGGAAAGAAGAATGTTCTCTACATAGCCTTTGATGAATATGACACTGCGAAGAAATTTGATATTTCCACAGATGAAGTTATCCGGATTATTTCAGAGAGTAAGAATAAGATTAAGCAGGAAAGAATAAAAAGGATCAAACCTCATCTTGATGACAAGATCCTTACGTCATGGAATTCCATAACGGTCTCTGCTTACTGCGATGCTTATAAAGTAACAGCAAAGGAAGAATATCTTGCAGCTGCAGTAAAATGCGTGCGTTTTCTTTTAAAGAATATTTACTCTGAAGATCCGATAGAGCTTCTTCACAGATATAAAGATGGTGAATCCAGGTTCAGCGGAACACTTGAAGATTTTTCTTACTTTACGGCAGCTCTGATCGATATTTATGATGCAACTTTTGATCTCAATTATCTTATACTTGCCACAGGAATTAATAATCGAACGATAGAATTATTTTACGATGATAAGAATGGCGGATTCTATGATACAAGAGAAGGTGAAAAAAATATAATTTACCGTACAAAAGATACCTATGACGGAGCAGAGCCATCCGGTAATTCCATTGCAGTTAGAAATCTCCTGCGATTAGGAAAGTTAATGGATAATAAGGATTATATTGGCTCAGCTGAAAAATCTTTGAAATTATTTTCACCTGATTTAAAAAAACTTCCATTCTCATCCCCTTCTATGATCTCCAATCTTAGTTTTTTACTTAATGGAGAAAAAGAGATCATTCTAAAAGGTGATATCAAAGAAGAACCGCTTAAGCAAATGCATTCAATTATAAACAGAACATATATCCCTCACAAAGTGATGATATATTCTTCAGTTCTTGAAGCAGAATTGTTTGAGTTCATACAGGAAATAATAACCGACGAAATTGAAACTGCTGTTTATATCTGCGAAGATTACAAATGCAATTTACCTGTGAAAAATACAGAAGAATTGGAAGCTTTGATAAAAACTTTCAGGGACAGAAATATCAGCAAGGCTGAAAAGATAGAAGATGATGATGAGTGGGTGGAAGAAAAATTTGACGACGATGTAGAAGAATTGCCTTAAATAATACTGCAAAGCAAAATTATAAAACTTTTAGAAAATTAAAGAAATGAAGGAGTAAAAATGATCTTTGATATTGACCTTATTAAAAAAGTTTACGGAGAGTTCTCTTCGAAGACTGATGCCGCAAGAAAGTTCCTTAACAGACCTTTATGCTATGCAGAGAAAATATTATATACGCATTTATTCAATCCGGTTTCAAGAGAATATCATAAAGGAAAAGATTTTGTTGATTTCAGACCTGACCGAGTTGCAATGCAGGATGCAACTGCTCAGATGGCATTGCTTCAATTCATGACTGCTGGGATTCCGAAAGTTGCAGTTCCTTCAACAGTTCACTGTGATCACTTGATACAGGCTGAAGTTGGCTCTGAAAAAGATCTTCTGAAAGCATTCGATGAAAATGCTGAAGTTTATAATTTCCTTTCAAGCGTTTCTAATAAATACGGATTAGGTTTCTGGAAGCCCGGTGCCGGAATTATTCACCAGGTAGTACTTGAAAATTATGCTTTCCCGGGTGGAATGATGATCGGTACGGATTCTCATACTCCAAATGCAGGAGGTCTTGGAATGATCGCCATTGGTGTCGGAGGAGCTGATGCAGTTGACGTTATGTCAGGAATGCCATGGGAATTAAAATATCCAAAGTTTATTGGAGTAAAATTAACAGGTAAACTTAAAGGATGGACATCTCCTAAAGATGTTATTTTAAAGCTTGCAGGAATTTTAACTGTTAAAGGCGGTACAGGCTATATCGTAGAATATTTTGGTGAAGGTACAGAATCAATTTCATGTACAGGTAAAGGAACAATATGTAATATGGGAGCTGAGATCGGCGCAACTACTTCCCTCTTCCCATATGACAGAAGAATGTCGGATTATTTAAAAGCTACAGGCAGAGACGAAATAGCTAATTTAGCAGATGGAATTAAAGAGCATTTGAAAGCTGACGAAGGCAGTGAAGGATGTTATGATCAGATAATTGAGATCGATCTTTCAACTTTAGAGCCACATATAAACGGTCCATTCACTCCTGATCTTGCATGGCCTGTTTCTGAATTTGCAGCAGCAGTAAAAAAGAATGGTTATCCGGAACAATTAAAAGTTGCATTGATCGGAAGCTGTACAAATTCTTCTTATGAAGATATGGAAAGATCTGCATCAGTTGCAAAGCAGGCTTTGGAAAAAGGAATTAAAGCTGTATCAGAATTTACTATCACACCCGGTTCAGAGCAGATACATGCTACAATTAAAAGAGACGGACAGCTTGAGACATTTGAAAAAGTTGGAGGATTAGTTCTTGCAAATGCCTGCGGTCCATGCATTGGACAATGGAAAAGACATGATGTAAAAGACGGAGAAAGAAATTCAATACTTACTTCTTATAATAGAAATTTTTCAAAGAGAAATGACGGCAACTCTGCAACACATGCCTTTGTAGCTTCGCCTGAAATTGTTACAGCCTTTGCAATGGCAGGAACATTATTGTTTAATCCTTTAACTGACAGGCTTCTTAATTCAGAAGGAGCAGAAGTTATGCTTGATGTTCCTACGGGAAATGAACTGCCGGAGCATGGATTTTTAAAAGATGAAGCCGGATTTGAAAAACCAGCAGAGGACGGAAGCAATGTTCATATTATGGTTGATCCTGCAAGCAGCAGGCTTCAGCTGCTCGAACCATTCAAAGCTCCTAATAAGGCTAAAGATTTTAAAGATCTCAGAGTACTGATAAAAACAAAAGGTAAATGCACGACCGATCATATTTCTATGGCAGGTGCATGGCTTAAATTCAGAGGACACCTTGATAATATTTCCAATAACATGCTTATTGGCGCATTGAATACATATAATGAAAAAGCTAATACAGTACTTAATCTTGAAACCGGGAGCTATGATGAAGTCCCGAAAGTTGCAAGATATTACAAAGCGAATAACTTAGGATGGGTTGTTTTCGGTGAAGACAACTACGGAGAAGGCTCTTCCAGAGAGCATGCTGCTATGGAGCCGAGATTTCTTGGAGGCAGAGCGATCATCGTAAAATCATTTGCCAGAATTCACGAAACGAATCTGAAAAAGCAAGGAATGCTGCCACTTACATTTAATGATCCGGCAGATTATGATAAAGTTCAGGAATGCGATATGATTGATATTGATCTGTCAAAATTTGCTCCTGAAATACCACTAATCATGACCTTAAAACATAAAGATGGCACTTCAGATAAAATAAAGCTTAATCAGACTTTCAATGCCCAGCAAATCGACTGGTTTAACGCCGGAAGTGCTTTAAATTTAATGGGTAAATCGGTAAAATAAGCTGGTTTTAAAAAAGTTATACAATTATCGGAATTTTTTTAATATATTGAATATTATCTTAACATTGTGATAAAAACAGTTATACTGTTCTTTATAGTTTTATTATTTAATACTTGCACTGCACAAAGTCAAAATAATATTATTTCTTTAACTTCAGAATGGAATGAAGTTGACAGTCTTATAACTATCAAAACCATTGATAAGGATTCAGCTGTTGAAAAAATATTCAGGTTAAGCAGCAGGTTAAAGAAAATATTAAGAAAAGATCCGAAAGTAAATAAAGCTGAGTTTAGTTTTCCCCTCCAAAACTACGGCCTGATTGATTCGATCAGATTCTTTAAAGATGGTTTAGATTATATTGATGAAGATTATGATTATTTCCAGGGTAGTAATTCTATAGGGCATCCTGCCCATGACATAATTATCAATGATAAGGACAAGGATCTGAAAGATGATATAACCGGTCAGCCTGTTGATGTTGTCAGTGTATGCGATGGAATAGTTATAGCAGTAAATACATCTTGGCAGCCCGGAAGTAATTTAAGAGGCGGAAAATACGTAAAAATATTTGATCCTGCTCGGAATGGATTTTATTATTATTCGCACCTGTCACAGGTGAATGTTTTCCCCGGAACAATTTTAAAAAGCGGTGATAAAATAGGCGAAGTAGGAAGAACAGGAAGACGAGCAATTCTGAAAGAAGGCAGCACCCATCTTCACATTGGATTTCTCAGATTAAATGATGGTTATCCGGAGCCCGAAGAAATAATATCAGATCTAAGAAGTTCATATGACAAAAAAAAACTAATAAGAGCCCGATAAATGGAAAAATTAAAAGAATTAAATAAGCAGAATTTTACTGACGAGCGGAAATATATTCATAAGATAGCTTTAATGATGGGAGATATAAGAGAAAACCTTACAACCCCTGAAGCTGACTGGTCGCATATTACGCTTGAAGCATACGATAACGGGATCCGTACTCCGGAAATGACAGGACCCATAAACAGAATAACTTACAATATTATTGATAATGATCTTTCCTTCTATTATGGATTAAAGATACAGACAATAAATTTATCCGGCTTAAGCTCTAATGAGATCCATGAAATGCTGTCTGACCAGCTTCAAAAGTATAATATTGTTCTAAAAAAATATCCGGAATATAATAATGAAATAATTAATAAGCTTGATAGAGCCAGGGCTAATTTTGTTAACCAGTCTTGTTTTTTTGATGGAGTTCTCAAAAAATTCCATTCTTCGATCTCAACAGGAGAAAAGACTCCTGTTCACTTATGGCCTCATGGCTTTGATGATTCTTTTATTTGGAAAAGCGGTAAAAAAGTAAATGGCGAAGAAGTGCAATTAGGAATAGGTATTTCATTCGGAGATAAATATTATGATCTGCCATATGTATATTTAACTGTTAATCCGTCAAATCCAAGGATCAGAAATATTATGGCACCAAGAGGTCACTTCCATGATGAAGGATGGGAAGGATTTGTACTTCATTATGCAGATATTCAGAAAGAGAGAACTGCTGAAGAACAGGAAAAGGTAACTATGGATTTCCTAAATTCAGTATTTCAGAAAGTCACTGAAGAATTGAAAATGCAGCCGGCAACAACATAATTAAATTTTAATTTTTTAAATAAAAAATGCCTTATTATCAAAAATAATAAGGCATTTTTTTTTGTAACTTTTAAAATATTATTTTCCCGGAGCTGTAAACATAGCATCTTCCAAAAATGGATTTATTTCTACATTTGTAACTTTCAAAGTCAGCTCTTTTCCCATTGGATTATTATCCTGCATCACAACTACTTTGTCCGCTATCATTGTTCCGTTAAAATTTTTATATGACAAATATCTAACATCATTATTATTTTCAGACCCATTTTGCATATTCTTATAAGTTAGTCTGTATGGCAGGTATGTTTTTGTATTTAAGTAATAAAAATTTTCATTGCCGGCTTTTGTGGTAATTTTCAGCTTATAAGTATCTATAGAATCTACTTTTTCTTTTCCGACTAATTCTACTTTGCTTCCTTTATCAATATAATTTACCAGCACAGGTTCAAAATCAGCCTGTAACTTTGCATTTGCTGATTGCTCATCGGTGCCTAATTGCAGATCGGTTTTTCCTTCAAATGGATTATTCGAATATGAATTTGTTCCGTCAAACAGCTGAACTATCTGCTGTCCCATTGCATCAATTTCAGTTCTGATAATATTAGGTCTTTTAGTATATCTGATAAAATTCAGATCTCCCTGATGTATAGAAACAGTTCCTGTTTGTTTCATAGTAGAAATCGTGCCGAACTTATCCATTCCTGAAGCCTTCATATATTTTGAAATAACTTCATCTGCTGTTTGTGCAATAGTAAATTTTGATAGTGATATCATCATCAATATCATCAATACGATGTATTTTTTTTTCATCTTTTTTATTTTGGGGTTTATTTTATTTTTGTTTATAATGATTTATTTTGTTGAGCTCCAGAACCGCTCCATCTGATGTAAGCTGATACATTGGTTCAAAATCAGCGTTCCATATTACATCATAGTACTTATACGACGATCTTGAGTGAATTGTTTGCGAAAAAGCATCATCAAATGCTTTTATAAGAATAATAAATTCCGGATCCCTTCTGTCAAACTCTTCTTTCGTCATTTCAAAGAATGGACTTTCATTGTTGATCGGATGAACTATGGTCCAACTGAGAGCTAAAAAGTTAATTTTTGAATATTCCAGATCAAGTATATAAAATCGTTTTTTGTCCGATTCTGCATCATTCATTGACAAAACAAGTCTGGCTTCTACTTCAATTAGTTGATTTTTTCTGCCGTTTGTTATTCTGAATTTCAGGCTTTGTCCATCCTTGAATGGAGAATGAAGCATATTTCTACTGTAAATTATTTTCGCGACCGGTCTTGAAAATCTTCCATAAACTAATCCGGTTGCCAGCGCAAATCCTAAAAGCCCAAGGACAGATTCAAACGCAGCAACCAGGCTTGCCGGATATGTTTCCGGCGCAATTTTTCCATATCCCACAGTTGTAATTGTCTGTGCGCTGAAAAAGAATGCATCGAGAAATCTATAGTTAAAGCTTTTCCCTGCCATTCCTGTTAATGGTGAATCACCTATCTGAACATAAATGAATGCAAAAATTATGTTTTCCGCAAAGTAGACAAGGAGAACAACCAGAAGAAATTTTAACCAGGACATTGTGATAAGCTGATTATAGACGTGGAGATTCTCAAAGAAGGATATTCCTGTTCTTTTCAGATTAAAATTTCCGGATTGATCTAAAAGCCTTTGTCCGGTTTTACCTGAACTAAAGCCGGTATCTATCACTTCATCTTCTGCAATATCTTCTGATCTGCTTTTACCCAATAGAGTTTTATGGTTTTTTAACATATTTAAATTTACAAAGAATGCTCTGAATTTGAAAAGCAATTAGACTTCTGTAACAAATGAAACTTTAAACTCATCATGTATATTATAGATAGTAAATGTTTTTAATGATTGGAGGTTACAATGGCTACAGTTTTTACAGCTTTAGTGATTTTCGGAATTGCTGTTATCTTAGGTTTAACACTTTTATTTCTTATTTTCAAACATAGGCGTGTGCCGGCAAGACTCTTATTGATCGATGGCGCTTTAGCAACACTGGGTATTTTATTGCTTGCTGTCTATACATTCTCCCGAACTCCCGGACCGATCGAAAGTCTTGTAATATTAATTATCGCAACTGTTATTGGTGCCTTAATGGGATATAAAAGCCTTTCGGGCAAAAGCTTTTCAAAATGGCTGGCTGTTGGGCATGAAGTTATGCTTGTTACCGGATTTTTATTTCTGTTATCATTTATACTTGGCTGGATGAATCCGTAAGCAAATTCGCAGCCGTTGATTTTTAGTTCCGAACTATTGAAACGTTACCAATTACAACTTGCGTTGTCATTCCTCTATTTCAAAGGTCAACGACACCTTCATTTATATACCAGTTATCTTCTTTATGAACATCAATGGGATAGTAAGATATAGAACCAACTAATTTAACATTTTCAACAGCTAAATAACAAAAGGCATCCTTAATTCTCTTAGAAGTCTGATTCTCATCCTGATATGAATCAATATACATAAACCCCATATCTGAAAGGCGCTTATAAGCTTTGTTTAACAGAATGGTTAGCTCTTTAATTGAGTCATTGTCGTTAATAAGACGGATTTCAATCATTTAAAATCGAGCTGAAATAATTATAAACAAAAAAGGCATGAAAATTATTTTCATGCCTTTTTCTAGTAGCGGGAGCAGGACTTGAACCTACGACCTTCGGGTTATGAGCCCGACGAGCTACCAACTGCTCCATCCCGCGATATATTATAATATAGTCAAAATATATTTTTTGTTCAATGGATGAATTCAGTTACTTATCAAATAATGAAAAAATATTTAGTAAAACTTACATTATCTCGATAAAGTTGATTCTATCAATGACGGCAAAGTTTTGTTAGCGGGATGACCGGTAAATACCACTTTTCCACTCCCATCTACTAGAAAGCAAACCGGCAGTCGGAAATTATCACCTCCGCCTGTATCCCATCCTTTTTCCATAGAAAGATCCGGATCATATGCGACTGTGTATTCCATAGCGTCTCCATTTTTTTTCATCCAATCCAGAAGAAATGCTCTATCTTTAGTTTCGTGTGTTGCAACTCCTATCACAATTAATCCCTGATCTTTATACTTTTTTTGAATTTCACTGAGATGAGGAATATTATCAATACATGGATGGCACCATGTTCCCCAGAATTCAATCAGATAAACAGTTCCGGACTTAAATTCAGTTACTGCATTACCTTTGAGCCACTCATCAACTGTGATCGCAGGTGCTGTATCTCCGACTTTTGCCTGGCTAAAGCCAAATGAACTTACAAATAGGAAAAAGCAAAAGATGAAAAATATTCTTAACATATTTTGATTTTAGATTGATATATATCACTTTACGTATAATGGTTCGTTTTGTTAAGTATTATCCTGTATGATTTTTCAGGATGCCATCAATTGACATAACAAAATCACTCGGCTGTTGCCCCCACTCGCCGCTGTTGGTGTTTGAGTTCCGATTTATCGGAACGTCACCAACAGCCATCCAGCATTGCCATTTCAAAATACTTCCTGATTGATCTTATTAATTATTTTTAAAGACCGACCTTGCAGGGAAAAGAACCTGCCAGGTCAAATTGATGTCGTTTGGTAATTTTTAAAAAAAACAGAAATCCCATGAGCTGTTGGAGAGCTATGGGTTAATACAAAAACTAATATTTAAATTTTATTTCAGATGACAGAAAATAACAATAAAAAAATATTTGTTACCCCCGTACCCTTATTCATTAAAAAGGGTGAAACAGAAATTGTATTTATCATATTAAGCCTCCGTTAAATTTGTAAAGTCCCTGTTACCACAGTCGGACTAATTAAGTGACAGACAACCGGTCTGCAAGCGGGATCTTTGAAATCGCGACCCGCGACCGCACCGGCATGTTCAGTTCATGAAGTTTAATGCCGATCCGAGGGGAATAAAATATTTATATTATTTTATTGTTACCGGGAAACCAAGTTTAAAATGGAATCCATATTTTTTAAGGTGAAGCTTTAGTTTTTATTTTATTACATACAAAAATGCGAAGAAAAATAGAGTGGAGGTTAAAAATTGATATAGGAGCTATACTGATCTTTATTTTTATAAGGAGTTATTGATGTGTTTTTAGTTTGGAACTGTAGGATGGCTGTTGGTGACGTTCCGATAAATCAGAACTAAAACACCAACAGCGGAGAGAGGGAAAACAGAGGAGAGGATGACAACAGCAGAGAATTGGACAAAAGTGAAGAATTGGACAACAGCGGAGAATAGGACAAGAGTGAAGAGGTATTCTCCATTAAGTGTGACATGTATGTAGCTTTGGAATGATCTATTTGTAGAAAACACCCTTCCACATCCTTCCTTTTTAAATTGAATGTCTTACGTTTAAAAATTATTTTTAAAAATATATACAAATTTTAAATCTATCTTAATATTTAATGAAAATTATTGTTGGAGTTTCCTTAGTTCCCGATAGTACTACAAAAGTAAAGATCGGCGCAACTAATAAGGCAATCGATGAAGCAGGGGTTACTTATATTATAAATCCTTACGATGAATTTGCAGTTGAAGAAGCTGTTCAATTGAAAGAAAAGAATGGCGGAGAAGTTATTGCTGTTTCATTCGGCACTGATAAAGCAAAGGATGCTATTAAAAAAGCTTTTCAGATGGGATGTGATAAAGGCGTTTTAATTAAAAGCGCTGATGCAAATTTTGATACTTTTACTGTTGCAAAAAATCTGGCTGATTATATTAAAACTGAAAATCCTGATCTGGTTCTATTTGGAAAGCAGTCTATTGATTTCGACGGTCTCATGATTCCTCCTATGGTTGGAGAGCTTCTTGGAATCCCTTCAATTAATGTAGTTGTAAAACTCGATATAAACGGAAAGGAAGTCACGGCTGAAAGAGAGATCGAAGGCGGTAAAGAAGTTGTTACGGCTTCCCTTCCGGCAGTTATCGGTACTCAAAAAGGAATAAACAATCCAAGATATCCAAATCTTAAAAGTATAATGGCTTCAAAGTCCAAGCCTATCGAAGAAAAAGCACCTACATATACAGGCAATAAGTCTGAAACTATTGATATGAAGCTTCCTCCTGCAAAAGGTAAGGGAAAAGTTTTCGAAGGTGCTGCTTCAGCAGGTGAGCTTGTTAAAGCGTTAAGAGAAGAAGCGAAAGTAATTTAATTTTATCTAAAAATTTAAAGTATTTAAATGTCCAATAAAATATTAGCTTTTGTAGAATCAAAAGATGGAAAATTTAAAAATTCAGCTTTTGAAGTTATTACAGAAAGCAAGAAGTTAGCTGAAGAATTAAAATGCGAATTTGAAGTACTTACTATAGGTTCAGGACTTGATGCTGAAGCTGCTAAGCTTGGTACATACGGAGCGAAAAAGATAGTTGCTGCAGACCTGAGTGAACTTAACGCTAAGAATCCTGTTTCAGGTTCTGTGTATTCTCATTCTGCTTTTGCAAAAGTTATCTCTGAAACTGCAAAACAAAAAAATGCGAACTATATTGTAATGTCAGCTACCGGTCTGGGAAAAGATCTCGCTGCCAGAGTTGCTATAAAGAACAATAGCTCTCTTGCACAGGATACTGTTCAACTTAAAGCTGATGGTGAACATATTATTGCAACCAAGCCTGTTTATGCAGGTAAAAGTCTTGTGGATATGAAGTTTAATGATGATAATTTAGTTATAACTTTAAGACCAAATGTTTTTAAAGCAGTTAAAGAAGGTGATACAAATGCAGAGATCGAAAAGCTTGATATAGCTTCTCTTAACTTATCAGATGCAGACTTCAATTCAACAGTAAAGGAAGTTGTAGTTTCAAATGAAAAACTGGATGTTGCTGAAGCTGATGTCATAGTTTCAGGCGGCAGAGGATTAAGAGGACCTGAGAACTTTCATCTGATCGAAGAGCTTGCAAAAGTTTTAGGCGCTGCAACCGGAGCATCAAGAGCTGTCGTAGATGCAGGATGGAGACCACATGGAGAACAGGTTGGACAAACAGGAAAAACTGTTTCACCAAGTCTGTATATAGCTTGCGGTATCAGCGGAGCAATTCAGCATCTTGCAGGCATGTCTTCTTCAAAATGCATTGTAGCCATTAACAAAGATAAAGATGCACCGATATTTCAGATCGCAGATTATGGAATTGTAGGTGATGCTTTTGAGATTATTCCTGCTTTAACAAGTGAGTTCAAGAAAGTTCTCTCTCAATAAAGTTTTTAATAAATGCTTTTAAAATAAAAGTTACGAAACTTTTATTCTATTTCGGAAGTAATAACTAATAAATAACAGAGTATGTTTAACCCTGAAGATGTTGTCCAGGTTGATATTTTCGGATTGTCATTAACACCTTACAAAAATGGCGGAGGGCTTGCTGTTATTTTAAAAGAAGTAGCAGGAACCCGAAGACTTCCTATTATTATCGGTCAATATGAAGCTCAGGCTATTGCACTTGAACTGGAAGGAAATAAGCAGCCAAGACCTCTTACTCACGATCTAATGAGGGATATAATCAAAAAATTTGGATTTGCAGTCAATTATATTACGATAACTGAGTTAAGGGAGTCAACATTTTTTGCTAAAATTAAAATGGAAGGACTTCCTGACGATGAAGAAATAGATGCAAGACCTTCTGACGCTATTGCAATTGCTCTTAAGTTCTCTGCTCCTATCTATGTTGCTTCGTGGATAATGGATGAAGTTTCCTTTATTCCTGAAAATGATGATCAGATCGCGCCGAAAGATGAATCCGATGATTATCTGGAAGATGACGAATATGATGAAAGTGAAGCGAGCCCTGAAAAGGAAATTTCCAAGAACCTTACTGCAAAAGAAAGAAAGATTATTCAGCTCAAAAGTGAGCTTGAAGAAGCTGTGTCCAAGGAAGATTATGAAAAAGCTGCCAGGCTCAGAGATGCAATTGCAAAGCTTGAAATTTCTCAAAACTAAAAATAATAAATTGAATAATAAATATAAGGTAAGCGCATTATTTATCGTATTACTTATCACAACAATATTTTCAAACGGATTTTCACAGATATCACTTCTTGCTCCGACTTTACAGGAAAAACAAAATATAGGGAAGACAGATCTCTTTAAAAAAAATATCGAAGCCGCAGGTACAACTACAGCTTTAGGAATTCATATCGGATTAGCATCTGTAAAAAGCGAAACCGGATTTAATATTGGCGCACTCGCTGAAATTAATTATAATAAGTTTGCGCTCACACCACAGGTTAATTACTGGAAAGTTAAAACAACCAGCGATTTTGAGCTTTCAATGCTTGGAAGAATGAAGCTTGGATCTCCAAGTGCCGGAATTAATCCATATCTTGATGGTGGTCTGGGAGTTGAGTTCTATAATAACAACAATGATAATCTTACAAGACTTGGAATAATTCTTGGCGGCGGACTTGAATCTGAGCCTATGAAATCAGGCTTTATTCTTTACGGAGATTTCAAATTTAAGCTTTTTATCATTAAAGAAGAAGAAAATCCAAGCGGATTTTTTGTAAATGCCGGGATAAAATTCCCTATGTAATTTTTTTAAATCCCAATTTTTAAAAGCGCAAAAGAGCTTGTATTGTCTTTTGCGCTTTTTTATTTTATAGCTTATGACTGATCCCCTGTTTATTGACATAGGAAATTCTTCCATTAAAATGTGCCGCTGTAATGAATCTGATCAATTGCATTCTTTCAGAAATTATCCATATATCAAAAAGAATTTTGAATTTGAATTCTCGTTTTTGATCAAAGCATTCTTAAATTCAGAACCGACAGATGCAGTTTTTATTATTAACAGTGACCGGACTCAGAATGAAGTTATAGAAAAGATTTTTTCTAAAACTCCGGCAAAAGCAATAATTTTTAATAACAGTTCTGAAGGTATTGTTAATATCTTATATGAAGACACGTTGGGAGCCGACAGGTACTGTGCTATGAACGGTGCAAAGTCAATTTATTCCGACAAAGAGAATATACTTGTTATAGATCTAGGCACTGCAACTACTTTTAATTTTATTACTGGTTCCGATTTTATTGGTGGGCTTATTTTTCCGGGGGTCTCATCTTCAGTAGAAATGCTTTCTGAAAGAACCGGCTTGCCAATGTCTGACTTAAAAAAGGAACCCGGTCTTATAGAAAATACTACAGAAGGAAATATTAGAAGCGGGATAATGCTTTCTAATATAATTGCGCTTAACGGACTGATAAAAATGGCAATAGAAAAGTATAACAATATTTATGTTATTGCTACGGGTGGCAGCTATGATATTATCAAAGATCACCTGAATAACATAGAGACGTATAATGAATATCTGAAGTTTGAAGGCATGAAAGTTCTTCGTTCAAAATTAATACTGAATTCCGGTAAATGAAAGTACTGACTGAAGAAATAATAAAAGAAACTAACGGCAATTGTGATATTATTAATATTACAAATGAAGTTACGGATATTATTTCCAGATCAAAGATGAACAAAGGCACCTGCCTGGTTTTTTCTATTGGTTCTACTGCTTCTATTTCTACTCTCGAATTTGAGCCCGGCTTGCTGAAAGATATACCTAAAGTTCTTGAGAAACTAATTCCTCAATATCAAAAGTATCAGCATAATGAAACATGGGGAGACAATAATGGACATGCTCATATCCGCTCTTCACTTTTCGGTACTTCTTTTACTTTCCCATTTATTAACGGCGAGCCTATGCTTGGTACCTGGCAGCAGATAGTGCTGATAGATTTTGATGACAGAAAAAGAACACGCAGAGTGATCATTCAGTTAACCGGAGCTTAGATTTGTCAAAGAACAAATTCTATATTTTCCTTTTTTCAATAATTCTTCTTGCTGCATTTTTAAGGATCTATAACATAGATCAAAAGAATATGTGGTTCGACGAAGTATACTCATGGGATACTTCTCAGCATAGCTTAAAAGATATTGTAATAATTTCATCAGGAGATATCCATCCTCCCCTTTTCTATTTTACTCTGAAATTCTGGACTTCAGCATTCGGAGATTCAGTTATTACAATGAGAATGCTTTCTGTTCTTTTGAATCTGCTTTCAATAATATTCCTACTGAAGCTTTGCGGACGGCTTCATCTTAATGAGAAGCAAAAGCTTTTTGCTTTATTTCTATATGCAATTACTCCTCTAAATATTTATTATTCACAGGAGATAAGAATGCAGAGCCTGTCACTGTTTTTAGCTCTTGGGTCAGTTTATTTTTTCGTTCGCAGTATTGATAAATATAACTGGAAAACCAATTCTGCTTATATAATTTTTACATTCCTTTCATTTTACACACATTATTTTACGGTTCTGTTATTTATATCGCAAGCCGCATATGTTCTTTATTTACATTATACAAAAGAGCTTAGCCGCAAAATGCTCTTCAGGTATTTATTAAATTTCTTAGTACCTGTTTTGCTTTTTGTTCCATGGATGACAGTTATGATTGGACAGATCTCAAAAGGTCAGCCATGGAGAAAGTCACAGGATGCTTTTCAGGTCTTCGTTGAATTTCTGAAATTCTTTAATGATTTTATTTTCAGCACTTATCATAATTTCGCTGTGCTTTGGACTGAGATCATTATATATACATTCAGCATCGGACTTATAGCTTCAATAGTTTATTTTATATTCCGGTTATTCAAAACTGAGCAGAATGAAAAATATTCAAGATATAAGCTGCTTTCATTTCTAATATGCATTCCACTTTTATTTGGAATGATTCTTTCTTTAAGGCAAAGCATAGTTTTCTCCAGGTATTTCAGCACCCTTGTTCCATATCTTTGCATTCTTATCCCTTTGATACTTGTTAAGATCTCAAGATTAAATTTAAAAAGATCTGCGGCTGCGGCATTAGTCTTTATGCTCTTTTGCGGGATTTATAATAATTATTACAATGGCTGGAAGTATAATGATTACAGAGATGTTATGTATTTTATCAGATCAAATACATCAGAGAATTACTCTCTCATTGCCGACCCGCATTATCTTGGATGGGTCATCAGATATGAAAGTCTGCACTCAAAAAATAGTATCAAAAAGCCGGAAAGTTTTGGGTGGGATCTACCGATGCAGATGGATTCAGTTAAAAAGCATTCAGAAATAAACAATATGTGGATGGTTCTGGATTACAGCACAATGGATAAGAGAGGATATGAAACTGTTGATGAAGATCTGAGGTCTCTCGGATATAAAAAGACTAATGAAAAGTATTTTTATATTTATCCGGAAAAGGTGAAGGTCGCTGAGTATAAAAAATAATTTTTTCTCCGTCCCAAACTCTGTTTGGGACGGAACTTGTTTGCAAAACTCCGTTTTGCATCGAGACGGAGTTTCGATAACAATTGGTTTCCCAATCGGGAGACTGGGAAATAGAGTGAGCAGCTTAGTTACTTTTACGTTTTATATATTCTTAATAATGACTAATTTACAGAATATTAATTCTTCCAAGAAAAGCCACACATAAAAATTGCTTAAAGCTATCATATTCGGTGCAGTTCTTATCTCTGCAATTTCTTTTTTTGCATTTTCAATTGTAAGATTCCTTTCATTTTTAAAGATAACACAGCCGGAAAACCGTTACGGTAATATTCCTCAGAGATTAAAAAATACTTTTGTATTTGCTTTTCTTCAGACTAAACTATTAAGACAGAAATTAGCCGGAATACTTCACCTGATAATTTACTGGGGGTTTGTTGCACTTCTGATAGTTGTTACCGAATCAATGATCGAAGGATTTTTTCCTAACTTTTCATTCAGATTTATAGGTCATAAAGCTTATTCAGTAGTTACTCTCACCCAGGATCTTTTCGGAGCTTTAGTATTTTTTACTGTACTGCTTTCATTGGTCAGAAGATATGTCGGAACTCCAAAGCGTCTTAAAGAAATAAGCGATGCCTCAAGATGGGATGCTACTCTGATCCTTCTTATGATAATGATGGTAATGGTTACGATGATGGGTGCGAATGTTGAAAGAATGGCTCTTGGTTATTCTACAGGATATAGACCAATAACTTTTTTCTTATATAAATTATTCAGTCCTGCCGGTTCAGAGAATGTTTACCAGGGTTTCTGGTGGGGACATATAATTGTTGTTCTTGGATTCATGAATTACCTTCCATATTCAAAGCACTTTCACGTACTTTCATCCGTACCGAATACTTTCTTTTCTAACTATGGCATCACTCCAAAAGGCGCACTTAAGAAAATAAATTTTGAAGACGAGAGCATTGTACAATATGGAGTTAAAGATGTTAAAGACTTAACATGGAAGCAGGTTCTTGACGGATATACATGTACTGAATGCGGAAGGTGCACAGCAGTCTGTCCGGCAAATATTACAGGCAAGGTTCTTAATCCGAAGCTGATAATAACAAAGATAAGAAAAAGAACTACCGAACTTGGTGAAAGAAAAGAAGACTTTAATAAAGTTGATGCTTCAGATAAAGATCCTGTTGTTCAGGCAATAGCTGAAGATCATCCTTTAGTACCGGATATAGAAACACCTCAGGAACTCTGGGCATGCACAACCTGCATGGCTTGTGTTCAGGAGTGCCCTGTTATGATCGAGCACGTTACTTCTATTGTTGACATGAGAAGAGACCTAGTAATGATGGACTCTATTTTCCCTGATGAACTGAATACTGTTTTCAGAAATCTTGAGAACAATGAATCTCCATGGGCATTCAATTCAAGTGAAAGAAATGACTGGATAGACGAACTGAGTGATGAGCTTGCAAAAGAAGGAAGACCGAATTCCTTAAAAAAATTAAGCGGTGATGATTCAGCTGAAGAGCTAGATGTTGTTTTCTGGAGCGGCTGCATGGGTGCTTTTGATAAGCGATACAGAAATGCAACAAAGTCATTTGCTTCACTTATGAATGAAGCCGGAGTAAAATATGGCGTTCTCGGAAGCGAAGAAAAATGTACAGGTGACCCTGCAAGAAGACTGGGGAATGAATTTTTATCCCAGGAATTCATAAAGCAGAATGTTGAAACACTTAACAGGCATAAAGTAAAAAAAGTAGTAACTGCATGTCCTCACTGTATGCACACTTTAAAAAATGAATACAAAGATTTCGGTATCGATCTCGATGTTAAGCATCATACAGAATTTATTGCAGACTTAATTGACACAGGTAAAATTACTCCGAAGAAGCAGCTGAATGAAACAGTTACATATCATGATTCATGCTATCTCGGAAGATATAATGATATTTATGATGAGCCAAGAAAAATATTGCAGAATATTCCCGGATTGAATGTAGTTGAAATGGATAAGAACCGTGACCGTGGCTTTTGCTGCGGAGCAGGCGGCGGAAGAATGTTCATGGAAGAGACTGAAGGCAAAAGAGTTAATGTTGAAAGAACTGAGCAGGCATTGAGAACCGGTGCGCAAAATATAGCTGTAGCATGTCCGTTCTGTATGACTATGATGAACGACGGAGTTAAAGAAAAAGCAAAGCAGGACGAAATAAAAGTAAAAGATATTTCAGAAATGATATTAGAAAGCTTATAAATTAAATCATATACTTGGAAACATTAAAAAAAGAAAAAGTCGATCTGCTTGAATTGTCAAAGAACAATGCTGCTGGATTCGATCCGACCGGTAAGAATATTTTTTTCTATGATGGAGTCTGCGTTTACTGCAGGGACGTAGTTAATGCTTGTATTACATCTGATAATGATAAATTATTTTACTATTCCCCGCTTCAGAGTCATTTTGCTCAAAATGCACTTAAGCGATACGGCATAAACAGTCTTGATCTACTTTCTATGTATGTTATCTCGAATTACAATACTTCGGAGGAGTTTCTGATGAATGCAGCATGCGCTAGTAATTTTGTGCTTACCAGACTGCATGGTGAGATGAAAAATATAGGAATTGAGAACAGCAAAAAGCCACGTGCTCAGCAAGATGAGGATTACAAGTATGTAGCTGATAACCGGTATGAAAAATACGGAAAGTTTGATGATATTGATATTCCTTCACCGCAGTTCAGAAATAAATTTTTATTTTAAATAATCTTAACAGGAGAAACAATGTCTTATTTTTTTACATCTGAATCTGTCAGTGAAGGTCATCCGGATAAAGTCTGCGACCAGATCTCTGATGCGATATTAGATGATATATTAAGAAATGACCCTATGGCAAGAGTTGCATGCGAAACATTTTGCGCAACAGGAATGGTACTTGTCGGAGGAGAGATAACCACAAAGCATTATGTGGATATTCCAAAGATCGTAAGAAGAGTTATAAAAGATATCGGTTACGACAAAGGTGAGTACAGATTTGATTACGAATCATGCAGCATTTTATCTGCGATAAATACTCAGTCACCTGATATTGCAATGGGCGTGAACACCGGCGGTGCAGGCGATCAGGGAATGATGTTCGGTTATGCAACTAACGAGACAAAAGAGTTTATGCCAATGACTCTGGTCTATGCGCATAAGCTTGTTAAAAGACTTAGCGAGATCAGAAAAAAAGAATTAAAGAAGATGCCATATCTGAGACCTGATTCAAAATCACAGGTAACAGTTGAGTATAACGAGAATAACGAACCGAAGAGAATTGATGCTATCGTTATCTCTACCCAGCACGATCCTCATGTATCATTGAAGAAGATCAAAGATGATATAATGAAATATGTCATTAAGCAGGTTATTCCATCTAACCTTATTGACAAAAAGACCAAGTTCCATATTAATCCAACAGGTAATTTTGTTATCGGCGGTCCGCACGGAGATACAGGGCTTACAGGAAGAAAAATTATTGTTGATACATACGGCGGTAAAGCTCCTCACGGAGGCGGCGCTTTCTCAGGAAAAGATCCTACGAAAGTTGACAGAAGCGCAGCATATGCAGCGAGACATCTTGCTAAAAATATTGTAGCTGCAAAACTTGCTACAGAATGTATGATACAGCTTTCATATGCTATCGGAGTTTCACAGCCTGTTTCAATTTATATTAATACATACGGTACAGGAAAAGATGACAGAAAACTTGGTGAATTCATCAGAAAGAATGTTGATCTTACACCTGCAGGAATTATCAAAAGACTTGATCTTAGAAAACCTATCTACAGAGCGACTGCTGCTTATGGTCACTTCGGCAGAAATGAATTTTCATGGGAAAAGCTTGATCTTGTAAATCTGTTTAAGAAATTTAAGTAGTTACGAAGCAACGCAAGCTTTAATCTTCGCCGCCGTTGGTGTTTTCCACCAACGGCTAAGTGAAGTCTGTTTTTAATTCAACTCCCCTGTTCAATTATAAGAAGTATAAACCCAATCCCATGAACGGCTTCTTTTATGGATTCTTTTACCCCTTCAGATGTATAAGCTTCTTCTTTAAGTATCCAAAAATTATTTTACTATCAGTACTCCCGGTCATAATAAATTTTACAATTTACTTTTTTCTATTTATTTATCTTTATAAAAAAGTAACCGACAATCTCCCTTTCCATGAAGGAGCTATAACACAGTTTCAATTTCTTCAGGAATTTGTTAACGCCTTAATATCAATAATTGGAATTGTTGTGGTTCTCGGATTATGCTTTTTAGGATTTATTTTTTTAGGAGGGATCATCGGAGCTCCTTTCAATGATAGAATATCAATTGAAGTTGAAAAGATAATAAAAACATCCCCTGCCGCTGCCGTTGGTATTTCTATTATAGACCAAAAGCCAATTGTAACACGGGGATTTTTCAGTGAAGCATTACTTTCCATAAAAGCTGAAACGCAAAAATTATTATTTTACCTTTGCATAATAATTCCACTATTTTTTATAGGTTTCATTCCTATTGCCGGTGAGGTTATTTCCATTAGTGTCGGCACTTTTTTTTCATTTTTTTATAATGCTTTGGAATTCCTTGACTATCCGATGTCGAGACGGAATATAAGCTTTAGGAAAAGGCTCAGCACAATTCAATCAGGGGGAATGCTTTCATACGGATTTGGATGTATCTGCTTTTTATTTATGTTCATTCCTTTTCTTAATGTTTTCTTTAAACCGTTGCTTGTTGTGAGCGGAACAGACCTTTATTTAAAAAAATATAATACAATAAAATATAAATGATATTAATTTCAGTACATGGTGATACAAATTTCAATGAAATAAAACTATATGATCGTGGTGATTCATTTGAAGGACATCTCGATAATTATGTAGGTGTATATGCAGCGATGAAGGCTTTTTTCAGCGGAGAAATGAATTCGGATAATGTTAAAATGGTAATTACTTATGGCGAAGAAGTTGATATGGCAGGAGCAAGAGAAGAGGCAGCTAAGCTAACTTCAAATGATATTGCGATAGTCATGGATGTGACTGCAACTCCGACTGAAAAGGATTTTGTAATTGAGAAATGTGAGAATAAAAATATCAGGAAGATCCTGGATGAAGAATTGAAGGAATTCAGTTATGATATTTATGAAGGCTGCCCTGACCCGGTTTCCAATATGGATGAATGTGAAATTTACAGGAAGAAAACAGATAAATTCTTCTTTTTAGGAATTCCTGTTTTTGGAGGTGACTATAATGCAGAGTTTGTTAGTGTTAAAAAAAGAACAATTGATGAGACGGCGAAAGCATTGGTAAAAATATGTAAAGTATTGGAAGAATATCAGTCCTGACAGGTTCTTTGTCCTGTCAGATCGCATTTGTATAATTAATTATCACTCTTTACCAAACTCTGTTTGGTAAAGAAATTGGAAGTCGAAACTCCGTTTCGACAGCGAAACAGAGTTTCGCTCACAAGTTCCGTCCCAAACAGGAGTTTGGGACGGAAGTATGGGTTATTGTAAAAGCGACCTGACAGGAAAAAACCTGTCAGGTCAATACTTAAAAATATGAATGTAGATATCAATGTTGCAAAAGAACTCGGTCTGTCCGAAGATGAATACCAAAAAATTCTGGACTGCCTCGGAAGAATTCCGACTTATACCGAGTTAGGAATTTTTTCTGTAATGTGGAGTGAACATTGTTCTTATAAAAATTCTATCCTTCAAATAAAGACACTTCCCCGTGAAGGAAAGAATCTGCTCGTCTCTGCAGGAGATGAAAATGCAGGTCTTGTTGATATTGGTGACGGTCTTGCAATTGCATTTAAGATTGAATCACATAACCACCCCTCTGCAGTAGAGCCTTATCAGGGAGCAGCAACAGGTGTCGGAGGAATTCTCAGAGATATTTTTACAATGGGAGCGCGTCCAATAGCCGCCCTAAATTCACTCAGGTTTGGAAAAATAAATTCGGATGACATAAGGCATAAAAGCAATCGTGTAAAATATCTTTTTAAAAATGTTGTTAAAGGTGTTGGTGATTACGGAAACTGCTTCGGTGTTCCGACTATAGGCGGAGAAGTTTATTTTGAAGAATGTTACACTGATAATCCGCTGGTCAATGCAATGGCTGCCGGAATAGTTAAGCACGACCAGACTGCTACTGCTAAAGCAGCAGGTATTGGAAATCCTGTTTTCATTGTAGGCTCTTCAACAGGTAAAGACGGAATACATGGAGCGACGTTTGCTTCAGAAGAAATTTCAGAAAAGTCTGAAAGTAAACGACCTAACGTTCAGGTCGGCGATCCTTTCACTGAAAAGCTTTTGCTTGAAGCAACTCTCGAAGTTATTCAAGCCGGTCTGGTTGTCGGCATTCAGGATATGGGTGCTGCAGGTATTACCTGTTCCACAAGCGAAATGTCTGCAAAGGGCGAATGCGGAATGGAGATCGATCTTGATAAAGTTCCTATTCGTGAAACGGATATGACATCTTATGAAATAATGCTTTCTGAATCACAGGAGCGTATGCTTGTAGTTATTCAAAAAGGGAAAGAGAATGAAGTCAAAGAAATTTTTTCTAAATGGGATCTCAATTGTGTTCAGATAGGAACAGTGATTAAAGAGCCTGTTGTTAGAATTTTTCACAAAGGGATCAAGGAAGCTGAAATTCCTGCTGATATACTTGTTCTTGGCGGCGGAGCACCTGCTTATAAAAGAGAAACAAAAAAACCGGAGTATCTTAAAGAGACAGGTACCTATAACTTGCCGAATTCTCAAATTGAAATTACAGATGCGATATTAAAGCTTTTAGCTTCCCCAAATATCACAAATAAAAATTGGGTATATGGACAATATGACCAGCAGGTAAGAACAAATACCATGATCCTTCCCGGAGGTGATGCATCTGTAATTAGAATTAAGAATACAAATAAAGCAGTTTCATTCAAGGTCGACTGCAATGGAAGATATGTTTATCTTGATCCGTATAAAGGAGCAATGATAGCCGTTTGCGAAAGCGCGCGAAATGTAGTCTGCACAGGAGCGACTCCCCTTGCAATAACTAATTGCCTGAACTTCGGCAATCCTTACAATCCTGAAGTTTATTATCAGTTCACTGAAGCAATAAGAGGTATCGGCGATGCATGTAGAAAGCTTGAAACTCCGGTCACGGGGGGAAATGTTAGCTTTTACAATCAGTCACAGGATAATGCTATCTATCCGACACCTGTTATAGGAATGCTCGGACTTATAGAGAATTCAGATAATGCAATTACTTCATTTTTTAAAAATGAAGATGATGTTATTGTACTTCTTGGAAATGATTTTGAAAATAAATTAGACGGAAGTGAATATTTAAACACGATCCATAATTTAGTTAAAGGCGGAGCTCCGTATGTTGATCTCGATGAGGAGAAAAGATTGTATGATGCAGTTTTGGATATGATAAATAGTAAGCTCGTCAATTCAGCTCATGATATTTCTGATGGAGGTCTTGCCATCGCCCTTGCAGAATGCTGTATTATGAATCGGGATAATCCTATTGGCTGTAAAATTGATCTAATGTATGATCACAAAAACGGAGAAAATTCATTTGTAGAATATTTATTTAATGAATCACAGGGAAGAATAATTGTAAGCCTTAATGAGAGTGATTTAGAGAAGGTTAAAGAAATTTCCAAAAAGACTAATGTTCCTTTTAAAGTTTTGGGTAAGACAGGTGGGAAAAGTTTTAGAATAAATAAAACTGAAATATCATCTGAAAAATTGATAACTGCATATTACAAAAGCATAGAAATTATAATGGAATAAATCCTTTTTTCCTGCCTTTCTTCTTCAACTTCCTCCTATGAAATGAGTATAAAAAAAATCAATTCAAATAATTTTAATTTGAAATTCTTAACTCATTTCACAATATTATTTATACAACTCACTTTCAATTTTACAAATTAAATTCCAAATCATGAAAAAAACATCACTGTTTTTAGTAATAATTCTATGTTCAATTTTTTCTTTTTCTCAGTTTTCAAATGCTCAGACAATAAACAAAGTTTATGTTGGCTTGAACTTAGGGGTAACTTCTTTTACCTCCGGTGGAGGTGATAATAAGTCTGATGTTCATATTGGCTTAGAATCTTCATATCGCCTTAATTCCAGTTATGCAGTAATAGCAACCGGTGCTGCTACTTTTGATGTAAACGCAACCTTCTGGGAAGGTACAGTCAATGCAAGATATTATTTTCAGCCGCAGTCTGAATACAAGTTTTTTGGTGAAGCCGGTTTAGGGATATATACCTTAAAAGCAGAAGTTTTTGGAATAGTTCTGGAGACCAAATCTTATGCAGGGATTAATCTGGGTGGTGGTGTAAGCAAAGGATTTTTTGGTGATAAGCTGGTCATGAACCTGAAAGTAAAATATCATAATCCTTTTACTACCGGAGATGTTAAAACTAATTGGGTAAATACTACAATTGGAGCATCTGTTCCGCTATAAGAAATTAGATTTTGCTTAAAGAACGTAAGAATGTATGGACAGGTCTCGACCTGTCCGTACAGGTTGAAGTGAGACGCGATGCTCGCGTCTCTACATGGGCAGACACTCAGGTCTGCCCCTACAAAGTTACTTTATTCAAAACTCCCGGTCATATTTCTCTATTAGTTGAAGTGAGACGCGATACTCGCGTCACTACAAGGGCAGACACTCAGGTCTGCCCCTACAAAGTTGCTTTATTCAAAACTCCAAACCATATTTCTCTATCAGCTTTTTCAAGCCCTCTTTATAAACATATCTCACATCACATGTTTTTGTGAAGTTGATAGTAAAAAGCTCATCCTTATATCTAAATATTCCCTGAAAGTATTCTTTACTTTTTATCTCTCCATAAGCAGGATAGTCATTAGTCAAAGTTCTCTTTTCTAATCCGACAAGCTCTATTTCCCTGTCCATATATTCTTTTTCATAAACATCTTTGATCCTGTCCTGCAATTGCTGATCTAATATTTCCTGCATTTTCCTTTAAAATTATTTTGAGATACAATATATCTCAGATGCTTTTAAAGTTATATGGTAAAGCAAATAAACTTTAAATATCCTGCTTATAAAGTTATATTTACAGCTATATGCTATTAGGTGAGTCAATTCAGATCAGGGAAATTCGTGAGACTATAAAGCAGGTTGCTCCTACTAATATAAGCATCCTCATCACAGGTGAATCCGGCTCAGGTAAAGAAGTTGTTGCAAAAGAAATTCATGATCAAAGCTTAAGAAATAACAAGCCTTTCATTACTGTTAACTGTGGGGCTATACCGGAAGGGATTATCGAGTCCGAGCTTTTTGGTCACAAGAGAGGTTCTTTTACAGGAGCTGTGGAAGACAGAAAAGGATATTTTGAAACTGCAGATAAAGGTACAATTTTTCTTGATGAGATCGGTGAGATGCCGCTTCCCGCTCAGGTAAAGCTGTTAAGGGTTCTTGAATCAGGTGATATACTTCCGGTTGGAGGAAGCAAAAGTATTAAAGTGGATGTAAGGGTCATTGCTGCAACTAACAGAGACCTTGCACTAGAGGTAAGAAATAAAAATTTTCGTGAAGATCTTTATTACAGGCTCAGGTCAATTAATATTGAGATACCTCCGCTGCGGGAAAGAAAAGAAGATATTACACTTCTTCTGGAAAGCTTCACAGAATATTTTTCTAAAAATAATAATGTTGAGTTTGGCGGTTTTACTGATGAAGCAATAGACTTCCTTATAAATAATAATTGGGAAGGAAATGTAAGAGAGCTAAGAAATTTTTCGGAAAGCATTCTTGTACTGAATCCCGGAAAAAAGATAACTCTTGATGATGTAAAAAAATACCTGCTTCCGGAAAAAAAGAATAACAGCAGTATTTTGCCGGTGATAATGAGTTCAGGCAGCGGTAAGCAAAAGACTGATTCAGATTTTTTATTCAGAGCATTGCTCGAAATAAAATCCGATATCTTAGACCTGAAAGATTCTGTCCACCGCATAAACGTGAATGCAATGAACGGACAGATACAGGAAGAAGATTTTTTTATTCCGAAAGAGCAGATAATGAATATGAATATGGATGAAATTGAAAAAGAGATCTTGAATTTTCTTTTGATAAACACCGGATGGAATGTAGAAAAGGTAGCCGGTATTTTAAAGCAAACTTCAAGAAATATTTACAGAAAAATGAAGGCTTATAATCTGACAAAGAATTAATTGAAAAAAACTTTTAAAATATTTATAAACTTATCTGCATTCTTCGGGATATTCATTCTGAGTTCTTGCGGGTCTTATAGTTTTCGCGGAAGCAATCCGCCGGAAGGAATAAAATCTGTTACTGTTCCTCAGTTTGAGAATGCAAGCGGGTTTTCTGATGCTAATATTCTTGAATACATCACAAAGAAAATGAAGGATGTTATCATAAGTGATAACACATTTCGCCTTGAAGATCAGGGTAAAGCTAATGGAATGATTAAAGGTATTATCGTAAACGTAAAAGATGATCCTCTTGTAGTGAACGGTAGTGAAACTGTAACAAGAAGAAGGCTGACTGTCACTGCAAGCGTTACATTCCAAAATCTGAAAACTCAGAAAAAAATATGGGATAAGCAGGTAGAAGACTGGGGAGAATATGACAGCTCTAATAATTCTTTTTCAGGTAGGGATGCAGGATTGAAAACGGCTCTCGATAAGCTTGCAACAGATATTTTAATTGAAATGAATTCAAACTGGTAAATTCCTCAGCATAATTTGAAAATAGAAACAATAGAGACTGCAATACTTACAACATATATAATTTCGCTTTCCATTCTGTTTATTTTTGGAGCTCATGGGTTTAATATGATCTGGCATTATTTTAAAACATTTAAGAAACGAACTGAAGATCTTTCAGAGGAAGAGCTTGTGATGACAGAGTTCCCTATGGTTACTATTCAGATACCTCTTTACAACGAAAGATATGTTATTAAAAGGCTGATAGACACTGTTGTGAGATTTGAATACCCAAAAGATAAAATTGAATTTCAGATACTTGATGACTCGACTGATGACTCAACCGAAATAATTAAGGAAATTATAAAGCCTCATATTGCTAATGGATTTGATTTTTCTCATATACACCGTACTAATCGTAACGGGTATAAAGCAGGAGCTTTAAAAGAAGGATTGAAAACGGCAAAAGGCGATTACATTGCTATTTTTGACGCTGATTTTATTCCACGAAAAAAATTCCTACTCAGAACTCTCCCCTATTTCAATAAGATAGAAAAACTTGGACTTGTTCAGACAAGATGGGAGCATTTGAACCGCGAATATTCTGTCCTGACTAAGACTCAGGCGATCGCCCTCGACGGACATTTTGTTATAGAGCAGGCAGTGAGAAACCGCGCCGGATATTTTATTAATTTTAATGGTACCGGAGGCATCTGGAAAAAGGAATGTATCTTCGATGCCGGCAACTGGGAAACAGATACTCTTACTGAAGATCTTGATCTTTCGTACCGTGCTCAAATGAAAGGCTGGAAATTCAAGTATCTTGTAAACTTTACATCTCCGGCTGAGCTTCCATCGGACATTGCTGCATTAAAATCCCAGCAATTCAGATGGACAAAAGGTGCGATCGAAACTGCGAAAAAATTATTTCCGAAAGTATTGAAGTCTGATATGCCGTTCAAGGAAAAGCTTCAGTCCTTTGTTCATCTATGCAGTAACATTGCTTATCCTTTTATTCTTATTGCTGCTTTATTGAATTTCCCGGTATTGCTTATAAAGCTAACAGGAAATTACGAAACTACATTTAAGTATATGTCTGTTTTCATTTTTGCATTTGTTAGCTCTTTCATGTTCTATCTTTATTCGCAAAAAGATGTTTATGAAGACTGGCAGCAAAGAATTATTTATTTTCCGGTATTTATGGCAGGCAGCATGGGGCTTTCTGTAAATAATACAAAGGCAGTTTTTGAAGGGCTCATTAATAAGAAAAGCGAGTTTGTAAGAACACCTAAGTATAAGATAGTAGGCAAAGGCGATAAGTGGGAAGACAAGTCTTATGTTGAAAAGAAGATCCCGTTCACAACTTACATAGAAGCATTTATGGCAGTATATTGCCTTTGTGGAGTTGTAACCGCTTTTGTCACTGCACAAATAGCAGCTATTCCATTCCAGATAATGTTTTTCAGTGGATTTGCAATGATGTCTGTTCTTACAATAAAGCAGGTTGTCTCTGCAAACCGATCCATTAAAAGAAGACTTAAAGAAAGTAAAGAGCTTCAAACAGCATGACCAATAATCTGAGTAAATATATAGATGAAGTAAAAGCAAAGCTTGAGGCTGATCTGCTATCGCCAAATCTTATAAGACTTGCAAATCTTTATTATCTTAATGAGCAGTTTGATGAATGCCTTGAAACCTGTAAAGCTATTCTGATAATTTATCCTGAATATCTGACAGCGAAAGTGATAATGCTGAAAGCATTGCTGAAGCTTCGGTTTATAAACGAAGCAGAAAATCTTTTTAATGAGATATACAGCAAGATAGAAGGATTAGAAATATTTTCTTTGTTCAAGGAAGTGATAGAAGAGCTGAAAAAGAGCGAGCCTCAGGAAAAAATATTTTACCCCGGTTCTGCAGAAATTACTTCATCATTCAGAAAGTTTTCAATTACTATAAATGAGGCTGAGAGAAAAGGTGAAGATATTTCTCTTTCTGATTTTATCAACGAAAATGAGATATTGAGCTCAAAAGACTTTATGAATTCAAAAGAAGTGAATGATCTGAGATCACGTTACAGTTCTTTTATATTCCCTCCGGTAAAGTCCATTCAAAGATCCAAAGACCAGAGTTCAAAATCCGGAACTAACACTGAGCTTAATGGTGAAACAGAAGGCTTGCAGCATTTCAAGCTCAAGATTGTTACCGAAACCATAGCTGCACTTTATGCAAAGCAGGGAAATTATGAAGAAGCATTCGAAGCATACCAGCTTTTATTAAAGTCCGGTGATGTTGATAAAGCAAGTATTCGAAGTAAGCTTACAGATATCGAAAAACTTATCTCCAGGAAACAAAAGATGTAAACGCATCCCCTTAACTTTATTTCTATTAAGGTTTAAAAAAATCAATATAAGGTTAATCGGATTTAATTTCGGATCTCGTATAAATATAGCAAGTAACGACATAAATGTTCCAAAGCCGGAGCATCTGAAAGAGAAACAAATCACAAAAGCGACCTGACAGGGAAAATAACCTGTCAGGTCCGGATATTTTGCCCCTTCCCCATATAAATATCCTGTATCTTTTAAATAATTAAAATCTTATTTTTAGATAAACCCCTTTAAGAATGCTGTAATATAACATCATTACTATGGGTATTTTTAAAAACTCTCCTTACAGAACATCTTCAATATTTTTAACCCTTAACACTCTAATAAAATTTAGCCTTTTTACTGTCAGTGTATTCTTTTTGTTTTTTGCAGATTCAATTGCGAAAGAAACTTACTGGGTCGGTAATATAAAGTCTGATATAAATTATTATATAAAAGCAAAGCTGGATATTAATGAAGGTAAATTTTCCGGGACAATATCTATTCTCAGATATGATCTCACATTTCCTGTTCAGGGAGAGATCAATGACCGGAATAAGATGAGCTTTCAGCTTAATGTTTTCGGACTGGATGATATGATCTTCAATGCTTCTCTGTCTGATGATAAGATAGAAGGAAATGTGAAAAGC
>JBBRMY010000007.1:0-43069 GCA_038230595.1 Ignavibacteria bacterium
GATCGTATAGCCTCCGTCTATCTTGAAATAGACGATCTCCTTGCTGTTATCAAAATAATATGTTTCAACTCCGTCAAGAGTCCCGTTCGTTTTATTTCCGTAAACAGATCTGGCTTCCACTTTTCCCCTTCCTATAATTCCGGCTCCGTACAAGCCGCCGATCAATAAAAGTATAATTACCAGCGATGATGCCGCCCTGTATTTTTTGCTGCTAAGTACCTTATAAACTCTTCCGGCTGAAACTACACAGAGTATTGCAAATCCCGTTGGAGAATAGTATCTCATGACTATTTAAATTTTTTAAAATTCTTTCAACTATTCGTAATTAGTACTTCGTAATTTACGATTGTTTTATAGTGTCTCTGAAAAATTCTTTGCTTTATCAAGCGATTCAAATTTTCCTATTCTTACTCTGTAAAACACTTCATTGTTCGCCATGATCTCTTCGATCCTTACATCTTCAAGATTATTCTTCTCAAAATAATTTTTCTTTTCTATAGCTTTTTCTTTCTGTTTGTAAGATCCAACCTGAATTGTAAATCCCTTATCAGTCTTGAAGAAAACCAGGTCCTTACCGTTATCGAAATAATATTTTTCCGTCTTAGGATCATTTACTTTTAATAGTGTCTGGCTGCTTCCGGATTTTCCGAAAATTCCTGCACTGAATATTCCGTAAGCAAGTAGTGCAATTGCTATGATGATTATTACAACTATTACGACTGCATTAAGCTTCGAATCCTTATTTGTTGTTAGCCCGTTTCTCTCTAACGCATCATTTATTTTTGTTCCGTTCTGCTTCAATGTTGCAGACATATTCTGCTTCAGAGTATTTCCATTACCATTTCCATTCTCAGCAAGGCCATGACCATTAGTTCCTTCTGCAAGACCATGTCCGTTTGTATCTTTTAAACCATGTCCATTTGTATCTTTTAAGCCATGACCGTTTGTATCTTTTAAGCCATGACCGTTTGTATCTTTTAAACCATGACCATTTGTATCTTTTAAGCCATGACCGTTTGTATCTTTTAAGTTGTGTCCGTTAGTATCTTTCAGGTTATGACCATTCGTATCTTTTAAGTTATGTCCATTCGTATCTGTCAGGTTATGACCATTTGTGTCTTTTAAGTTATGTCCGTTCGTATCTGTCAGGTTATGTCCATTTGTATCTTTTAAGTTATGACCATTCGTTCCTTCTGATAGATTTTTCCCGTTAGTATTTTCAGGATCAGGTGATTGCTTATTAACTGAATCTTCGAAGACATCACTGAAGCTTCTTGGCTGCTGATATGTATCATCCGGCTTAGCTTCTTTGTTTATTTCATCATGCAGATCTTTTAGCTTCTCGTCAGTCTTTGGTCCCGGCTGAGTTGTATCAGACTGTATTTTTTCTGATTCAAGTATTGATGTATAAATAGATGATAGTGCCTTTGATAATCTTTCATCTTCTCCCTGATCAGATTGTTTTGGCTTCACTGTTTCAAGTTGGCTGTCAACGATCGGACCATCTTTTTTATCTATAGATGGCTCTCCGGCTCTTTCACTAGGCTCAGGAGGCTTCACTTCTTGTACTTCTGTAAATGCTTTCTTTAATATGTCATCTGTTGATTCATCAGGATCTTTATGCTCCGGATGAATTCTTTCGTCCTCTTTTTTCAGTATTTCATCTTCTACTGCATGAACTTCTCTGTGGCTTATGTCAAATGAGCTGGTTTCAGGATATGTTGGTGTCTTTATATTGTCAAGCAGATCTGCAATGTTGTCGCTCGATATATTCCTGCCCGATGGCTTTTGTCTTCCTTCATCAAAATCTGTATCAGGAGCTTTTTTGTCTGCAGTATAAAAATCCTTTGTGATGTCTCCGCCCTTTACTTCTGCAGACTTGTTAAGATCTTCAACTCCCGGAGGTACAGGGTGCTTTATCTTTTCAGGAAATGCCTCTGTAAACTTATCTGAGATCTTCTCAATTGTTTCCGTACTTGCTATCCTGGTTGATGGATCTGCCAGTGGTATTTCAGGAATTTTAACTTCCGGTTTGCTCTCCGGCTCAATGACTTTTTGTATCTCTATCTCGGTCTTAACTTCTTTGGGAGCTAAGATCTTGTCTTCAATTTCTTTTGTATGTTCAGGCCTGATCTTAATTACCGGCTCTGAAGTTTTAAATTCTGATACAGGTGCTTGTTTTGTAGTTTCAGTACTGTCTACTTTTTTCTCGTCTGTTTTCTCTTCATCTTTGACTTCTTCATGTCTGTCACCGACAGGATGTATCTTTGTTTCAAGATCTTTTAATTTATCTTCAAGCTTTCTTAAGCTTTTCTCGTAAGTTTCTGCCTGTGCCTTTAAGAGTGCATCTGTGGAAATGCTGCTAGTACCGGTAAAAGATGTGATAGTTTCATCACCTGTCTTTTCCTTTTCAAAGTATTCTCTTATTAGTGCTATAAAGTTTTCTACTTTTGCAATTCTTGCATCGAGATTTTTAAGATCTTCATTAGAGTATTCACTTACCGGAACAGCCTGCTTTTGAAGAAAGCGTTTTTCCTGGTCAGTGTAATTTCTAAGAAATTCATCAACATCAGAAAGGTTATCTCCTGAATTTCCATCAGAGCCGCTTCCTTCATTATCTGAATTTGCACCTGAATTAGTTGTATCCGAATTTGCCATAGCATATTTTTCCAAAGGCTTTTCTTCTCCAAGCTTAAGGATCCTGTCCCTATTCAGGCTTTCTTCGATATCCTTGAAAAGAATTTTTGCAAGATTACTATAGTTATAGTTTATCTCTGTAGCCAGCTTTTTAGCAGGAGAGAATTTTAAGTGCTGCATTTTCTCACCTGTTTTACCAGGTTTCTCGATAATATTAAACTTCCCGAAGTCAGTAATATTGAGGTTTCTGTTCTTCCTGAACGAGCTTTCAATATAGCGGAAGATGTTTTCGTAGAAGCTGATAGATTCAAGCTCGCTGATCTTAAACTCTTCTGAAATGCTCCTGATGATGTCCTCTTTAGTCATGGTTGTTGTGATTTAGAGTATAAATTTTTTATTACCGTATTATATTACTATTTTAATTTCTCTTTTAGAAAATCTTAAAAAATCTTCTTCATTATCTTATCATTATTAACTTCATATTTCCTTCCAAATGGATGAAATCTCCCGTGCAATTGTTCTGCCTTCGAAGCCAGGCTCTCTTCAAATCCCAAGCCTCGTCTTACTTCTTCTGTATTTTTTTCTCTGTATAAGGAAAGTGTTGCCGGAACATGACTTCCACTAATTTCTTCAAGCATTAAATACTTATGTTTAAAAGGATGAAAGCTAATCACTTCCTGTTCTCCGGATGTTGAAGGGGCTGAATCCTTTACCTGATTAGATGTCTGCACAGTAAAAATATCATCCATCGATTCAGGTTCTGTTCTTAACTGTCCGCCTGTGCTAAGAAAGCTGGTTTCCTCAAGCCTCAATAATTCCTGCCTGTTGCTTTCAAAAACTTCTGAGATCCTGTCTGCATTTACTTTCATATCCGTATCTTTAAATATTAAAATTATTAGTTTTTTTAATTAAAGCTTAACTTCCGTATATCTTTGACTGTTCTTTCTTTTCCAGATTCTCGATCATTTTCTTAGTCGTAACAAAAGATGCATAGTCATTGAAATTCAAATTTTTATTCTGTCTTGTTGAACTGCCTATAAATCTTATTATGTTTTCGTAAAAGCTGATTGACTCCCTGTTCATATCACTTTCACCTGCAGATTTTATCTTCTCTATAATGAACTTGTCGCTTGAACCGCTTTTTCTGACTTCTGTGAATCTATGAATTTCATCATGTTGCGCTTCTGCAGTCTTTGATACTGTCTGCTTTTTTCCCGGCTTTAATATGGCTGCAGGAATTATTTCCGGTGCTGAAATACTCAGTACTTTTTTCTTCGGTTTTAAACTCTCTTGTTTACTCATTGAAGCTGTGTTTATTTAAAGTATCTAAAAGTTTTTCTGAAGGAACAAAGCTGACAAAATCCTTTGGCGGCAAAATTACATCCTGCTCCATTTCTTTGTCAAATACTTTTAAAGTATCACGATGCTCGACCTTAAATTCTCCGAAATCCTCAATATTGAAGTTCTTGTTATGAACAAGCTCTTCTTTTATCATATCAAAGATCCTGTCGAATATCTGTTCGCTTTTAGTTCTGCTGAAGCTCGCCTTTGAGCTGATCTTGCTGATCAATGAATCTTTATTCATATTTTTTAAATATGTTGTAAAAAAAATTGTCTAAATGGTTCTCTATCTCTGACTATCAGTCCTCTTTTGAAGCGGAGTGACTTTTATTCGTTTAATAATCCTGCCTTCAGGATTAACTACAACATTGCTTCCTGTTACCGGATTGTTTCTTATACTCGTTCCGGCATATTCTCTGATAGCCTTTTGCGATTCTTCAGAATCACTGTCAAGGTTAACGAATATTTTAAGTATCTGAGTCTGGTTAAGGATCGTATTTGCTAGCTTTATCTTATTATCAGGAAATGTATATACATTTCTTACAAGCGGCTCAACATAATTGATCTGCCTGCTTACATTACTGTTGTGAAGATTAAAAATATTCCCAAGGAATTCATGAGTCACATAAAGATGCTTATACATGAAAAGCATCATCAGCTTGTCTTCAAGAACTAAGTCCTGCTTTCTGCCGCCCCCGAATGCTCTTTTTCTGTTTTTTTTCTGAAGTCTTTCAATTTCCAGACCTTCATAGACAGGCTCGATCTTTTTAAGGATCTCGTCAAACTTCTCAACAGTCAGCCCTGTCAGTCTTCTGACAACGCTTAAATGTTTTTTAATCTTGCTATACCTGCTTTTTTCCATATACTTTTTATTTTGCAGAGAATGGTTACTTCATAAGTTGAATTAGACATAACATATAAAGTAATTATATATAAAGCAATTACAATTTCGCAGGACTAATAAACAGAATTTGCAAAAAAATACATACTGTTTTTCAAGCATTTGTATTTTACAGAATCTGCATTATAATCTGCAAATTACCTATGGGAAAGTGGTATTACATGAGAATTACGAGATGCACATAGTGAAGAGTTACTGTTTTAATTTTGCAGTAGAAATATTATTTTGCAGAAAATAGATTGTTGGGGGGTGGAGGTAATTATATACATTACCTGTTCTTGGTAAGCTTGTACTGTGGATACCACTTAGAGATCTTTTTTTTGAACTGTAGCATAGAGGTATGCGAAAATATTATCTGTCTTCTGACTCTTTTAAGATTATCCTTTAAAAGAATGGGGCCTGAATCTGTTGCAATTCCGAACTGATATCCGGTCTCTGTAACTATTGATTCAATTTCTTCATTACATTCTCCATAAGGATATGCAAACGAAATAAGTGGATTTTTCAGCTTTTGGCTTAATATTCTGAAAGAATCTTCAATTTCGTGTTTTGCCTCATCAATCGGGATTTTAGTTAAATGAGGATGGGTTAAAGTGTGTGAACCAAACTCTATCCCATATTCTTCCATTTCGCTGATTTCCTGGTCAGTCATCAGAAAGTCTTCAGTTTCATTTTTATCCTTATCCCAGGTATTGGATTTTGTACCGGCGACCATAAAAATGACACATTTCAATCCAAAGTCTTTGAGTATTGGGAAGGCATTTGTGTAATTATTTTTATATCCATCGTCAAATGTAAGAATAATATCGGACTTTTGGGAAAGCATCTCATTATTAATGATCTTATTAACATCGTAATATGTAAGCGTCCGGTAACCGTTTTTTTTCAAATAGCTTAAATGCTTTTCAAATACTTTTGAAGTTACAAATATTCCGACTGAGGTATTCAATTCAGGCTCATTAACAACTTTATGATAAAGTATAACAGGCAGCGGCTTTAATAAAACTTTATCGTTATTCTCCTTTATCAGCTCTTTATAGATATCAAATATCTTTTGTGAATTTGTATCGAGGTCATAATTTTTTGAGATCGTCTCTTTAATACAGGACGGATTATCTACATATGACTTATAGTATGAGCTTAGGGCAGATAATATTTTCTCACTTTTAATATTTTCGGTTAACTCAGAGCAGTCACCAAAATTCGTTTCTAAAGCATGGTTAAGATTCTCTTCTGTTAAAAATCCGCCGAATAAAGATTCACCCCAATAGATCAGCGGCTTATTTAAAAGAACAGACTCAATAGCGCTTCTTCCTGAGGCGATCATAAGATCTGATTGCTCAATAAATGGTCTTACATCTTCAGCATAACCAATGTTAGAAATATAATCATCTTTTTGGGAAAGATTTATTTTATTAATTTCTTCTGTTACTTCAGCCGGTATTTCCTGACCTCCGATAATATTAAACTTCAGTTCAGTAATTTCAGATTTAAGCTGAGGAATTACTGAAAGCAGAGACTTTACTATATCAAGCTTTGGACCTGACACCCTTCCTAGATAACTGATTGTAAATGATTGACTGTTATTATTTGAAGTAATTTCACTAACAAAGCCTGAATACTTGGAAATGTCCATCCCATTTCTTATAAGCTGGATTTTATCCGCTGAATGCGGAAAGTCCAAAACAGTTCTTTTCATTATCTCTTCACAAACTGCAACTGTCCTGTCTCCCAGAGCAGGAATGAATTTTTTAGAATTCCTCATTCCGCTTAATCCGTGTACAGTAACAACAAACGGGATCTTAAGCTTTTTGCATGCAAAATTACCAACCCAGGCAGATGCTCTTGAATTAGCATGAACAACATCTATATTGTTCTCTGTAATTATTTTTTTAACAAGCTTAATATTGCTTAATCTGGATGAAAAGCTTCTGTTGTGAAGAGGTACTGAAAAGATCTTTGCATCGACCTTTCGGGTAAATGTATCTGAGGCAATGAATATATTGCAGCCTTTTTCTTTTAGGTAGGAGGAAAGAGACTCAACATAAGTTTCTGCTCCTGTTACTTCAAGCTGCGATAAAAGAAAAAGTATATTCATTATTCGTAAATTACTTCAATTTACTTTGAATATAAATGCAGAGTGAATTTGAGAATTGTAAAGTGGGAGGGTAAACACTTCGAAAGTAACAATAATTAAAAATAATGCCCTGTAAGGGCAAAATATAAAAGCGTAGGGTGAAGCCCTACGAAAAGCAATAATTTAAAATTAAGCCCTGAAAGGGCAGAATACTTTCCTGACTAAGGGGTAAGAACTTTTTATTTTTTCTTCACGGAAGGTAATTCTTTTAGATTAGCGCGGGCAGCAGCTAATCGTGCAATTGGAACTCTGAAAGGCGAGCAGCTAACGTAATCAAGACCGATGTTATGACAGAATTCAACTGAATCAGGTTCTCCTCCGTGCTCTCCGCAAATTCCTATTTTCAGATCAGGCTTTGTTTTTCTTCCTTCTCTTACAGCAAATCTCATAAGCACTCCTACTCCGTCAATATCTATAGATTCAAACGGATCGCGCTTAAGAATTTCCTTCTCAATATAATTTGGTAGGAATGAACCGGAATCATCTCTCGATAGTCCATAAGTCATCTGAGTAAGGTCATTGGTTCCGAAAGAAAAGAATTCAGCTTTCTCTGCAATTTTTTCCGCTGAAAGAGCTGCGCGCGGAATTTCGATCATAGTACCAACGAGATAGTTTATCTTAACCTTTTTTTCTCTCATAACTTCTTCTGCAACTTTGCGCACTATTTGCTCCTGCAATACAAATTCATTGTAATGACTTACAAGCGGGACCATTATCTCAGGAATAACTTTTATTCCTTCTTTCTGAACTACAACTGCAGCTTCAAAAACAGCTCTTGACTGCATTTCTGTAATTTCAGGATATGAAATACCAAGTCTGCATCCTCTGTGACCAAGCATTGGATTGAATTCAGTAAGCGAATTAATTTTATATTTTATCTCATCAACAGTAGTACCGATCATAACTGCAAGCTTTCTTATTTCGATCTCTGTATGCGGTAAAAATTCATGAAGAGGAGGATCAAGTAATCTAATAGTTACAGGACGGTTTTTCATTACCCGGAATATCTCAACAAAATCCAGCCGCTGATATGGAAGCAGCTTGTCTAATGCTTTTCTTCTTCCTTCTTCTTTATAAGCAAGTATCATTTCTCTTACTGCATCAATTCTATCACCACCAAAGAACATATGCTCTGTTCTGCAAAGACCGATACCTTCTGCTCCGAATGAAACTGCATTTTCAGACTGATCAGGCTGGTCTGCATTAGTTCTTACTTTAAGCTTTCTGTTCTTATCAACCCACGCCATGAAAACATTATAGTATCTGAATATTTCAGATTGCTTAGCAGTCATGGTTTTATCTATCAGCACCTGAAGCACTTCTGAAGGTCTTGTTTCTAATTCGCCAACTATGACTTCCCCTGTCGAACCGTCAATGGATAGCCAGTCTCCTTCATGAACTATATGGGGTCTTCCGGCAACTTTGATTGTTTTTAAAAGATAATCAATTTCAAGCGGTCCGCATCCTGCAACACAAACTTTTCCCATCTGTCTTGCAACTAAAGCAGCATGCGATGTCATCCCTCCTCTTGAAGTTAGAATTCCTTCTGCCGCATTCATTCCGCGTATATCTTCAGGTGAAGTTTCTATTCTTACAAGAATAACTTTTTCACCGCGAGACCTTGCATTAACTGCATCATAAGAATTTAAATAAACTCTTCCGCTTGCTGCTCCCGGACCTGCATTCAAGCCCTTTGCAAGAAGCCTGTTATTTTTAACTGCATTATCTTTTTGCTTAATATCAAAGATCGGTCTGAGAAGCTGATTCATCTGATCGCATTCCACTCTTCTTATTGCTTCTTTTTCAGATATAAGTTTTTCCTTAACCATATCAACTGCTATCTTAACAGCAGCAAGTCCGGTTCTTTTTCCGACTCTGCACTGAAGCATATAAAGAACTTCTTCCTGGATAGTAAATTCGATATCCATCATGTCCTTGTAATGCTTTTCTAATATTTTCCTTACTTTTTCAAGTTGATCATATATTTTTTTATTTTCCTTTTTAAGCTTTTCTATAGGGAGCGGTGTTCTTGTTCCTGCAACAACATCTTCACCCTGGGCATTCATTAAATACTCACCATAAAAATAATTATCGCCGTTAGACGGATTTCGTGTAAAAGCCACACCCGTACCTGAAGTATCACCCATATTACCAAAGACCATTGCCTGAACATTTACAGCTGTTCCCCATTCCTGAGGAATGTCATTCAGTTTTCTATAAACCATTGCTCTGTCATTCATCCATGATCTGAACACAGCTCCGACTGCCCCCCATAGCTGTTCCATAGGATCATCAGGAAAATTTTCTCCTGTACCGTCTTTTATTGCTTTTTTAAATTCTATAACAAGCTCTTTAAGATCTTCAGTTGTAAATTCTACGTCACTTTCAATTCCTCTTATTTTCTTTTTTTCTTCTATGATAACTTCGAATGGATCTACCTGATGCTTATCCTGTGGCTTTAGATCCAGGACAACATCTCCATACATCTGAACAAATCTTCTGTATGAATCATATACAAATCTTCCGTTACCGGTTTTTTTAATTAAGGCATCAACCGTTTTATCATTCAGACCTAGATTCAATATAGTATCCATCATTCCGGGCATGGATGCTCTTGCTCCGGATCTAACGCTGACCAGCAATGGATTCTTCTCGTCGCCGAATTTCGCCCCCATTTCTTTTTCAACTCTTCGAAGAGAGGCTTCAACTTCTTTTAATAGTTCACGAGGATATTTTTTCTTATTAGCATAATAATATGTACAAACTTCCGTAGTAACAGTAAATCCTGCCGGGACAGGAAGATTAATATTTACCATTTCAGCTAAATTAGCTCCTTTACCTCCAAGCAATTCTTTTCTTGTAGCATCGCCTTCAGCTTTGCCGCCGCCGAAGTAATAAACATACTTTTTTGCCATACTAAATAATTTTTTTGTTAAAGAAGGGAAAGAGTATTAACCGTTAAACCATTTTTTAAATACCTGCTTCATCTCATCTGTCGGATCTTCAACTTCTCTTACTTTATATTCCGGGATCGGAGGAAGAAGTTTTATTTTCTTTTCTGAAACTGTGCCGTTTCTTGAAATAAGAAGATTAATTTCATCTCCGATTCTGCTTTCGCTAAAATAGAAAGGGAAGGAAGTTATATTAACTCTTCTGCCGTTGATAGCAATTATTTCATCGTCTGACGCAAGTCCTGTTTCATAAGCAGTTCCTCTTGTATAAACTTTCCTTATAATTACTTTTCCATTGCTCTCCTGTAAGTCAGCATTGAGATTTGGAGTCCTGCTTTGAGCATTTATATTCTCAAGCTTTAAGCCTGCTCTCATGAGATATTCGCTGAGCGGAAGTTCATCGGTTCCATGTATATATTTATTCCAGAAAACATCGAGAGATGTACCTGCAAGTTTTTCACAAATAGCTTTAAGAGATTCATTTGTATATCCGTGAGCTGGATCCTTTTTATACTCTTCAAAAAGTTCCTTCATTACATCATCGAGTGAATACTTTCCGCCTGAAGATGTTATAATTCCGATATTGAGCATATTAGAAACCACAGAACCTTTAGTATAATAAGATATCTGAGAATTATTTGAATTCTCATCTCTTCTGTAATATTTTATCCATGCATCATAACTTGCATCTTCAAGAGACTGTACTTTTCTTCCTTCATACCTGAGTGCATCGTTAATCTCTTTTGATAACGCTTCAAGATATTCCTCTTTATTTAAAAATCCTGCGCGGTAAATAAAAAGATTATCATAAAAGCTTGTGAATCCTTCAGCTACCCATAAAAGTTTAGTATAATTCTCATGCTCATAATCAAATGGTCCAAGCTCAGAAGGTCTGATCCTTTTTACATTCCAGAGATGAAAAAATTCATGAGCTACAAGTCCCATTAAAGCATTGTATGATCTTCTGTCTTTAAATTTCATTCCGGGATATTGAATTGCGAATGAATTCAGATGTTCAAGACCACCGCCGCCTGTTTCTACCAGAGAACATATAAATGTATATTCATCATAGGGCAGACTACCCATCATTTTTTCTTCTTCCCTAACAATCCTTGCAAAATCTTTTCTTAAAGTATCGGCATCATAATTTCCGTATCCATATAGGCAAATGTAATGGTTCTTTCCGGAAACAGAAAATTCAAGTATGTTCTGATTACCGGCTTCAAAAGGACTGTCAGCCAGAATATCATAATTCTCAGCAGAGTAAACGCCATCAGATATTTTTTTTAAACCGGTAGATATTTTTGACCAGTGGGGAGGAAGTTTAATATTAACTTCAGCGTGATCCTGAGTTCTGCCTTTTATGAAAGGAAAAACATTTGAACAATTAATAAAGGCATGTGCATCATTTATCTCACTCGTTCTTACAGTAAGCTCATTGCAGTAAGCTTTAAAGTAAATTGTAATATCTTTATTTCCCTTTATATTAATTTCCCATTCATTTTTTGAAACTTTTGAAAAATCCAGGTCTGTTGTCCCCGATGATGCATGGAACTGCTCAACATTTCTTGCAAACTCCCTGACCATATAGGAGCCGGGAGTCCAGACAGGCATAGCAATTGTAACTTTATCAGCATCTGCCGTAAAGCTCATTTCAACTTCGCAATAATGGGTTTCAGGACGTGAAAAGGAAATTGTGTACTTAATTGATTGAGTGTTATCTGACAAATTTTTAGCGATTAAATTTTCAGTAATAAATACACACAGAAATAATAATACTAATGATAAGGCACCATTAGCTTTCATGAATATGTTTTTTTTAAATGTCCAGATATTGCTGCTCTTCGTCTACAAACAGCTTAAGAATTGCCTTCTTATCTTTGGCTTTAAGAAGATTAGCTCTGAATTCATCTTTATTTATAAGCCGGGAAACTCTACTTAACAATTTTATATGTATGTTCATCATTGTATCTTTGCCAACTATAAGAAATATAAATCTTACAGGTTCCTGATCTATCGAATCAAAGTCTATAGGCTTATTGATAGCGAATGCTACTACAACATCAGTTATTTCTTCAGATTTTCCGTGAGGCACAGCAAAATTCTTTCCCACTCCTGTGCTGACAAGCTTTTCGCGGTCAAACACACATTCTTTTACTTTTGGAAGATCTAATATTCTGCCTGAATTATATGCAAGCTCAACAATTTTATTTATTGCATCGTTCTTATCTGAAGCTCCAAGGTCTAATGAAACGTTATCTTCTGTTAATATGTCGCTGATTTTCATATGTAATTAATACTGATGTTTAAAATTTTTGAAAAATTAATTCTCTAAATATCCTTCAATTGTTTTTTTAAATTCTGCAATAATTTTTGAAGTTTTTTCTGCAGAGTCTGTTTCGACATTCAAATGTATAAGGTCCCTGCTTTTGTCAGGTATACATAGTATCCAGTCTGTTTTGTTAATTGAAATAGTAACGCCATCTATAAGGGATTGATTCATAGTCATTGTATCTTCCATGAATCTTCTAACGACCTTTCCTTTATCATCTCTGGAGCATGGTATATTTTCCTTTTGCATGTATAAAGTAGGTGTAGAATTAAATATATGCTTTATATCAGAACCAGTTCTTGCTATAAGCTCCATTATTTTTGCAACTGCAAACATGCCGTCTGTTGCATAAAGAAATTCAGGGAAAATAAATCCTCCTTTTGTACCACCAACAAATTTCACATCCTTATTATCGCAGACCATCATCATAGCATGATGAGTATCTTTTACCCTGATCACTTCAACTCCGTATTCTTGCGCAACTAGATCAACTTCTCTTGTTGCCTGAACAGGAACAGCAATTTTTTTCACATCCTTATTTGTCATTAAGAACATTTTGACAACTACAACAAGGAATTTATCTCCGTTCATATGGACGCCGTCATTTGTCATCAGGTATATCTTTTCTCCTCCTGAATCTATCATAAAGCCAAGATCATAATTGAGGGATTTTACTACAAAAGCAAACTGCCTGAATGACTGATCAAACTCGTCCTGTGACCTGGTAATTTTTTCTTTATCTAAATGGGCGGATAATGAAACTGTTTCAGAATTAAACTCTCCGATAATATTTGGGAATATAGTTGCTGCAATTCCATGAGAGTAATCAATTACAACTTTAAATTTTCTTTTTTTAATAGCTTCCAGATCAAGACATCCCAGGAAATGCTCTTTGTATTTTTCATTGGTTCTCTCAGGAAATTTGATCTCTCCTACCATGAAGAAGTCAGCACGCTGATAATCTTCTCCGAAATATAATCTCTCTATTGCCTTAGTCTTATTGCTGGAAAGGTCTCTGCCGTCTTTATCGAAGAAAATAATATCCGTAGCTGCTTTATCAAAAGGTGACTTTCTGACGAATATTCCCCCTGCAGCATTGCCGCCTTTTAATTCCTGTCGGAGGATCGGAATAGAAATATTTTGTATATCATTTACATTCACACCTGCTGATAAAATTCCGCTTGAGATAGAGCGTTTTATCATATTCGAGATGTCGTCAATATCTCTTGCAAGAACTATTTTTTTATTCTGACCAATGAAAGCTCCATAAACAGAACCAAGCTTAGCTCCGAATTCCGGATTTATCTGCAGGTTTGATAAGCCTGTTATTCTGGAATCGGTAAAAAGTTCATTAAAGAAAGTATCTTCATAAATGAGACTTCGTGTAACTTTTGCTTTTGGCTCTATTACTTTTTTATCCCAGATCTTTATGCTTGAACTTATGAATGCATTCTTGCCGACTGAGCAATTATCACCCATAAAAACAAAATCATTAACACGAACATTTTCGCCAATATTGCAATTCCTGCCTATTACATCAAAAAGGATCCGTGCTCCTGAACCTACAGTTGTACCATTCCACAAAACAGAATTACGGATATCTGCTCCATCTTCAACAACTACATCATCTCCTATAATAGTATTTTCAAGACGTGCCTTTGGAGAAATTTTTGCTGATGGACTTATACAGTTCCCTTTTTCATCTTTCGCTTTTATATAATCCAGATCACCTCTGAGTGCTTGCAAATTAGCGTAAATATATTCTTCAAGATTACCGACATCACGCCAGTAGCCTTTGCTTTTACAACCATAAAGTGGAATATCTTTTTTTAATAATGAAGGAAAAAGATTTTGTGAAAAATCAAAATTCTCTCCCGAAGGAATGTGCTTAAAAATTTCCTTATTGAAATAATAAATGCCGGTATTAATTGTATCAGAAAAAACTTCTGACGAGGATGGTTTTTCAAGAAACCTTACAACGCGGTTTTTGTTATCAGTCAGAACGATACCGAACTGCAAAGGATTTTCTGCACTATATAGTGAGATGGTTGCTATGCCTTTATGCTCTTTATGAAAACTATGTATTCCTGTAATATTAAAATCAGTAAGAACATCTCCGCTGATAACCAGAAAGTCATCTTCAATAAAATCTTCAGCCAGCTTAACTGCACCGGCAGTACCGTAATCCATATCCGGAAGAATGTATCTTATAGATACTCCGAATTTTGAACCATCTCCGAGATAATTTTTTATAGTCTCAGCTTCGTAGTATAAAAGCACAGTAAGGTCTTTTATGTTGTGAAGCTTAAGGAGATTCAATAGATGTTCCAGCATCGGCTTGTTAACGATGGGAACCATTGGTTTCGGAATATTATTGGTAAGAGGTCTCAGCCTTGTGCCGAAACCTCCTGCCATTACAACTGCCTGCATTTATAAAAGATTATTTGGAGTGATACTATTTGTTTTCTTTTTTCTTGTTGAAGTCAAAATTTACCTCAGGAGCTTTGTCAGATCCAGGGACAGACTGGAAATATGCTTTCTCTTTGAATCCGAAAATTTTTGCAGATATTACTGCAGGAAATGTTCTGATCGCAGTATTATATTGCTGTGCTGCTTCATTAAATTTTCTTCTTTCAACTGATATTCTATTCTCCGTTCCTTCAAGCTGTGACTGGAGCTGCAAAAAGTTCTCATTTGCCTTAAGCTGCGGATAGTTTTCTGTAACAACCAATAATTTTTGTAATGCTCCTGAGAGATTATCCTGTGCAGCCTGGAATTGCTTTAGCTTTTCCGGATCATTCAGGTCATCAGCAGTAATTTTTACCTGCCCGACACGGCTTCTTGCGTCAGTTACTTCTGTTAAAGTACTTTTTTCAAAATCAGCAACACCTTTAACTGTAGCAACTAAGTTCGGAATAAGATCTGCCCTTCTCTGATACTGATTTTCTACCTGAGCCCATGCCGAGTTTACATTTTCCTGCTCTTTAACGAGTGAGTTATAGCTGCATCCGCTGAAAGACATAGAAAAGATAAAAGCTATTATAATTGTAGCAATACCTGTATAGTAATTTTTCTTCATAATTTTATTTAAAATCTTAGGCTAAAAATACGATTAAGCCCTTTTAAAAACAATCGTATAGAATTTGACAGGAATTGGTGGAATATCCCGAGGATACTCAAGTTTTTGCATCTCGCGAGAAGAAGGTGATCTTGTAGAAACTCAAGACTTTAAGTCTCGGAAAATGGTGGGGATATATCGCTTTGCTTTGAGACGCAAATTCTTGCGTATCTACAAATTATTTTTATTTCGTGCGATATCTAAAGCAATCGGTGGTATGATCGTGAACCATTCCTGCGGCCTGCATAAAGGCATAGCAGATTGTGCTTCCGACAAACTTGAATCCCCGTTCCAGTAGTGCCTTACTCATTTCATCTGACTCTTTTGTTTTTGCTGGTATATCTTTTGAGGTTTTTCTGGGTTTGAATAAAGTTTTGCCGACCGTAAACTGCCAAATGAACTTATCAAATGTTCCAAACTCTTTTTGTATCTTTAAAAATTCTATAGCATTTGCAACAGATGCATTTATTTTCATCTTATTTCTTATAATGCCTGCATCGTTCATCAATCTTTCTACTTTCTTATCAGAATACTTCGCAATTTTTGCTGCTTCAAAATTATCAAATGCCTTTCTGAAATTCTCTCTTTTATTTAAGATCGTTGACCAGCTAAGTCCTGCCTGAAATGCATCGAGTATCATGAACTCAAACAGCTTTCTGTCATCGTGCACAGGATCACCCCATTCTTTATCGTGATAGTTTACAAGATTTGATGTTGAAAGACACCATGTACAGCGCTTTTTTCCATCCGATAATTCAGGAACTTCAGGTTTGTTTTTTTTATCAGGCATGATTTATTACTGTTGGTTGTTTCAACTCTTTTTCTGAAAATAGCCATCCGATCACCAGAGTAAGCGATAACCCGCCTACCATAACTAAAGAAAACTTCTGAAGCATCTGCATTCCAATATTAAATGTCTTTTCCATGGAATCTATAGATGTGTTTCTTGATGCAATTGATAGGTTAGAATCCATTAGCTTTTGCTTTGTTGCAGCAAATACGACAGTAAAAAAATCAGGGTTCACAAATTTAAAATATAAAAAAGTGAAGAGCACGATTAACAGTGAAGAAAACACTGTTACTGCAAATCCAGCTTTGAGGCTTTCTCCATATGATATTTTTTTATCGGCTGATGCATTTCTTTTCTCTCTTATAGCTAATGATATTCCTCCGATCAAAAAGATCAAACCTATTGATTCATACGTTACATCATTTACAATATCGTAAGTATTATAACCAAGATAATATCTTGCCGTGATCCATATTGAATAAAAAACTGCTGTAAGTAAACTGTACTTTAACTCTGTTCTCATTTTATTTTTAATGTTTTCCTTATCATTAAATATAATGTCATTATTATGGGGAAGAAACTCAAAAGCAGGTAAATATCTTACAATTAAATTTTATTAATTTTATATTTATTAATAATGATAATTTTTCCGATTTTCTGCAAAATAACTGCTTTAATTTGCGTGTCAGATGAGCAATAAGATCACTACTGCAACTATTTGCTTCAATGATCTCACTGATCTGATCGAAACAATTAAATCGGTTGATAAGCAGATCAGAAAGCCTGATGAGCACTTAATTGTTAATGGTTCCAATACTCCTGATATAGATGATTATCTGAAAAGTCAAAGCCTTCCGTCTTACAGAAGGTGGATAAACATTCCGGATGTTCATATCAGCGGAAGCTTTAATTTCGGAATACAGAATGCAGTAGGAGATATAATTCATCTGCTTAATTCCGGTGATGAATATTATGGCGAGGAAGCGGTTGAGAAAGCTTTTGAAGCATTTAATAATGATGAAGCTTTAATGTGGACTCATGGGAAATATGTCCAGTACAGGGGAGGAGCATGGGTAATTTCAGGAAAAAAACTTGATCCTAAATTGATCTACCGGGGAATGATGACCATCGGTCATCCTACAATGTTCGTGAAAAAAGCTGTCTATGACAGAAACGGCTTATTTGACACAGGTAAAAAGATCGCAATGGATTATGATTTCATTATAAGGATCCTCGAGGAAAAATTTAAATTTATAGATTACCCTTTTGTTAAATTTTATCCGGGCGGAACAAGTTCTTTAAAGCAAAAGGAAGGGATGTCAGAGGTCAGAGACAGCTACAGAAAATACAAAGGAAAAAGCTTAAAGCAGGATCTCTGGATTCTAAGGACAAATATTCTTAACAGTTTAACAAATACAGGATTGGGAAAATTTTTATTCCGGCTTAAAAACAAAAAAAACTTAGCTTGAAATGCTTTATCTCTGATATTAATTTTTTTTCATATGGTTCATCTTTAATTTTTAATAAATGAAGATAATCATTGCCGGAACAGCTTGGCCAATGCGGGGCGGAATAGCGCAATTCAATGCGCTTTTGTTTAAATATCTTTCTGCAGGACATGAAGTAAAAATATATTCATTCAGCAAGCAATATCCCGAATTTTTGTTTCCCGGAAAAACACAATATGAGTCAGGCTCTGCTTCTCCATTTCCACCTGGGAAAAATAACATAACTATAAATTCGATCAATCCTATAAACTGGATAATAAACGGTTTCAGATTTGCAGGTGAAAAAGCTGATCTTGTAATTTTCCGATTCTGGCTTCCTTTTTTTGCTCCTGCTTATTTTACAATTGCATTTATTGCAAAGCTTTTTAGCAAGTCTCAGATCCTTGCAATTTGTGATAATGTAATACCTCATGAAAAAAGATTTGGTGACAGAGCTTTTACAAAATTATTTTTTTCTCAGGTCGATAAATTTATTATAATGTCAAAAGCAGTTGAAGCTGATCTCCTGCAATTCAACAGTTCAAAACCAAGAAAACTTATACCTCATCCTGTTTATAATATTTTTGGAGAAAAAGTATTTAAATCAGAAGCCCTGAAATTTATTTCAGAAGATCTGAAATTAAAGTTTAACAATTCAGACAGGATCCTTTTGTTTTTCGGATTTATCCGTAAGTATAAAGGTCTGGAGTATCTGATTGATGCAATGAAAGTACTGAAAAAGGAAAATATTAAACTAATAGTTGCAGGTGAGTTTTATGAAGAGGAAGAAAAGCTCAGGAATGTCGTATTAACAAATGAACTTCAGGATAATGTTTATTTTATTTCAGAGTATCTTCCGGATGAAAAAATAAAATATCTTTTTTCTGTATGTGACCTGGTTATCCTGCCATATATTTCCGCAACACAAAGCGGAATTATTCAGGCAGCTTATAATTTTGATAAACCTGTTATTGCAACCGATGTGGGGGGCTTATCAGAGGTTATTGTAGATAATAAAACCGGATATATAGTACAGCCGAAAAGCGGTGATGAAATAAGTGACGCAGTGATGAAATTTTATAATCAGAACAAAGAAGCAGAATTTACAGAGAATGTGAAAGAAGAAAAGATGAAATATACCTGGGAAGAGTTTGTAAGGAATACGGAAGAACTGGTGAAAGTATGAAAAATAATTTAAATATTTCAGGATGCTGCAGGATATAAAAAATACGCTGCGACATTCGGCTGTTTATGGGATAAGCCGTATAGCGACAAAAGCATTGGCTTTTGTCTTTGTACCGCTATATACTACAGTTTATAATCTGGATTCAATTGCTAATATAAATCTTCTTGAAACGTTCTGGCAAATACTCCTTACTGTATGCTTGTTCGGATTTGAAACTTCAATAATAACATTCTGCTCCCCTGAAAAGACAGAAAACAGAAAGCCGCTTTTTTTTTATTTTACTCTGATACTCCTGATCAATTGTTCAATATTTCTAATTTTACCCCTGTTATTTAAAAACTCTATTGCAGGATTAGTTCTTCATGACAGTATTTATTCGAATGTGATCTTTTATTGCTTTCTAATATGTGTTTTCGAGACACTGCTTGTGCTTCCCCTTTCAGCGGCAAGACTCAACAATTCACCTAAGCTGTATACAACTATAGCATTATCCAGTTTGTTCATTAATTTCATACTGCAGCTTGTTTTTATATTAGGATTTAAAAAAGATTTCGAATATATATTCATAGCAAAGTTCATGGGACCGCTGGTTGTTTTAATATTTACGATTCCATATTTATTAAAGCAGATAAAAATACAATTGGATGCAAAAGTGATAAAGCATATTTTTGCATTCTCATTTATTTTTATGCTATCGGCAGTTTCGGCAATGCTTTTGAATTCGGCAGACAGATTCATACTTGACCTTTATGACACGAAAGATGCAGTTGCTATTTATACTACCGGATACAGCGTTGGAAGTATAATTAACTCGATAGTCCTCATGCCGTTCAATCTTGCATTGGTAGGTATTTTCTGGAAAAAAGCAGAAGAAAAAAATGCTGAAAGATATTTTACCAAGACCACAACTTATCTTTTTTTTACTATGATATTTGTATCGCTTCTTGTTTCATTTTACATTCCTTCAGGAATTAAATTATTTGCAAGAAATCCACATCTTTGGCCCGCTGTTAATGTGATCAGAATAATATTATTTGCAAACTGCATAGGCTCGCTTTACTATGTTTCAGCATTAAGCTTTTTATACAGAAAGAATTCTTCAGTTCTCCTGATAGTCACCTCAGCAGCAATGGTTTTCAATGTCATCGGAAATTTTATTTTTATAAAGTATTACGGATTGTATGCTTGTGCAGTTCTTTCTGTTCTCAGCTTTCTGGTACAGGTAGTGCTTTCTTACAACATAGCTAAGAAATATTACTATATACGCTTTGAAATTTACAAAATGGTTCTGCTTTCGGTATTATATATTCTTTTCTCTCTGATCGTTACATGGTATCCGCTTCAAAATTTACTTTTGGATTCTTTGCTCAAGCTCGGATATATAGTTATATTTTTTATACTTCTTTATATATTCAGGTTCTTTGAACCAATAGAGATACTGAGCATAAAAGGATTTTTCAATAAATATTTAAAATTAGGCTTAAAATAAATTAAAGATGAAATACGATCCGGTAAAAAAAGTGTTCGGAGATATAGTCTCGAATAATACGTTCTTAAGAAAAGTTTTTTATAACCTTCTTGATCTTCTGTTCCTTCGCTCATGGCATGTAAGGAAAGCAATAAGAAAATTTGTTCCTGTTGGAACAACTAAAGATATATTTGATGCCGGAATGGGCTTTGGGCAATACACATATTTTCTCGCTAAAAGATTTAAGGGTGCCGATATTTTTGCAATTGATGTGAAAGAAGATCAGGTTGAAGACTGCAGATATTTTTTTAATAAAACCGGTTATAACAATTGTAAATTTGAAGTTGCAGATCTGACTAAGATCGAATATAAAGAGAGGTTTGATTTTGTACTTTGTGTTGATGTAATGGAGCATATAGAAGAAGACCAGCTGGTTTTTACAAATCTTGCAAAGTCTCTTAAAAAAGGCGGACTGCTAATTGTAAATTCTCCTTCTAATCTCGGCGGAAGCGATGCTCATTCTGAAGATGATGCAAGCTTTATAGAAGAGCATGCAAGATTAGGTTATTCAAAAGAAGATATCACTACAAAGCTGAACAATGCAGGTATGACTGTAAAGCAGTTCACTTATGCTTACGGGAAATATGGTACAATATCATGGAGACTTGGAATAAAGATCCCTATTCTTATGGCAGGAGCGAATAAAATATTTATACTATTGTTACCGTTTTATTATTTATTCACTCTCTGGCTTGTGCTGATCTTAATGTGGCTGGATGTTATTACTGATAATGAAACCGGAACAGGCGTGCTTGTAATATCAGAAAAAAATTGATCTCACTTAAGGTAGAAAAACCTCATCTACAGTATTTGGAATACTCAATTTATTTTCTCAAGCTTAAGATCTTTTTCAAGAAGCGGCTTAATTTTATTCCAGACCATATCTACAGTTACATTTGATATGCATGGGACTATCTTATTCTTATCTGCAACATATCTGCATCGCCAATTGCAATAAAAGCAGTCCATTTCTTTAAAGACGGCTGAAGGCTTGTTACCTTTCACTTCTTTAGGATAAGGCATAAACCTGTCGAAATGTCCTCCCCCAACGACTGATACAGAATGAATATTCAAAGAAGCTGCAAGATGAATTGTGCCAGTTTCATTGCCTATGCAGAACTGAGAGTTTGAGATCATTTCTTTCAGCTCATTGAGATCAGTTTTCCCTGTCTGATCAACAAACCTATAAGCGAAATCATTGCAGACATTTATTATTTCTTCTGCTAAGTAGCTTTCTCCGCTGCTTCCGCAGACATAACAATAAAGTTCAGTTTCTGCAAATATTTTCTGAATAACTTCACAAGCCTTGCTTAGCTCCCATTGTCTCCTTTTTGCACCAGCGCCGGGGAAAAAAATAAAATAATTTTTTGGAATAAATGTTAAGGTCGTTTTATTAATGAGAACAGGTAGTGAAAGCGGAAGAATTGGAATCTCTAGATATTTCAGAAGAATATTATATCTTATAAGTTCATGTTCAAAACCTTGTTCACTCTTTATAAGATCTGAGTAATATTTATCGCTGATAACATTCCAGATGAACAGCTCTGCTTTTTTATCTCTTTTAAAGGTTACTTTCCTTTTAGCCCTGATAAACCTGCAAACAGAATCATTTACAGCAAAGTCTCTCGAGAAAACCGGATTAATTAGTATGTCATAATGCTCGCTTCTAATATCATTAATAAAATCCGAACGGTATTCGAGATTTTTTATAAATCTTTTTCTTTCTAAAGGAATAACTCTTTTAAACATTCCTGAGTCTTCTGCAAGAGAGGTCCAGAGAGAATTACCAATCATATAGAAATCATACTCTGACGCGCTGTAAAAAGCTCGCAAGGCTCTGAGGTAGTTCTGCCAGATCACATAATCACCTAAAGCATCAGTCCTGACAATAATAACTTTTTTTAATAAAGAAGCATTCCTGTATCTGTTCTTTGCTGCGCGGAATAAAAATTCTGTATCACTGACAAGCAGGAAAAAATTAATTACCTGAAGTGGTAGGGTCTCCCGAAGCTGATTAATAAACTTTATGAACAGTTCTTTTATCAATACTTATGAGTAAATGAAACGTGAGATTTAAAATAAATTCTAATACATATCTTTTAAAGTGAATTTAATTTCCTTATAAGATTTAACGGCTATTAAACTTGAAAATCATTCTCATTTATCATAGTTTTAAAGCATAATATCAAACCGATCAGAGTTCTTTAATAAAAGGTTGCAACTATAAAAGCAAAAAAGATCATACTTCTAATAACAATGCTATTGAATGCCGGCGTGTTTGCTATTCTTTGGTTTTTCAGATATAAGAATCAGGAACTGCCATTGCACTCTATTGAGCTTTTTAAGACCGGAAATTTAGTAAGCCTGATCTTCTTTCTTGCAACCAGCCTTCTGCAGATCTCATTTTTCTTTTCCATTCAAAAAGTAAATACATCCTTCTTTTACTTTTCAATTTTTCTTGTAATGCTCTCCGTTACAATGCTTATTCTTTCAAATTATTTTTATGAAAAAGATATAAAGATCATTCTCATCAGCGGATTTCTGATGACTCAGATAATTCTGCTTGCATCTACTTTATCCGTTGCACTTTCATCACAAAAAAACTTCTACGTATTCAGAACTTTGTTTATTTTTCTAACAATATCAGCTCTTGGACTTATATTTGTATTTTTAAAGGTATATATGTTCAAAGACGATTCAGCATATTATGAAGCAGGAAATAAGAGAGCCGATGCCGGAGCAATTCTTGGAGCTGCTGTATGGGGGGGTAACAAGCCTTCGCCGATCTTAAGAGAAAGGATAAACAAAGGATATGAGATATATAATAAAAAATATGTACCGCGGTTAATTGTTACAGGCGGGGGATCAAAAAATGAAATGACAGAAGCTGAAGTAGCAAAAAATGAGCTAATCAAATATGGCATTGATCCAAAGAGCCTTGAAATTGAGAACACTTCTAATTCAACATTGGAGCAAATACTTTGGATAAGAGATTTTTTATACAAGAGCAGGAACTGGAAAAAAATAATTCTGGTCTCAGATAATTTTCATCTTTTCCGCTCAAAAGAAATTTGTAAGTTCAACAATATGGATTCTGATACTTTTTCATCCGATACTCCGCTTTCCACTGAAGGCGGTGCTACATTTTGCATTAAAGAAACTTTTGCGGTCGTGCTCTTCTGGATCTCGGGCATAGGTTGATCAAATATTAAAATTCAATAATAATGTCTATATCAAGAAGAGAAATACGCGTAAAGATAATGCAGGTTCTGTATGCATATGAAATGACAGGAGAACCTATAGAAAAGGTGAAAGGCGATATTCTCACAAATATATCTGAGAATGATACTAAAGTATTTGCAGATGATATGCTTAAGTTCATTGTTGAGAACGATGAGATGATAGAAGGTATTATTAAGGATAAAGTACAGCACTGGGAGATAGAAAGAATGGCCTTCATTGACAGGATAATCCTGAAGATAGGTATAACTGAGCTTCTGCATTTTGCTGAGATACCTCCTAAAGTTACTATAAACGAAGCAATTGATATCGCAAAGGAATACTGCACTCTAAACAGCGGAAAGTTTGTAAATGGAATTCTTGATGCTGTTCACGAAGATCTTAAAAAATCAGGTAAGCTTAATAAGACCGGAAGAGGACTTCTGAATTTAAAGAAAAAAAGTGCCAATGAACTGAGTGGTGTTAAAAAGCAAGATGCATCTAAGCAAAAGAAAGAAATATCTAAAGATGACCCTAAAGAAGATCTAAAAGATAATACAAAAGATACCTCTGATAAAAAGTAATTTATTGATTGATTGAAAAACAAAGCTCAGATATTTTGCTGGTCACTATTTGATTTTGCAAACTCCTCTTATGCAGTAATTATTCTTGCATTCGTTTTTGCCAGGTATTTTAAATCTGTTGTAGCAAATGATGCACCTATAGGAGATCTTTACTGGGCTATCGGAATAAACATTGCAATGATAGTCTCAGCAATTCTCAATCCTGTAACAGGTGCAATTGCAGATCACTCATCAAATAAGAAAAAGTTTTTATTGTTTTTTACTGCTCTGTCTGTCATCTGTACAGGATTACTATATTTTACAGGACCGGGAACGATAGTCTATGCTCTTATAATTTTTATTCTGTCGAATATAGGTTTCCAGACAGGACTTACATTTTATGATGCCTTCCTTCAGGAGATAACTGAAGAAAAATATTATAACAAAGTTTCAGGAATAGGTTATGCTGTCGGATACGTAGGCTCTCTTGTAGCAGTATTATTAGTTATACCATTGCAAGATCATCTCAATCTGTTATTTGTTGTTTGCGCCGGAATGTTTGCAGTTTTTTCTTTGCCATTGTTCCTTTTTCTAAAAGAGAATAAGAGAGAAGGAAGTGAAGTTAAGATCAAATATGTATCTTATGGATTTAAAAAAGCTGCAGATACAATTAAGAATATTAATAAGTATCCTGAACTAAGAAATTTTCTTCTTGCATTCTTTTTTTATATTGACGCGATCAACACAATAATATTCTTTTCAGGAATTTATGCAGGTACAACTTTAGGTTTTTCAACAGCTGATCTCATAACTTTTTTTCTTATAGTTCAGATAACTGCAATGCTCGGTTCATTTGCATTCGGATTCATTGGTGAGAAGATAGGGCTCAGAAGGTCTATCTTTATCAACCTTGCTGTATGGATACTAATTACTCTTGCCGTATATTTTACCAATGGTAAAATGAGCTTCATGATAATCGGAGGCTTTGCAGGTACGTTTCTCGGAGCAACTCAAAGCTTGTCAAGAACTCTTATGACAAAGCTTACACCACCGGAAATTAAAACTGAATTCTTTGGATTTTATTCTTTACTCGATAAGACTTCGACACTGATAGGTCCGCTGACATTTGGACTGGTTTCATGGCTGAGCGGTTCGCAGAAATTAGCAGTGCTTACAGTGGGATTCTATCTGATAGTTGGAATAATACTGTTGAGAAAAAAAGTTAAAAAGGCTGAAGCAGGTTTTGCTTAAATTCATTTGTTATACTTTAACTTTACAAAATATTTTTTCTAAAATTATTAATAAGTAATTTGAAAAAGGCTTTAATAACAGGAATTACAGGACAGGATGGTTCTTACTTAACTGAATTCCTTCTGGAAAAAGGATATGAAGTTCATGGAATTGTCAGACCATCTTCTGTATTTACAACTGAAAGGATAGACCATCTTTATTATAATAAAGATGTAATGGACAAGAAATTGTTCCTTCATTGGGGAGATCTCACTGACTCAAGCAATCTTAACCGGCTGTTAGAGAAAATTCAACCTCAGGAAATATATAATCTTGCAGCACAAAGCCATGTTAAAGTTTCATTCGACATCCCTGAGTATACTGCAGAAGTTGATGCAGTCGGAACATTAAGATTTTTAGATGCAATAAAAGAAAGCGGACTTAAGCCAAAATTTTATCAGGCTTCAACCAGCGAGCTTTATGGTCTTGTACAGGAAATTCCGCAGACAGAAAAAACTCCTTTCTATCCCAGAAGTCCGTATGCAGCGGCTAAACTTTATGCATATTGGGTAACAGTTAATTACCGTGAGGCATATGACCTCTTTGCGAGCAATGGAATACTTTTTAATCATGAATCTCCAAGAAGAGGAAAAACTTTTGTTACAAGAAAAATAACTATTGCAGCATCCAGAATTAAGCTTGGTCTTCAGGAAAAGCTCTATATTGGAAATCTGGATTCAAAGCGTGACTGGGGTTATGCAAAAGTATATGTAGAGGCAATGTGGATGATGCTGCAGCATGATATGCCCGGGGATTATGTGATTGCTTCCGGTGAAACTCATACAGTAAGAGAGTTTTGTGAAGAGACTTTCAGGCATTTAGGAACAGAGATAGAATGGAAAGGTTCAGGGGATACAGAAAAAGGTAAAGATGCAAAAACGGGCAAAGTTATAATTGAAGTTGATCCAAAATATTACCGCCCGACAGAAGTTGATATACTCTTAGGAGATGCATCAAAAGCAAAAAAAGATTTTGGATGGAAAGCAAAAACAACATTCAAAGAACTTGTAAAAATAATGGTGGATGCAGATTTCCGGGAGACAAAGAAAGGTATTACAAAAATTGATTAATGGATAAGAATTCGAAAATTTATGTTGCCGGTCATAACGGTCTCGTAGGTTCTGCAATTGTAAGACATCTTGAAGCCGAAGGCTTTTCTGATATAATTAAAAAGACAAGAAAAGAACTGGACCTTATTCAGCAAAGTGAAGTAAAGAATTTTTTTGCAGAAGTAAAGCCCGAATATGTTTTTCTGGCTGCTGCGAAAGTTGGAGGCATCTGGGCGAATGACAATTATTCAGCAGATTTTATTTATGAAAATCTAATGATCGAATCAAACATTATCTATTCGGCATTTGAAAATAAAGTAAAAAAATTGTTGTTCTTAGGCAGCTCATGCATTTATCCAAAAATGTGTCCTCAGCCAATGAAAGAGGATTATTTACTTAGCGGTTATCTCGAGCCTACTAATGAAGCTTATGCTATTGCAAAAATTGCAGGCATAAAGCTTTGCGAATATTATAACAAGCAGTATGGCACAAATTTTATTTCAGCAATGCCGACTAATATTTACGGGTATAATGATAATTTTGATCTGAAAAATTCCCATGTACTGCCGGCATTGATCAGAAAAGTACATGAGGCAAAGGAAGCAAAAAGTTCTTCGATAGTTGTCTGGGGTTCAGGTAAGCCGATGCGCGAATTTCTTTTTGCAGATGACCTTGCCGATGCATGTGTTTACCTGATGAAAAATTATGACGGAAAAGAATTTGTGAATATAGGAACAGGCGAAGATATATCAATAAAAGATCTGACAAATCTGATAAAAGAAGTGGTAGGTTATAAAGGAGTGATAGAGTATGATGCAAGCAAACCCGATGGAACACCAAGAAAATTAATGGATGTTACCCATTTGCATTCGCTGGGATGGAAGCATAAAAACGATCTGCGGATTGGAATCGAAAAGTTATATAACTGGTACAAAGAGCAGTTATAAACTGCTGTTATAAACCGCAGTGTTATATTCCACGGTATAAGACTAGGATTTTAATTTAATAGTAATTAATTCGGGATTCCTGCTTTCGCAGGAATGACAATTGTGAATTTACTTTACATCTTCGCAGCAATCACGTGATATATATGCCAGTGCTTTACATCACCTATAACGGGTGCCCGTTCCTCCTCATCTTCTCTAAGCTCAATAATTTCCATTCGTGTCATTAAAGTAAGAATATCTGTAAGTGTGTGAAAAGTAAGATCATTTTTTCCGTTATTCCACTTATCTCTTTTTCCAAAAAATTGTCCGCAGAATATTCCATCAGTATTCAATGAAGCTTTTAGCTTTTCAAACATCTTTGGAAAGGTCAATGGAGGATTGAACGGAAGAGAAAACTGTGCATTGATCAGATCAAATTTGTGATCTTCAAATGTGAACTTATCGAAAGTTGAATTTATAAATTCAATGCTTTCTTTCTCAGGGCTTTTTAAGTTCTCAAGTCCTTCTTCGGCGATATCAACTGCAATAACCTTTTTAAATCCGGACTTCAGTAAAAATATTGTATCATTAAAAGCTCCGGGACCCAGATCAAGTGCAAGCTCTCTGTTATCGCATTCTTCTATTGCTGTTTTTAATAATTCAGCAGGAGGCTGTGTTTTTGTTTTTAATATGTACTCTTTCCAGTCGCTCATTTTTTATTTCTATTTGATCTTCTTCAAAAAAGCCTGAAGATGATTCTGATGCTTATCCACATTTTTCATTTTCATGTTAAGCTTGTAATGAAGTTCTTCCGCATTGAAGATATATTCTCTTGTTATTCTTTCAAGCTTTGGATCACTTGTCATTTCATTTTCAAATGTCAGCTTCCATGAACCTGCTTCATTTGAGATCTTTCCCTTATTAACTTCAACCCTTCCGCTTTTCTGACAATTGCTTAAAGAAAATTTATTTCCTTCCAGATGAATTATGAAACCTGACTCCCAGAAAACAGGCATACCTGCCCGGCTTCCTGAGGTGAACCAAGAACGCTGCTCATAAAACAAAACTGAATCGGAGAGATTTGCACTTACATTTAGCTCTTCATTATATGTAACTGCTTCTATTGTAGGATATTGAGCGTAGCCTGAGCCTTCCCATTTTCCTATAAGGAAATTGATATCACTAAATTGAAAATCCATGAAAGGGATTAGATTATTCATAACTTAACATATATTTTATAGAATAAGTATAAATAAATTTAGAATTTTAAAAAACTATAGTGTGTTATTATTAATGTCAAAAACAAAAACTCAATTTAATGAAAATCTTAATCTTATTTATTGCTCTGATCATCTCCGGATACGCCAATGCACAGGAAACGACAAAAAAAAACTGCTGCACCGAGGGCTCTGCTACAGGAAAATTTGCTGCTCTTGGCAGCCTGCAGGATTTTAAAGATGATCATATGGATCCAATAGCATTTAATTATAAGTCTGCACAAGGGACAATGGAAACATATGACACGCCTGATGGAAAAACTACTACCTCATACGTCGTAAGATCAAAAGAAAAATCGAACAAGTATATTCTTGTGTTTCATGAATGGTATGGTCTTAATGATTATATAAAAAAAGAATCGGATGAAATTGCCGGGAAGCTGGGAAATGTGAATGTGATCGCAGTTGACCTTTATGAAGGACTGGTTGGCACAAATTCAGGCGACGCTTCTAAACTAATGCAAAGTGTTACTGACATCAGAGCTATAAGCATTATTAGAGGAGCAGCAAACTATGCAGGAAGTGATGCAGTGATTGGTACAGTCGGATGGTGTTTCGGAGGAGGATGGTCCCTTCAGGCTGCGCTTACGTTACCTGATAAAGTTAAATTGTGCGTTATGTATTATGGTATGCCGGAGCAAAACAGAGAAAAGCTGCAATTGCTGAATGCAAAACTATTGGGATTTTACGGAACAAAAGATAAGCATTTAAATCCGACAGTTGTTGATCAATTCAAAACTGACCTTGATGCATTAGCAAAGCCATATGGAATTTTTTCTTACGATGCAGGGCATGGGTTTGCGAATCCAAGCAATCCGATATATGATGCTGCTGCTGCTTCAGATTCAAAAGAAAAAATGTATGCCTTCTTTTTAGATCTGTAATATCATTGCAAAATTCTACTAAAACGCCGGTTTTGCCGGTGTTTTTGTTTTTATAAACTCCCGAATTCTCTTAAATCTTCTTTTAATTATTCATAAATTCAACGTTAGAAGAAAAACGATAAAATTACAATATGAAGATCAAAGTAAAGTACTTACTCGCCGCTATTCTATTTCTGGTTTCAGCAAATTGCTTCGCGCAGGATACAGTTAAATTCATGGCATGGAATCTATTAGGCTATAGATCATCTCCAACAAACAGAGAGCAATATTACCGTACAGTTGTAAAATACGTTGATCCGGATATTATAACTGTAAGTGAAATTGACGGACAGACTGCAGTAACCGGCTTTTTAAATAATGTAATGAATTATTATACTCCGGGAAAATATGCTGCCGGAACATATGTTAATGGATTTGATACTGACAATGCAATTTATTACAAAGTTTCAAAATTTTCGTTCCTGGTTAATCAACCTATTGCAACACCTCTTGGCAGAGATGTGAATGATTTTGTAGTCAGGCATATAGTTACAAATCAATATGTAAATATTATGGGGTGCCATTTGAAGGCAAGCAATACTGCTGCTGATGCTATTAGAAGAGCTAATGAAGTTCAGGCAGTCAGAAATTTTACTAATTCATTTCCGGCAGGAACAAATTTCACTATGCAGGGAGATTTTAATTTTTATTCAAGTCTTGATTCTGCTTACAAGAATATGGTAAGAGTTGTCCCCGGCAATGAAGGGCATTTTATTGATCCATATCTCCTCGTAACCGGAACTTATAATAACGCAGCATACAGCCAATATCATACACAATCAACACGCACAAGAGCATTGAGTGATTCCGGAGCTACCGGCGGCCTTGATGACAGATTCGATTTTATTTTTAATTCCAAAGCTGTTCAGGATACGGGTGGAATGTATTATATTCCAAACTCATGTAAACCTGTAGGAAATGATGGACTTCATTTCAATGATTCAATTAATAGAAGGCCAAATGTTGCAGTTCCGGATTCAATAGCAGATGCGCTTTATGGAGCATCAGATCACTTACCTGTCGTTTCATTATTCAAGTTTACAACAGTAAGCGCAGTAACTAATATCGGGTCAAACGTTCCTGATAAGTTTACTTTACATCAAAATTATCCAAATCCCTTTAACCCAATAACAAATATTGAATTTGATGTACCGAAAAGCGGATTGGTTAAGCTGAGGATATTTAATTCTTTAGGTAAAGAAGTTGCAACACTTGTAAATGAAAATGTTTCTCCGGGTACATACAGAACTACATGGGATGCTTCAGGCTTTTCATCCGGAATATACTTTTATAAGCTGGAGAGTGATGCCTTTACTTCAACAAAAAAATTACTTTTAGTTAAATAATGTCTGATACTCTTACCCTTACAGGGAATCTTGTTGATATAAGGAATAAAAGAATTTATTCTGCTGAAGTAAAAATTGAAAATGGTAAAATAAGTTCAATATCTGAGCGTACCGAAAAGTCAGATAATTATATAATGCCCGGCTTTGTCGATGCGCATGTGCATGTGGAAAGCTCAATGCTTATACCTACTGAGTTTGCACGACTTGCAGTTGTACACGGTACAGTTGCAACAGTATCTGACCCACACGAGATAGGAAATGTGAATGGTGTAGAAGGAGTCAGATACATGATCGCGAATGGAAAAAGATCTCCATTTAAATTTTATTTCGGCGCGCCTTCATGTGTTCCTGCAACAACTTTTGAAACTGCAGGCGCTGAGATAACTCCTTCCGACATAAGAGAATTATTTGAAAAAGACGGATTGGTTTATTTAAGTGAAATGATGAATTTTCCGGGAGTACTTTTTAATGATCCGGTTGTTATGGAAAAGATTAGTATCGCCAAAGAGCTGGGAAGACCTGTTGACGGTCATTCACCTGGCTTAAGAGGAGAAGATGCAAAAAAATATATCGATGCCGGAATTTCTACAGACCATGAGTGCTTTACATTAGAAGAAGCACAGGACAAGCTTAAATACGGAATGAAGATCCTGATAAGAGAAGGATCTGCTGCTAAAAATTATGAAGCGCTTCACACTTTAATAAAGAGTAACCCGGAAAGCGTAATGTTTTGCAGCGATGACAAGCATCCTAACGATCTTGTTGAAGGACATTTGAATCTGGTAATTACGCGCTCATTAGAAAAAGGATATGACCTTTTTGATATTTTAAGATGTGCTTGTATAAATCCTGTTGAACATTATGGATTAAAAGTAGGGACATTAAGAGAAGGTGATCCTGCAGATCTAATAGTTGTAAATGATCTGAAAGAATTCAAAATATTACAAACTTACATTGACGGAAAGCTTGTTGCAGAAAACGGAAAGACATTACTTCCAAGTGTTGATTCGGAAATAATAAATAATTTCAATGCTACGAAAATAAAGCCTGCAGATATTGAAATAAAAGCTACCGGTAAAAATATAAAAGTTATAGAAGCGATAGAGGGACAGTTGATAACTAAAGAGCTGCATTACTCATCCAAGGTGGAGAATGAACTCCTTGTTTCAGATATTTCAAGAGATATTTTAAAAATTGTTGTTGTAGAAAGATATAAAAAAGGCGTTCCTGCCCTTGCATTCATTCAGAATTTCGGATTAAAAAAAGGAGCGATAGCTTCTTCTGTCGGACATGATTCACATAATATAATTGCAGTCGGAGTTGATGATAAATCGATATGCGAAGCAGTGAATATTATTATTGAAAATAAAGGCGGCGTATCGGTTTCGTGTGATGGAAAATCGGAAATTCTTCCTTTGCCTGTGAGCGGCATAATGTCAAACATTGACGGATACAAAGTGGCTGAAGGTTATTCTAAGATCGATAAGCTCGCAAAAGAATGCGGCACAGGAATGTATGCACCTTACATGACATTATCTTTTATGGCACTTTTAGTTATTCCATTTCTGAAGCTTAGCGACAAAGGACTTTTCGACGGTGGAAAGTTTGAGTTTACAGACCTGCAGTTTTAAAAATTTTTGTCATTCCAGCATGCTTTTAGCTGGAATCCAATAATCAATAACAACATTTGAGTTTAGACCTCTGTAGTTTTTAGGATCTTTCTTCCCCGAATGTTTTTATCGGGGATCCCATTGATCGATGATAAACTTTGAATCATTAAGATGATCTTTATTTTACAAGGATCATCTTTTTTGTTTCAGAAAATTTTTCAGTTTCCAACTTATAGAAATAAGCTCCGCTTGGCAACCCTGACGCATTAAATTCATATTGATAAGTTCCTGCAGTTAAGCTTTCATTTACTAATCTTGAAACTTCCCTGCCTGCATCATCATACACTTTTAACCTTACAAAAGAATTCTGTGCCAAAGAAAAACTAATTTTTGTCGAAGGATTAAATGGGTTTGGATAATTTTGTGATAATGAAAACTTATCCGGGATATATCCTGAAATATTCTGAATTCCAACAATATCTGAAATAGAACGCTTCCATACCGATTGATTGTAAAGACCTGTAAAAATGTTATTGTTCAAAACTAATAAAGGTAAAATGTTTCCTGAGGAAACAAATTCAAAACCCTGATTTTTAGATATCCAACTCAATCCACTATTTGAAGAGATGTAAATTCCCCGATCCGTTCCTGCAAATAATTTATTGTTTGAAAGGGTTAGAGAATAAACAAAAATTCCGTTTGTTGGTAATCCTGAACTAAAACTTTGCCAACTCAAACCATTATTTGTTGATCGCAAAACTTGGCCATAAGTTCCTGCATAAATTTTCATTGAATCAGAATATGCAAAACAAAAAACCATATCAGAAGAAGACCCACTTACAGGTGTCCAATTAATTCCGTCATTTGTAGAAATATAAATACCCCATGTGTTTGTTCCTGCAAACAATACATTATTGTTTGCTCCGATTGATCTGGCAAATTGTTGTGGTATACCATTACTATGTCCACTCCAACTATCTCCATTGTTTGTTGAAATATAAACTCCATCGTATGTAGCAGAATATATTTTAGAATTATTAACAATAATTCCATTTACTTGTAATGCTAAATTGGTTAGTCCAATATTAGAAGAAATCCAGTTATCTCCATTGTTTGTTGATGTAAATATGCCATTATTCGTACCAGCAAAAATTTTTTGTCCGTTGATAGCGAAGCAATTAATTGCCAAATCTAGCAATCCATTATTTTTTTGAATCCAATTATCTCCAGTATCGCTTGAAAAATATATTCCATAATTTGATCCAGCTAAAATATTTGAACCAATGTTGGCTAAACAATTAATATCAATATTGTTTAATTTATATGAATTCAATTGAGACCAATTATATCCACTATTTGTTGAAAGCAACAATCCTAAGCCCGGAATACTTCCTATTATATTTGTTCCTATTAATGAAAAGCATGACACTTCACTATTTATAAATTCTGGTATTTCAGACCATGAAAAACCATTGTTAACAGTATGAAAAGCTCCGGATTTTGTTCCAGCAATAATATTATTTTCCCTACTAATAAGTGAAGTTATTCTTGAATTTGTTATTCCAAAATATACTGTAAACCAAAGTGCTCCGTTATTAGTTGATTTAAAAACACCTTGATTGTAAGTACCAACATAAATATTTGAAGAATTAAAGGTAATACATTCGACAGAATTGCCAAATATACCATTATTGGATAAAATCCAATTCCCACCATTGTTTGTTGAAATATAAATACCTGATCCGCAACATATGTACATATTAGATCCATTTACTGAAATTTTATTCACAGTTAAATTTGGAGGTAACCCATTTTGTAACAATGTCCAGCTTATCCCATAATTGGTTGAAGAATAAACTCCTTTGTTATATAATCCGGCATAAATAGTAGAACCAATTTGAGATAGGCAGGTTACATCTTTGTGAGTTAAATCAATATTTATTGGCGTCCATAGAGCTCCATTGTTTGTAGAAAGAAAAACACCTCCACCATATGTTCCAGCGAATATGTTTGAATCAAGAACTATTAGGGATGTTACATATGTGTTTGTCAGACCAACATTTATATTTGTCCAGTTATCTCCACTGTTAGTTGAAAAAAATATACCACTCTTAGTTCCCGCAAATAATTTAGAATTTAAACTAACAATAGAATTTACAGGACCACCCGTTGGACCATTTGTTTGAGTCCATTGAGCATTGGAATTTTTGAACAGGAATGAAAATAAAATAATTAAGAGGATCGGAAGTAATACTGAAGATCGGAAGAATGTTTTTTTCATAAAGATCGATATTAAAAATGTTTATGAAAAAAGCGTTATAAAAAATAAATAATTACTTTTTAAATTAAACAATATTAAACATTTAAATACATCGTATATTATTATATGAAATAAAATTATATATAAAAATACTTTTTTTGATACTTGCAAACATATCTGGATTCGAAAGAGAAATGTTTTAAAATCGACCTGATAGGAGAAAATACCTGTCAGGTCTTTTTTTACAATCCAAAGCCTGAAAACGCGAACATGGAGTCACTAAAAGGTGAAGTTTTAACTTTAGTTCCAACTATATTTTGAATTTTTTCGAAACATTAATGGATTCATTGGGTTTAAACTGATATACACTGAATTTTTATACAGTGATAAATTTTTTAAACTAACACAAATATATTATGAAAAAACTAAAATTAATGATCGGCGCAATGGCGATATTGACCGCTTCTGCATCGTTTATTTATTTTCAGGGATGCAACAAGAACGATCAGAAAGTTGCGTCTGATTCCACATCTACGACAAATACTGTTACTTCCACTTATACTGAAACAGATGCGGATCTGATAACAGTTGATTATAAGGATTTCTATGATGCTCTTTCTCCAAAAGGAGAGTGGATCAAGGTAATGCCTGATGATCTTGGAATTAATGTGAAGACCACTTCTGAAAATGAGCATCCTTATAAATCGATGACCTTTACAGATATTTTCGGAGTTAACAGCGCATATGCACAGGAAACAGCAAGCGGTGCTTTCTTCGTTTGGAAGCCTGCTCCTGAATTAAACATTGGAGTTAATGCAGGTGCTCCTGTGGGAACTACAACTACAACAACTACTTCTACTACTGCAGCTACACCTTCAACTTATGTTCCATATTCAAATGGAAAATGGGTTAACACAGATAACGGCTGGTATTTTCAGGCAGCTACACCTGAAGAAGAAATAGTACACCATTATGGAAGATGGAATTACTCTCCAACATTGGGTTGGGTATGGCTACCGGGAAAAGTATGGTCACCGGCATGGGTTGATATGAAAAAAGATGATAAATATATGGCTTGGGCACCGCTTCCATTTGCTTCGAATATCGTAAATGATGCAGTGAAAAATGTTGTAATACCGGCAGATCGGTATGTAATTGTAGAGCAGCCGCATTTTTTAGATCCTGTATATACCTACAGATATATTGCACCTGATCCTGTTGTTGTTGTCAGCAACATGAGTGCATTACCCGGACTTGTAGTTGTGAATAACAAAATAGTGAACAGAGGTCCTGAAGTTGTTTATGTAGAAAAAGTAACAGGTCAAAAAGTTGTCGTATATCCGATAAATAAAGTGGTATCATTCAGCGATGTAAAAGTTAAGGATAATGTAATATATACTTATACTCCTGCATTTAAGAAATTTGATATTAAAGAAAATCCTAACAGACCTACAAAAGTAACTACTTTTCTTGAAGCGAGAGAAAAATACGGAAACAAGAACGGTGATATGCAAAAGATGGAAAAGAAGAACGAAGGTAATAAAGAAGATAATAAAGAAGTAAAAAAAGAAGGAAAAGAAGAAAACAAGGAAATGAAGAAGGAACAAAAAGATAATAAAGACAAGAAAGAAAAGCCTTATAAGCATGATGACGGAGATAAGAAAACAAAAAAAGATGATGAAAATCATCCTGACCGAAAAAAGGTAGAGAAGCCAAACGTTCCTGTTGAAAAAGAGCATAAGGATAAGGAAGGCCACGAAAAAGATAAGGGTGACCATGGAAAGAAAGACAAATAAATAATTTAAGAAATACTTCAATAAAAAAAAGATCCGGAATGATTATTCGCTCCGGATCTTTTTTTATAAGGAAAAAATAAGTCCTGTAATATTTCAGCAAAGGGATGTAATTTAAATTCAATTCTTCAATTAAATTCAATCATGAAAAAAGCAATTGTGATAATTGTTATTTTAGCTGCTGTTGGTGGTCTTGGATATTTTTTGTATAACACAATGCAGGATGATTACAGTAAGAATTATGAAAGGCTTAGCAAGGAAGGAAAATCAACTACCGGCACAATAACCAGCATGGAAGACCTGCGTATAACTATCAACAATAACCCCAAGGTAAGGATCGGAATAAAATTCACAACAGAGGAAGGAAAAGATTTTGAAGGAACAAATGACATTATTGTCTCCAGAGTTGCAGTACCCCGAAAAGGCGACAATGTACATGTCTTTTACAATCCTTCAAATCCTAAGGATTTTGTTGTAGAGTAATTAAGAGCTAACATTTTCGGATTTTTATTGTTGGATATTTGTCTTATATTTATGGACAAATGAAAGAGACCATGGAATATAAAAGTTTTGAAGTGAATCTGGAAAAAAAGTTCTCAGTTTTTTTAAAGCGTTCAATCAACCGCCGAAACAATAATTGGGACCCAAAAGAGTTAACTTACAATAATTTTTTCTCAAATAAGTTATTAGTTATAAACACAATAAGAACGGGCATCCCTTATTCATTATTTCTTTCAATTAAAGCTTTTGCTCCTTTTAGTGAAACTGATTGGGCAGCATTTTTAAATATTTCACCTAAATCCCTCCACCGATATAAACTATTGTCCAAGCATTTTAAACCTGCCCAATCTGAAAAAATAATTGAAATAACTGAGCTTATAAAAACAGGCTTAGACGTATTTGGCAATATGGATAAATTTAAGTTATGGCTTGATACTCCAAATTATTCACTTGGAAGCTTAAAACCTATAGAATTAATTAAAAATTCTTATGGAAAGGAACTTGTGTTAAGTGAATTGGTCAGAATAGATCACGGGATCCTGGTCTAAGATGCAAGTATTCAGACTTACACGAAAGGAACACTCTTTATTACTTTCAGGAACCGGAGCAGCAATTAAAGGAGCCCGATGGAATTCCATAGGAGTGGAATTAATTTATACTGCATCAAATAGGTCACTAGCGATGGCAGAAGTAGCAGTACACTTAACTTTAGCCACTTTACCTGCTGATTATGTAATGATGACTATATCAATTCCTGATGATATATCCACCACTGCAATAAAAGAACCAAAATTACCTGATAATTGGAATTCATTTCCTTATTCTGCATCAACTCAAATCATTGGTGACAAGTTCGTTATTCAGAACAAGTACTGCATGTTAAGAACTCCTTCTGCAGTAACTCAGGGAGATTTTAACCTTCTCTTAAACCCTCATCACAAGGAATTTTCAAAAATTAAAATACTGAACGTTGAATCATTTCCATTCGATAAACGTATATTCAAATAAAATTTAAAATGTCACAGAAAAAGATACTTATCATAGGCGGTAAAAAATTCGTTGGACGAAGAACACTTGATAAAATGATCGGAGCTGATAAGCTTCTTCTTCATGATTATGATGTTACCCTTTTCAACCGCGGAAAAACAAATACCGGTATATATTCCAATCTTGAAACGATCGTTGGTGACAGAATGACCGATGATATTGAAAAGCTGAAAGGAAAAGATTTTGATGTGGTGATAGATACTTGCGGATATTATCCGGACTCTATGAGAAAGACTGTTGAAGTTTTAAATGGTAATGTAGACCGCTATATTTTTATTTCAACCTGTTCTGTCTATGATCTTGACAAAGTTAATGCAGACACCGGTGAGATGAATGAAGATTTTACACTGCTTCCTAATGATGAAGAAAAGGAAAAGGAAAAAAGCATGCAGTGGTATGGAAATTATAAAGCTGAGATAGAAAAAATATTGTTAAAAAGTAAATTTGACACCATTATTCTCAGACCTGCTTTAATTTTCGGCAAGTATGATCCTACTGACAGATTTTATTACTGGCTTTATAAGATCAGGAACAATAAAAAGCTTCTTGTTCCTGGATCTTCCTTTAATGTAAAAGTTAATCACACATTTATAGATGACTTTGCAGACCTCATTGTAGAAGCGATCGAGATCAAGGAGCACAGAAAAATTTATAATGCCACTACGCATGATCCGGTAACACTTCCGGAGACAATTGAATTTGCATCAGAGCTGTTAAATAAAAAGCCTGAGTATGTCGTAGCTAATGATGATTTTCTTGACAAGAATGATGTTAAGGAATGGCAGGATCTTCCGCTCTGGCTTAAAAATATAAATTTTATTTTTGACAATACCCGCCTCAAAGAAGACTTCAAAACTAATCTTACTCCGTTTAAGAGAGCTGTTGAAGAAACCATTCAGTATTACGATTCGATAAACTGGCCGTTACCTGTAACAGGATTAACCAATGAAAAAGAAGCTGACCTTATCAAAAACCTTCAGCCCTAATTCATAAACCGTTTTATCATAAATCAGCTTATCACCTGTTTTTGAGTGATTTAAGGTCTTATGTTTTAAATTTTATTTTATTCAAACGAAACTTTTTGACGGAAAAGGAATTTAAACTATAGAGCACTATGTTATTAAAAATGTGCTAAATAATTTAACAAATATGAAAAAAATAAATATTTCTTTACTCCTATTTGCAGCGTTAATTTTAACAGTTCAGTTCACTCTTACAGGTTGCAATAAAAAGCCCGAGGAAGTAACAGTAATACCTGTTGATACTACAAAAACTGTTACTACTGTTCAGGTACCTCCTTCGTCACAGGGACCGATTAGTCAGGGACAAACATCTGCAGATGAAAAAAATAAAACTGTTGTTCAGAAAAATACAACGACAACGCCTACAAAAACTACAAAAGAAAGAGATATCAGACATAAAAAGATAGGTGATGACAGACATATGAGAGACACTACTTCAGTTAGGCAGCCGCCTGTAATGCCTAAGACCATCGAAGAGAAGAACAGAGATAACGATAAGTTAAAACAAGATGAAGCAGATGCAAAAAGAAAAGAGATCGAAAGAAGAAGATTAAATCAATAAAAATAAGCATTCCCGGTTGTGAAATCCGGAATGGAGAATTAATAATAGCGAGACCTGAAGATGAAAATCTTCAGGTCTTTTTTTATGCATAAAGAGTTAAACTGGTTTAGGTTTTAATGAATTAAACATACATTCCCTCCGACATTGAAAACTTAGAAGATCATATATACAATCAAACTCTCGAAATTTACCCTATAAACTGAACCAAAATTTAATATTCAAATATTCATTTTACATTTTTATATCTTATCACTATCCTTATTTTTAAGCTTACAATAATAAAACTTTATTTATATGTCTGAAATAATCCGGTCTCCTGTCGGAATTCAAATGTCATGCAAAAACTGGCAGGCTGAAGCTGCAATGAGAATGCTGATGAACAATCTTGATCCTGACGTAGCAGAAAAGCCTGAAGACTTAATTGTTTACGGAGGTTATGGAAAAGCTGCGCGTAACTGGGATTGTTACCATGCTATTATAAAAACACTGAAAGAATTAGAGAATGACGAAACTCTGTTAGTTCAATCAGGGAAGCCTGTAGCAGTTTTTAAAACACATAAAGATGCACCGAGAGTTTTAATTTCTAACTCTCAGCTTGTTCCTGCCTGGGCTACCTGGGATGAGTTCAGAAGGCTCGATGCTTTAGGATTAACCATGTACGGTCAGATGACTGCCGGCAGCTGGATATATATCGGAACACAGGGAATTCTTCAGGGAACATATGAAACATTTGCTGCATGTGCTTTAAAGCATTTCGGCGGAAGCCTTGCCGGAAAATTTTTACTTACCTGCGGACTTGGCGGAATGGGTGGAGCACAGCCACTTGCTGCAACTCTTAACGGCGCAGCATTTCTTGGAATTGATGTAGATAAAAAAAGAATTCAAAAAAGAATAGACACAGGATATTGCGATATTATGACTGACGATCTTGATGAAGCACTGAAAATTATTTTAAATAAAAAAGAAAAAAAAGAATCTATCTCTGTCGGGCTTATCGGCAATGCCGGAGAAATGCTTCCGGAGATCTTGAGTAGAAATATAATTCCTGATGTACTCACTGACCAGACATCTGCCCATGACATGCTTTACGGATATGTTCCTATGGAAATGGATCTGGATGATGTTCTTGAATTAAGAAAAAGTGATCCTGATAAATATATTGACCTGGCTAGAAAGACTGCTGTAAAGCATTGCAAAACAATGTGGGAATTTATGAAGCGTGGTGCGATCACATTTGATTACGGGAATAATCTAAGAGGTGAAGCATTAGCCAATGGCTTTAAAGAAGCTTTTGAAATTCCGGGCTTTGTGCCGGAATATATACGTCCGCTTTTTTGTGAAGGTAAAGGACCGTTCCGATGGGTAGCACTTTCAGGTGACCCTGAAGATATTTACAGAACTGACGAAGCTATCATGAAAGCTTTTCCGGATGATGAACCTCTTCACAAATGGCTGAAGGCTGCAAAAGAAAAAATTCATTTTCAGGGATTACCTGCAAGGATATGCTGGCTTGGATATGGTGAGAGAGCTAAAGCAGGAAAAATATTCAATCAGCTTGTAAAAGATAAAATTGTTTCTGCGCCGATAGTAATAGGTCGTGATCATCTTGACTGCGGCAGTGTTGCATCACCAAATCGTGAAACTGAAAAAATGAAGGATGGCTCAGATGCAATTGCAGACTGGCCAATACTAAATTTCGGACTTCATTGCATAGGCGGTGCAAGCTGGGTGTCGCTACATCATGGGGGTGGTGTGGGAATTGGAAATTCTATTCATTCAGGTATGGTAATAGTAGCAGACGGTACAGATGAAGCTGCTGAAAGGTTAGAACGCTGCCTGACTTATGATCCTGGAATGGGAATAGTACGGCATACAGACGCTGGATATGAGCTTGCTGCAGATGAGAGGAAAAAATTTGGCATAAAAATGCCCATGGTGGAATAAATATTAATATTAAGATGGAATTTTCAGATCTAAAAAAAAATGTTTTGCTTTCAGACCATACCACAATCAAACTCGGTGGTCCGGCAGAATATTTTTACGAATTCAGATCTGAAGAAGAATTAACAAAAGCAATTTCATTCTCTAAAAAAAATAATTTAGAAATATTTATTCTGGGCGGAGGGAGTAACGTAATTTTCCCGGACGAAGGGTTTAAAGGAATTGTATTAAAAAATAATATTAAGCTTTTAGACTCAAACAGAAACAACAATGACCTTATAATTAAAGCAGGAGCAGGAAACAGTTGGGATGAACTTGTAAAGCTTTGCGTTGAAAAAGGTTTTACCGGAATTGAATGTCTTTCCGGAATTCCGGGCTTTGTCGGCGCTGTTCCCGTTCAAAACGTTGGAGCCTACGGACAGGAAATAAAAGATACTCTTGTTTCTGCAGATGCAATTGAAATTCAGACCGGAGAAAAAAAAACTTTTACAAATGAGGATTGCCGGTTCGGATACAGGGACAGCAGATTTAAAAAAGAAGACAAAGGTAAATATGTTATTACTTCAGTTACTTTCCGCTTGAAAAAAGACCAGCCTGAAATAAAATACGACCAGCTTTCAGAAAAATTACCTCCTGAATATTTTACAGAGAATAATTCTATTGAAAATAAACTGAGGGTGATCCGTGAGACCGTTATCCGAATAAGAAAAAGTAAATCAATGGTAATTGATAAAAACGATCCGGAATCAGTTTCATGCGGCTCATTTTTCATGAATCCTGTTTTGAACGAAAAAGAATTTAAAATGTTTTCAGATAAGCATGGTAAGGATGTACCTTATTTTAAAAATGAAAGAAATTCCGGTACTCAATTTAAAATACCTGCCGCATGGCTGATAGAAAATACAGGATTTACAAAAGGTTTTACTGAAAACGGAGCAGGTATTTCATCAAAGCATACACTTTCAATTGTTAATAAAGGCGGTAAAACCGGTGATATTGTAGCTCTTTCTGTTAAAATTCAGCAAAAAGTAAAGGAAAAGTTCAATATTTCACTTTTACCCGAGCCTGAGATATTAAAACAATAACTTTTAATAATATTATTTAATTCTAAAAACTGCTATCTTAAATTCAGGATAGATTCTCCTTCTTTTTAATGACCGGCTGATATTCACAGAGAATATTTAACGGAGAACATTTAAATCCCTTATCTACAAAAATTTTGATTGAAAAAAACCCGCAACTGATCATAGACAGAGATGTAATGCTTTTGAGACGCATTGCTGCAAGAGATGAACAGGCTATTAGCGACCTGTATGATCTTTACTCAAAGTA
>JBBRMY010000008.1:0-42230 GCA_038230595.1 Ignavibacteria bacterium
GAATATTCGTTTACATTATAAGCAACATGATCTAAAATAAAAAATTCAGCTTCAGGTCCAATAAAGCACATATCAGCTATACCTGTTGACTTCAGATAGTTTATAGCTTTTTTAATTATGTATCTCGGATCAAAGTCATAAGATTTTTTTGTAAGCGGATCAGAGATATCACATATAAGACTCATTGTCGGAGTCTTAATGAATGGATCTATATTCGCAGTTGAAGGATCTGGGATCACAAGCATATCTGATTCATTGATCGCCTTCCATCCTCTGATCGATGAACCGTCAAAGCCAAAGCCTTCAAAGAAGCTCTCTTCAGTTAATTTAGAAACAGGAACTGAAAAGTGCTGCCATTGTCCCGGCATATCAGTGAACCTGAAATCTATCATTTTAATGTCTTTGTCTTTTAAAAGCTTGAAGACATTATTAATGTGCTTCAGTCTTTCTTTATGCTCTTCGTTTGAAAGTTTTTGTTCCATAGTAAGAATTAAGTTTAGATTATGAAAATATTATTTTATTTCAATGTTTGTTGTTTCTTTGTGGGAGCTGAGAACTATATTTGTTTTTGTTGATTTTACACCCTGCCATGATTGTATCTTTGCAAGAAGCTTTTCAAGAGAACCGGTGTTCTCAGTTCGTATCTTTATCATGTGTGAGCCGTCGCCGGTTATAGAATGACATTCAAGTATTTCTTTTGTGTTATTGCAATGCTCGATGAACTGACTATAATGTTTGGATGACTCGCTTACAATAAATATAAATGCAGTTATATCGTACTTCAACTTTTTTGCATTTAAGATCGCAGTATATGAAGTAATATAACCGTGTGATTCAAGCCTGCCTATCCTGTCAATTGTTGAAGGAAGTGATAGCTTGATCTTATCGGCAAGCTCATTTCTTTTTATATGGGCATTTAACTGAAGCTCGCTTAAGATCAGAAGGTCAATACTATCAAGTTTTATGTCTTCGCCGTTCTTCAGTTTCCTTATATAATTAGGTTGATCAATCGGTTTGCCTTATAAAATAAGGAGAATATTGAAATGTGTCAAGTTAAATTCGGTTTCTGCATATTAGATTTGATTTTTAAATGAATTGATAAAATTTGCTCTTATATGAATATTTTATAAAAATCCATAAAGAGTCTATGAAGAATGCACATATAGTTTTATTAATTAATGCGCTTGTTTTGATAATTGTCGGAATTTTAAGTTATATGACAACAAATGTAAGAAGCGCAACTGCTCTGATAGCCCCTGCGGTTGGTATCATTATGCTTTTGTTTGTCGGATCAGTAAAGAAAGGCAGCAGAAGTGCAGCTCATGCTGCTGTTGTTTTGACATTATTAATTACTTTGGCTCTGATTGTACCTATTATCAGAACAGGAAGCATCTATGCAATTATAATGATGATCGTAAGCTTATTTGCAGTAATATATTATGTAATGGGATTTATAAATCGTAAAAAAGAATTAAGAATTAATTCCATAGATCAACCTTAAATAATCCTCTATTTATACTTTTTACCTTTAACAATATCTGTAACTATCCCTTTTTATTCTTATTTGCATTATGCATTTAACAGATGTTATAAAAAAATTTCGTAAAGGTATTATTCTTGCAGTTTCTCTGGTAATGATAGAGAACATAGCCTGGATAATTGAGCCTTATCTTCTTGGTGTTGTTATAGATTCGCTTATTGATAAGGAATTTATTGATCCTGCAACATCCACATTCGGTCCATTGATTGCCTGGGTGGGTCTCTTTTTAATCAACTCCGGAGTTGGTTCACTTCGCCGCGTACTTGATACAAAAATATTTCTGGGAATGTTCACAAAGATAGCAACTTTCGTTGCAGAAAATTCTCTGGAAAAAGGCTTATCTGTTTCTAAAACATCTGCGCGAGCTGAGCTTTCATTTCAGTATATAACTTTTCTTCAGTTCAGAATGCCTGAGATAGTCGATCATACTATATCTATCTTTGGTGCTATCATTGCAATGTATCTTTTTGACTGGAGGATCTCGCTTATATGCCTGGCTATAATTATACCTCTTTATATTATCAATAAGTTTTATGTTAAGCGAGTACGGGTCTTACAAAAAGAATATCATGATCAGTATGAAGATGTAGTTGATGTAATTTCAAAGCAGGATCCGGAACAGGTAAGAGAATATTATACCCAGCTTTCAAAGCCACAGATAAAGATCTCGAATCTCGGTGCATTGAATTTCGGAGTAATGCGTTTTTTTCTACTCCTGATTTTTCTCGCAGTTCTTTTTATCTCTATCGATCTTGATGGATTCAGCGCCGGTGAGCTCTTTTCAATTGTTGCATACCTATGGACATTCGTCACAGCAGCTGAGAATATTCCCGAGCTTCTTGAAAGCTATACCTCCTTGCAGGATATTTCCGCCCGCCTTAAAAAAGATTAACAATTTATATTCTCTGTCTTTTTATCTTTTTTCCATCTTTCATCTTTTCAAATATTTCTTCAAACCATTCGTAAAAAATAATATTCTCTTTTCCCATTATCTCTTTAAGGATAAGATAAACTCCTGTTTCATCATTTTTCTCCGATCTCTTAAACATCTTTTCGAGATAATTCAGGAAGACTCTGTATTTATTTTTTCTGTCTTTGTGAATATCGCTGTCATAGTTGATCATTCTTCTCACTGAATTTATCTTGTCGATACCTTTAAGTGAATTATTTTCTTCAAAATATATTTTCAGTCTTAAAAAGTTTACGTCCAGTGAAAGAAGCTTATCGCCTGTAATTATTTTATTCAGAAAAATTTCAGCTTCAGAATAATTTTCGGAATGAAAGCTATAATATGCATTTGCAAGGAATTTGTAATCATTCCTTGTTTCAGGTCGAAGATAATTTGCGAAACTGATAAGCTCACCAATCCTTTCAGTTTCTTTAAGTTCAGAAAGCATCATTAAAAGATTCCTGAAGGAAATATTTTTAAGGTAGTTAGTTTCTTCATTTGCAAAAAGCTTTCCATTAAGGATAAGAAATTCCATTTCAATATATTCCTTAAGGAATTCCTTTCTTGTGTCAGGTGAATATACTTTTTTTAAACAGTAAGACTTTAGATAGTTGATCTGATTATCCAGCTTGATATTTGTGAACTTATCAAAATTCTCCATGAGAAGATTTTTATTCTGATAATACTTACTTGTGTCTTCCTGCCTGGAAAGCATATCCATCATGGAAAAATGCAGTTGAATATTGAAATCAAAAGGATTAACGTCCTTTATATAGCCATAAAGCTTTGGAATAATCTTATCTTCCTGGATCCTTTTATACAGATCATCTTCTCCTATATTATAAGTATGCGATTCATTAGAGTTTATGAGCTGAAGGGTTAAATATTCAGATACAACAATGTTGATAAGGTATGTGAGATATAAATTATACTCATCCTTTATCTCCTTCATTGTTTTGTTTTCAGTGCCAAATGCATTTCTTGAATTTATTCTTGCTTCCTGAAGCGCAAAAAATAAATTCAGAATATTGTGATCAAATTTTTCTTCCTTTAGCTTTGATTCTATTTTGATGAATAGCTTATCAAATTGCTTTTTTAAGCCCCGTTTGCTGTATTCATTTAATAATTTAATATTAATATGAATTTCATTTTTATCAAGAACACTTTTCTTAATAAATTTTATTATGAGGTTTGAAAGAAGATGGTAATATTCATTCAGCAGGAGATTGTTATACTTTTCGCCGGGTATAAGTACAGAGAAGACTTTTTCCTTCGAATATTCAGATAAAGAAAAAACCGGATAAAATTTTATAAGAATTGAAAATAATTTTGAAACTGTAGGACTGCTATTATATGCCGGCTGAACTAAGAATTTCCTGAGATCTTCAATTTCTTTCTCGGAAAGTGTTTTTATTAATTCTATTAATTGTGGATCTTTCAATTAGTGATTTATAGCAGTTTAATTAATTTCCTTTACTTAAGTATAAGAATAAAACTCCTGATTATAAATTGATTTACTAGTGAAAAACCTGTAAAAATCCAATTTTATTCCTAAAATAGGTAAATAACGCCTAAAATTTATAAATCTTAAAAGGCATAAATATTGCAATAATACTAACTCAGAGAATATTTTTACGTAATTTTGCTACTTAAAACTACTTAATCTTTGATTCATGATTTATAATTAATGTATTTATTCTTTAAGTTAAAATTGAAATTTATATTAGTTTGAATCAATTAATGAATTAAAAATAATAATTATGAAAACGATTAGTCAGATTTCCCTTGTAGTAATTCTCTCCATAATATCCTTTGGTGTTAATGCGTCAATAATTCGGGGAAATATTTATCATTCTTCCACTGTTTCTGAGAAAGCTGTCATTCAGCAGGTTGGTTTGTCACCAAATAATATTTCAACATTCTTTTATAACTCCGGATTATTTAATGCGGATCTGAGATTTGCAAACGCTGCCGGCTTTGAATGGCCTAAAGGATCAGGAAAGTTTGCTTGCTTTAGTTCAGGCTTGACTATTATGACTAAAATCGATGGAGTTTTAAAAGCCGCTGCGTGCTTATACCGCGGGGAATATTCGTCAGGATATATAAATAATTCATCAGGCACTCCTGTTGCTATAACAAACTCTGATTTCAAAATTTATAAAGTTAGTGTTGGTGATAATGCCGGAAATAATCCTGATTATGCAAACTGGTATAAAATGGTTCCCTATGGCGCACCTTATGAAGATGTAAATCATAACGGAGTTTATGATAATGGGATCGATAAGCCCGGTATTGTTAATGCTGCTTCAACTTTATTTGCTTGTCTTACCGATGGCTTTCCCGAATCTCATTCACCTGTTGAAGGATTTGGAGGCGGAACAGAGCCGATTTTCTGTGAAGTACATTTTACAGCATGGGCGTATAACAGTACAGGTTTAGAGGATGTACAATTCATGAAATGGATTATTCTTAATAAGAGTAATAAGTCATGGGATTCAACGTATTTTGGATTAGTTGCAGACCCTGATCTTGGTAATGCAGCAGATGATTATATTGGCTGTGATACTATAAGAGATATGGGTTATTGCTATAATGCAAGTAACTCTGATAATTCTTATGGAGTAAATCCTCCGGCTTTTGGTATAGCTTTTTTAAATAGTCCTGTCAACAGAAATGTAACTCCACCGGTAACTTTAGGAATGACGGCATTTGATTATTTTAATGGAAACAATATTCCTGTATGTGAAGGTAGTCCTCATGATATATCAGGAGCATATAATTACTTAAAAGGAATTAAGTTAGATGGTGCAAGCTGGATAGACCCTATAACAGGCCAATACACAAAATTCTGTTACCCAGGTGATCCTGAAACTAATACAGGCTGGACGGAATTTTCAGGCTCTATACAAAATTGTAACACTTCAGTTTCTTCAGCTGTTTCTCCGAATATTCCGGGAGACAGGCGATATGTTTTATCTTCAGGTGCAGATAACTTTAAAATTCTTCCTAATGAAACTCAGAATATAGTTGCCGCTCAAATGATCGCAAGAGGAACGAGCAATTTGAATTCTGTTACGAAGCTGAAGCAGCTAAGTACTTTAGTTCAGGCATTTTATGCTGCAAATGTTGGTGTAAATAATATTAGCACTGTTGTTCCGGCTTCATTTATATTGTATCAGAATTATCCGAACCCGTTTAATCCTACAACGAACATTAAATTCGATATGATCAGAAATAGTTTTATCACTTTGAAGATTTACGATGTTTCAGGAAAAGAAATTGCGACATTAATTAACAATGAATTTATTCCTGCTGGGACAAATGAAATTAATTTCAATGCTGCGAATCTTGCCAGCGGAATATACTATTATACTTTAAGAGCCGGAACATTCTCTGACACAAAGCGAATGATATTGTTGAAATAATTAACAAAATCATTGTATTTTCTGCTGTTTACTTGACATTATAGACAATTTATATTATGTTAAATAATAGTATTTGTTAAAACAGTTTTTCAGCTTTAATCTAAAAAGTTTGTTTTGAAAAAGTACAATTATATTTTAATCTTTTTCCTGATCATTACTAATGTTTATGCAAGACCAATTTCCAATGTAAACGGAAATTGGAGTTATGGAAAAGATTTGGGGAATAATTTAAAACATTCATTTATAATCCAGCAAGTATCATTATCCTCTAATAATGTTTCCACGTTTTTTTCTAGTAGGGGTATAATTAATCGTGACTTTAGTAATAATAGTTCTCCTGGATTTCAATGGTTAAATGGGTCCGGAAAGTTTGCATGTTTTGCAACAGGCATGTGTATTGCAACTAAAATTAATGGGATATTAACTGAAGCTTCAGCTTCATATTCAGGAGAATTTCTGCCCGGCTATATTGATAATACCACTGGAATACCCAATGTTATTAAAAATAGTGATTTCAAAGTTTATAAAGTTAACTCAACAGATAGTGCCGGCAATAATCCGGATTATGCAAATTGGTATAAAATGGTTCCGTTCGGTGCTCCATTTAATGATATTAATAATAATGGAATTTATGATAATGGGATCGACAAGCCCGGGATTAAAAATGCAGCGGCAACCGTTTTTGTTTGCTTAACAGATGGATTTCCTTCCAACCATTTTGTTACTGAAGGTTTTGGCGGTGGTACTGCACCTGTCTTTAGTGAAGTACGTATTACTGCATGGGATTATACCGGTAGTGGTATGCAGGATGTAGAATTTGTAAAATGGGAAATTATAAATAAAAATATAGTTTCCTGGGATTCTACATATTTCGGAATTGTTGCAGATCCGGATTTAGGTGATGCCACAGATGATTATATTGGATGCGATTCATTACTTAATTTAGGATTTTGTTATAATGGTGATAATAATGATGGCTCAGGAAGTGGAAATTCATATGGCACAAATCCGCCTGCATTTGGGATCGATATTTTGAAAGGACCCATAATTAAAAATATTTCTCCAAATGTTTCATTGTATATGACAATATTTGATCATTATACTCATAACAGTCCGGTTGTGTGTGAAAGACAGCCAAATCCTTATGCTCAGGGAGCTTATAATTATTTAAGAGGATTTAAAGAGGATGGTACTCCATGGGTAAATCCCTTGAATATGCAAACTACAAAAATTTGTTATTCGGGAGATCCCGAATCTGGAACCGGTTGGACTGAATTCAGAGGTCATGTAGAAAATTGCGATGGAAGCTTAACGGGTACAATTGTACCTGTTAATTATGTTGGTGACAGACATTCTATGATGTCATCCGGTTCCGATAGATTAACTGTTCAACCGAACGATACTCAGACTGTTGTCATTGCTCAAATGATGGCTAGAGGATCTAGTAATTTAAACTCTGTAACAAAATTAAAGCAATTAGATGCTACAGTTCAGACTTTTTACGATAATGGAATGATTGTAAGTGTTTTAAATACAAATTCAGAAATTCCTGCTTCATTTTCCTTATTTCAGAATTACCCGAACCCTTTCAATCCTTCAACGAATATAAAATTCGATTTGGTCAGAAATGGTTTTGTAACATTGAAAATTTATGATGTTTCCGGAAAAGAAATTGCGACATTAATTAACAATGAATATATTTCTGTTGGGACAAACGAAGTTAATTTCAATGCAGCGAATCTTGCCAGCGGAATATACTTTTATACTTTGACAGCAGGAACATTTACCGATACAAAAAGGATGGTATTGATAAAATAAAAATGAATAGCTATGAGAAATTATAAAATTCTTCTATTTATCATGCTTATGGCTTCTTCAGCATATTCAAATCCTATCGCGAATTTTACAAATAATTGGAGTTACGGAAAAAGTGATGCTAAATCAAGATCAGTAGTTTTGCAGCAAGTTGAATTAGCTGGAAATAATATTTCCAGTTTTTTTATTAATTCAGGAATATTAGATCATGATGTTATTGCATCAAACTCATCAGGATTTGAATGGCCCCGCTCAATTTCACCCCCACACAAAAAAGCATGCTATTGTGCCGGATTGACCATTGGTACGAAGATAAATGGAATATTAAAAATTGCATCGTGTCTGTATGATGGTCAGTATGTTCCTGGTTTTATTGAAAATTCTTCAGGGGTACCAATTTCAAATACGAATATTGATTTTAAAATTTACAAAATTAAATTAGGGGACAGTACTAATAATAATCCCGATTACGCCAACTGGTATAAAATGGTTCCTTATGGAGCTCCATATATTGATATTAATAACAATGGTATTTATGAAAATGGAATAGATAAACCAGGTATTAAAAATGCTTCAGAGACTATCTTCTGTTGTTTTACAGATGGATTCCCGGAATCTCATAATGCATTTACCGGCTTTGGGGGATATACGGAACCAATTTTTTGCGAGATGCATTTGACCGCTTGGGCTTATAATTTTGGTGGAATGCAAGATGTTCAGTTTATTAAATGGACATTGATTAATAAAAATGTCACCATGTGGGATTCAACGGTATTAGCTTTAACTGTTGATCCTGATCTGGGATTCGGAAGTGACGACTATGTTGGCTGTGATACACTTCTTAACTTAGGGTATTGTTATAATGCAGATAATGATGATTCCGGCTATGATGGGTATGGTTTAAATCCTCCTGCATTTGGAATGGATTTTCTAAAATATCAGGTCAATAATCCTTCAGTTCAATTTCACCTCAAAACATTTTCTAATTTTAAAACATATAGTTCAGCTTGTGAAATAGAACCGACATCATCTCCTGTATCAGCATATAATTATTTAAAAGGATATAAGCTTGATGGAACTCCATGGATCAATCCGTTAAATTCGCAAATTACAAAGATATGTTATCCAGGCGATCCGGAAACAAATTCAGGATGGACTCAATTCAGAGGTTCTGTTAAGAATTGTAATGGAAGCTTGACAGGTACAATTTTACCGGTAGATGAACCCGGAGATAAAAAATTTGTAATGTCAGCAGGTGATGATTATTTTCAAATACAGCCAAATGATACTCAAACTATAGTTGTTGCTCAAATGATTGCTAGAGGATCAAATAATTTGAACTCAGTAACAAAATTAAAGCAATTAGATGTAGCTGTTCAGACTTTTTATGATAATGGATTGGGTGTTAATAATATTAGCTCTTCAATTCCTGCTTCATTTTTGTTATTTCAGAATTACCCGAACCCTTTCAATCCTTCAACGAATATTAAATTCGACATGACCAAAAATGGTTTTGTTACATTGAAGATTTACGATGTTTCAGGAAAAGAAATTTCGACATTAATTAACAATGAATATATTTCTGTTGGGACAAACGAAATTAATTTCAATGCTGCGAATCTTGCCAGCGGAATTTATTTTTATACTTTGACTGCAGGAACATTTACCGATACGAAAAGGATGGTATTGGTAAAATAAAGGCCATTTAAGAAAAGCTTTAAATATCGTATTTTACATGAGTTGATACTTTAACTCATAATTTAACCTTCATAGTAAACTATGAAGGTTTTTTAATTATTATAAATAATACATGAAAACATTTTTAGAACTCGCTAAGGAAAAAATAATAGTATTTGACGGCGCAACAGGGTCAAATTTCCAGACATACAATTTAACTGCTGATGATTTCGGTGGAAAAGAACTTGAAGGATGCAATGAGTATCTCAGCATTTCTAAACCGGATGCTGTAAAAAAACTTCACAGATCATTTCTGACTGCAGGCTGCGATGTAATTGAAACAAATACATTCGGCTCTGCTTCAATTGTCTTAACCGAATATAATATTGCAGATCTTGATTATGAGCTTTCAAAGAGATCAGCTGAGATCGCTAAAGAATGCGCCAACGAATTCTCGACTAATGCAAAGCCGCGTTTTGTTGCAGGCTCCATCGGTCCAACAACAAAACTTCCTTCATTAGGACACATTTCATTTGATGATATGACTCAAAGTTTTTACAGACAGATACTTGGTGTTGTTGATGGCGGAGCAGATCTTCTTTGTATAGAAACCTGCCAGGATCTGCTTCAGGCGAAAAGCGCTCTTTCTGCCACGATGAGAGTTTTCAGAGAGAAAAAGATCAGGCTGCCTGTAATCTGTTCTGTAACTGTTGAATCAATGGGAACAATGCTTATGGGAACTGAGATCTCTGCTGCGCTTACGGCAATTGAGCCATATGATATCGTTGATATTATTGGTATGAACTGCGCTACCGGTCCTAAAGAAATGGAAGAGAACATCAGATATCTTTGTCAGAATTCTCCTAAGCCGATCTTTTGTATGCCGAATGCCGGTATCCCTGAAAACGTTAACGGTCATGCGCATTATCATTTGTCCCCTGAAGAGATGGATAAATGGATGTCACACTTTGTCGGCGATCTTGGAGTTGGTCTTATTGGTGGTTGCTGCGGTACTGAAGACAAGCACATAAAAAAATTAGTTGAAGTTTCGGAAAGATATTCACCGGTAAGAAAAGAATGGGAATATACTCCTTCTGTTTCTTCGATCTATATGAGCGTCCCAATGGTTGTTACACCCGGACCACTGCTAGTTGGCGAAAGGTGCAATGCGAATGGGTCAAAAAAATTCAGACAGCTACTTGAAAAAGAAGACTATGATGCAATGGTGAACATGGCTAAAGAACAGATAAAAGAAGGCGCGCATGTCCTTGATGTATGCGTTGCATTTGTAGGAAGAGATGAAGAAAAGGAAATGGTCGAAGTAATTAAGAGATTTAATACTGCTGTAACAATTCCTCTTATGATCGATTCCACTGAAACGAAAGTAATGGAAGCTGCTTTAAAGAATTATGCAGGTAAATCTATAATTAATTCTATTAACTTTGAAGAAGGAACTGAAAAAGCTGATAAAGTTTTGGCTCTTGCAAAAGAATATGGTGCAGCCGTAGTTGCTTTATCGATCGATGAAGAAGGTCAGGCATATTCTTATGAGAAAAAAGTTTCTATTGCAAAAAGAATAAGGGATCATGCAGTTGAAGTTCATAACTTCAGGGAAGAAGATCTTATATTTGATGCGCTTACATTTCCATTAGGCTCGGGACAGGAAGACCTGCGTGATAGCGGAGTAAATACAATTAATGCTATAAGAGAAATTAAAAGAATAATGCCGAAGGCAAAAACAATTCTCGGATTAAGCAATTGCTCGTTCGGACTTAATATGAATATCCGTCACGTTCTGAATTCAGTCTTTCTACATTATGCAGTTGAAGCAGGATTGGATATGGCTATAGTTCATGCAAGCAAGATTATGCCTTTGTATAAGATCGATGAAAAAGGAAAAGAACTGTGCAGACAGCTTATCTTTGATGAAAGAGTTTACGAAGAAGTAGAAGCATAAAATAATTAATATTTAAATATTTCCCCGAATCTGACCTGACAGGTTTTTTATCCTGTCAGGTCGCATTTACATTCTTAATACGTACAGGTCGCGACCTGTCCCTACAATATCCTCTCACACCACGTAAACACATTTCCTACCCTCTCCAAGTAAAAAGCCACCTCGCTCTTTCAGTATTAACTCCCGGCATATGCTCTTCAACCAATTCAATTGTTTTTTCAACGCAGGAATTAAGGTCATTAACATTCTTTTTTATATCAGTATGAAAAAGCTCTTTGTATAACCTGTCAATTTCTTTCGGCTTAATTTTCATTTGCTTTAAAGTGTGATCCATTCCCTTGAATTTTCCCGGATAGTAAATTTTATTTAAGCCACAAAGTACTTTAACCATATTGTCAAAACTTCTCAGCATCATTTCTGATGTCCACAAATATTCTTCCCGCTTAATACCCATGTTTGACATTATCCATTTAGAATGAAATTTCAAATTTTCTCTTACCATTGCTTCTGCAAGCAATGGCGGATATTTATTAAAATCTTTTTTCCATTTATTAATTATCCTTCTGCCATATAATGGAACGCCTATCTGATATCCGGAAGCTATAAGTTGATTATCCATATTCATGTCAGGCTCTTTCAGATAATCATACAACATTTTTTCATGCTGCTCTACTGTCGAATGTCCTGTATCTATTTTTACCCCTTTATAACTGTTAAAAACTGCAAATCCATTCTCAGAATCGCCGTGATAAAAACCACCACCTGAATCTATTGCTTCTTTTTTTATTTTCTCAAAATAATCCTTTTTTAAATCTGTTTCATATAAAACTGTCATATCTATGTCAGAAAACTCATCAGCCTTATTTTTAACAGTTGAACCTGTTAAAAGTATGGCTTTTACATTTTCATCGCGAATGAATTTTTTTGCAAATTCTTTTGCGATCTCAATATATTTTTTAGAAAGGTTCATTAAGTGTTTAATTACGGATTTTAATTGTGATTGTTGCTTAATATATACCTAATGAATATTTATTTGAGTCTATTATTGTAAAGAATTGTAACTTTGCGTAAATGTCTAACTATTCCCCTCATATTTAAAAACTAATAACGGTAAATTTAGTTTAACACATTGAAGTGACCTTATACATTAATAAAGAAAAATGCATATTAAAAGAAAAAACAAAATATTATTTATTTTAATTATACTATTCACAATTTCAATAACCTCTTCGGCTATTTTTGCTCAGGATGACGATGATGAGGGAGATACTCCTGCAACTCCCAAAGGCAGAAGAATCAAAGGCGATTCTACCCATGTAAATTCAAACTTCCATGGCAATGGTGCCATCTCAGGAATTGTGATTGACAAGGAATCTAAATTACCACTTGACGGTGCTGTTATTACGTTAAGAAATCTTAAAGATTCCACTATGAAATCCGGTGCAATAACAGATAACTCAGGAAAGTTCTCAATTGAAGCGGCTTATGGTATTTATAAAATGAATATTGATTTTATTGGTTATAATGGAGCTATTAACAATCGTGTTCTTCTGAAAAAGGCAGCTCTTGTGCTTGATACTATTAGGCTTTCAGCAGGAACTAACGTAACTGAGGAAATAAAAGTTGAAGATCAAAGAAGCAATATAGAGTTTCAGCCCGGTAAAAAAGTTTTTAATGTAGGCAACAGTGATCTTTATCAGAACGGTTCGGCTGTCGATGTTTTAAAAGATGTTCCATCCATCACAGTTGATATTGATAATAATATTTCTCTTCGTGGATCAACAGGAGTTAAAATACTTATTGACGGAAGACCATCCGGACTTAATACAAATGCAAGGACAAGCATTCTGGAACAGATACCAGCTGATCAGATCCAGAGTATAGAGCTCGTCACAAACCCGGATGCAAAATATGATGCAGAAGGTACTTCAGGAATAATAAATATTGTACTGAAAAAGAGTAATACATTTGGAATCAATGGGGTACTAAATCTGGGTACAGGAACTCAGGATAAATATAATGGAAGCTTTAGCCTTAATGCTAAAAATTCCAAAATGAATATTTTTGGGAATTATAATTACAGGCTTTTCAATTCTCCGGGCTCCAACACATTGAACAGGTTTAGCCTGCTGGATAATACAACTCTTGATCAGAACAGCAGTAATTTAGGTAGAATGAAAAACCATTCGGTAAAAACCGGAATTGACTATTATCCTGATGATGTTTCTACTCTGGGCTTTTCCTTAGGATATAATGACAGAAACAGAAGAAGAGGAAGTACTGAATTAACAACTCAGAAAAATTTATCAGGATCTTCAATATATAGTACAACAAATAAAGCTGAAGAAGATGAAACTGGTAATTCATGGAATCTAGATCTAAGCTATGTGAAAAAATTTAAAAATCCAAAGCAGCAGTTAAACATAGCACTCGGATACAGCAGAAATATTGAAGATGATAATCAGACTTCAATTTTTTATGATAATTTATTTCCTGTTTCTAATGTACCCAAGCAAAATGATCTGAATGATGCTGTAAATAATGACGGAGAACTATCGATCGATTATGTTCAGCCTTTGGGAGATAAAAAATCTGGCTCAAGGATCGATATAGGCTATAAAGGAACAATACGAAACAATGATATTACCTCAACCTATCAGAACTTTGACTATATTACAAATTCATTTGTGACAAATGAACTTTCGTCAAACAGATTTAATTATAAAGAATTTATTAATGCAGCTTATGGAATTTATTCCGGAGGCTTAAAAGATTTTACTTATTCACTCGGATTAAGAATAGAGCAGTCAAATTCCACTGGAGATCTGATAACTAACAGTACTCAGTTCAAACAGGATTATCTGAGTATCTTTCCAAGCGTTAGTCTTTCTCAGAAATTTAGTCTTGGGCAGGAGGTTCAGGCAACTTATTCAAGAAGGATAAGAAGACCGGATTCCGAAGATCTTAATCCGTTCCTTGAGAGATCAGACCCATTGAATTTAAGGCAGGGGAATCCTGAGCTTAAACCTATGTTTATTGATTCCTATGAGCTAAGTCTTATAAATTATTTAGGACAAACTGTCCTGACACCATCCGTTTATTTTAGGCAGACACATGATGAGATTACCAGATTCAGAACTATACTTGATTCTAATGTAACGTTAACAACTTTTGCTAATAATTCCAGCTCAAAAACATACGGTGCTGAACTGATCTTCAATTCAAAGCTTTTTGATCTGATAAGTTTGAATGGAAATGTTAATTATTTCAGATCTGAAGTTGATGCTACAAATATTCAGGCAGGACTTGTTAATTCAACAAACTCCTGGTCTGGAAGGCTGCAGGCTGGAGCAAAGCTTGGTGAAATAATGAGCGTACAGCTTTCATATAATTATTCCGGTAAGAGAGTTACAGGACAGGGAATTATAGATCCTGTTCAATCGATGGATATTGCATTTAGAAAAGATCTTTTCAACAAGCAGGCAAGCATTAGCTTAAGAGTATCTGATGTATTTGATCAGCAAAGATTCGTAGTTAATCTTACCAATCCCAACTATGTTGAGAGCGTGACGAGGATAAGAAGTTCAAGAACTGCATTTCTGACATTAACATATAATTTCGGAAAACAGGAAAGAACTATGAACAGAAAAAGAAAGAAGGATAATGGAGAACCTGATGATATTACTCCGTCTAATGATGGTGGATATTAAAGAGACTCTAAAATATATACTTTATAAGCAATGCTAGGAATAATTAACAAAAGGAGACGAAAGTCTCCTTTTGTTATTAATGTTATTTTAATTCAAAAATTAATCACAATTTAGAATTTCCTATATTTCTTTAATTTAAAATACATTATGTTTATATATCTCCTTAAATAAAAACAAAAAATGAAAATCAAATTAATACTAATTTGTATATTTTTTATTGCAGGAAATATTGTAGTGGGTCAAACTTCAGAGGATAAATCACCTCTTAAAATCACATTAAATGCTCAGAATGGTTTTTATAAAACCGGGAATGGTTATATAGTTCACGGATATTTAAGACAGTGCGTAAATTACCAAAATGTTGTTGATCAGGTGGCGGGAAATTATGGATGGGTGACTTATACTTATAAAGATCCTTTACCGTTGGATTTGTCTAATTCTAATCTACAACTTCAACTAGATGTCAACTCTAAAATGAAAATCCGTTTTACGGTCAACATTGCGTTAATTAAAAATACGGGCAATGGTAAGACATTTTCATTGTGTGATGGATGCAATTCTCCAAAAATATTTACAGAAGGAGATAATAATACCACTGAATACAAATCTTATACTTATGACACAAAAACCGTTAGTAATTCTGCTACTTTATTTTTCTCGGCAACAAAATTAATTCAGGATGCAGATCCATTTTATCTTTTGTCAATTGATATAGCTCAGATACCAAAATAAGTTAATAATCGAAAAAGGAGACGAAAGTCTCCTTTTCTGTATTTACTACCCATCCCAATTAACTTTCAATAAAAATCGTTTTTATTTAGCTTAGATCTGCTTTCAAATCTAATCTTTTCACATGAAATTATTAAAAATAATCACGATTTGTTTCATCCTGATATTAAGTAAAAATTCATTCTCACAGATCCCAAGTGTTTTCTCAATTGGCGGAGGACCTTTATTTGGTTCAACTACTGTAAAGATCGATGACCTCAATAAAGAACTTGTAGCAGCAGGCTTGCCTCAATTCGAAAGCAGTAGTTTCTTCACTTTCGGAGGTACGGGCTTTGTTGATATTCCATTTAAAAAACTAAGAGGTTTAAGAGTAGGCGGTCTCGGAAGAGGATTCACTTCTATGAAATCTGTTGTTGTCGGTGGAATTACTAAATCTGCCGAATTATCATATGGAGAAGGAGGAATAAATCTCGAATATGTAAGACCCCTTTCTAAAACTTTTGACTTTATTGCAGGAGTATATGCCGGAACAGGTGAGCTGAAAATAAATTTATATCAGAGCAATTCAGATGCAGGAAACTGGAATACTATCTGGGGAGAACTTGGAAGCGGATCAGCTTCTCAGAATTTTACACATAATATGAAAGTAAGATTTTATTCAGCTGAGCCTCACGTTAGCTTAGGAGTTGCATTGCTGAATTATCTTAACCTGAAATTTAATGCCGGTTATCTTTTTACAACAAATGGTGACTGGAAAACTGACAATGATATTCCCTTAAGAAATGTACCGGCTTCAATTAAAGCTGAGGGATTTAATTACTCTGCAAGCGTTAACTTTGGATTATTCTTCAGATAAAATTATTTAATGAAAAATTTATTCGTAACTGGCGGTGCAGGCTTTATAGGAAGCAATTTTATAAAGTACTGTCTTCAGAGTTTTGATTATAATATTGTAAATTTTGACAAGCTTACCTATGCAGGAAATCTTGAAAATCTTACTGAAATTGAGAATGATCCTCGTTATAAATTTATAAAGGGAGATATATGTGAAATAGATGAAGTTGAAAAAGCTTTATCTGAAAATCATATCGATACGATAATAAACTTTGCGGCAGAATCCCATGTTGACCGAAGCATTCTTGGTTCAAGAGAGTTTGTAGTTACAAATATTCTTGGCACACAGGTACTTCTTGATGCATTCAAGAAAATGAAGATTGAAAAATTCCTGCAGGTCTCAACTGATGAAGTTTATGGCTCGCTTCCCGAAGATAAAAAAGAAATAAAGTTTACTGAAGAAACTCCGATAGCACCAAACAGCCCTTATTCTGCCAGCAAGGCATCTGCCGATCATCTGTGCAGAGCTTATTTTCATACTCATAATTTACCAATTTTAATTACACGCTGTTCAAATAACTACGGACCATATCAATTTCCTGAAAAGCTTATCCCTTTAATGATCGCAAAAGCGCTTGATGGCGAAAAGCTTCCGGTATATGGTGATGGAAAAAATGTCAGAGACTGGCTTTATGTTGAAGATCATTGCTCGGGAATAATGGCAGTACTCCAAAAGGGAAAATATGGTGAAGTTTATAATATCGGTGGAAATAATGAATGGTATAATATTGATATTGTTAAGCTGATACTTGAAAAGCTTGGAAAGTCAGATGAGCAGATAAATTATGTGAAAGACCGCCCGGGTCATGACAGAAGATATGCAATAGACTCATCAAGAATTATGAATGAACTTGGATGGAAGCCAAAGTATCAGTTCCCCGAAGGTATTGAAAAAACTATTCAATGGTATATTGATAATGAATCCTGGTGGAGAAAAGTTATGAGCGGTGAATATCAGAAGTATTATGATGAGAATTATACTGATAAAAATATTAAAAGATAACTGTAGGGGCGGACCCATGTGTCCGCCCAATAAAAGTGAATACAATCCAATCATTCGCGAAGCGGCGGTAGGTTCTTGACCTGACAGGTTATTTTTCCTGTCAGGTCGCTTTTTTTAAATTTGTCGTCCTATAATAAATTTATCCGAATGAAAAACACTTATAGTTTACGTGTATTAACAACATAACTACTTAGAAGATCTTTATCTTTAACTTCATAAAACCACCATAAATTAGAGAGATATTTTCGAGTGACTGTAAAATCAAATTGCTTATGATTGTTTAACTGTTCTACTCTAACATCTATTTTTGCCAAATCATTTTCTAATTTACCGCCTCCTAATGCAAAAAAGTATTTATACCTTGCAACTCCTGTGTGTTCGAATGGTCTGAATTCTATAATTTTCTTTATATATTTTATATCTACTTCATCTATTCCAAAAGTAACTGTTAATTGTTCATTCTCTAAAATAAAACGGACGGTGGAAGAAAAAATATATTTATCGTCTGAAACTCCAACAATTTCTATCATATTTTCATTTGTATCCCGCATAATCTTACTTCTTATGTCTTGCCCACCTTGACCTTGGCTTTGCAGCAGGTGGAGGTGCTTCTGCTTTTTTGATCTTTATAAAAATATGCTTTATTCTTCCATTGGAAGTCTCTCTCTCCTCAATAATAAAACTCTTATCTAAAGATTTGATCATTGATGAAAGCTTTGCAAATCCAAAATTTCTTGCGTCAAAATCCGGCTTCTTTTTGTTTATAAGATTTCCTACATCTCCGAGAAAAGCCCATCCGTTTTCATCTGCAATATCAGAAACAGATGCAGAGATCAGATTCATGATCTCATCGTTTATCTCCTGCAGTCCTTTTGGCTTAGAATAAGATGCTTCAGTTTTTTCGGTAACTATTTCCGGAGCTTCATTAACAGGGATTACAGCTTTTTCGTTTTCAATAACTGCAGCAGGTGTAACGATCTTTTTTTCTGTGCGCTTTGTTCTTAAAGGCTTTTTTGCTGCCGGTGCTTCTCTTTTTAAGATCTCAATATAAATAAATTTATCACAGGCAACAATAAACGGTCGCGGAGTTTTTTGTTCGCCTATGCCAATAACTTTCATGCCTGCTTCTCTTAATCTTAATGCCAGCCTTGTGAAATCACTATCGCTCGATGCTATACAAAAGCCGTCAACTTTATTTGAATAAAGAATATCCATTGCATCAATTATCATTGCTGAATCAGTAGAGTTTTTGCCTGTAGTATATCCATATTGCTGTATCGGAGTGATCGCATTCTCAAGAAGAACGTTTTTCCAGGCAGAGATATGCGGTCGCGTCCAGTCTCCGTATATTCTTTTGAAAGTCGGAGTTCCGAACTTTGCTATTTCTTCCATCATTGCTTTCACATTCGCAGATGGTACATTATCTGCATCAATTATAACGGCAAGCCGAAGATCTTTTGTTGATTCCATAAAATTGTTTGTAAAATAAAATACACGAAATTAGCCTCAAGAGAAACTCAAATGTCAAAACTTACTGTCTTATTCACATAATAGGAGTAATAAATTATTTATTTTGTTTAAGTTTGGGAAGGAAATATAAGTTTTAATTTAATTTTAATTGATAAATAAATTAAATTATCTTATCATTAAATAATAGTTTTAAAAATAAAATAATCAGTAAGTTAAGAATTTATTTATTAAAACGTAAAAACAGAATAGCAAAGATCATTAAATTAAAAGAAATAATTCCATGAAGAATTTTATGATATTATTAATTTTATTTTTTACTTTGATAACAACATTTACTCATTCTCAAGGACAAGTTATTTGGGCAAGAAGGTTTGGACAAGTTGCTACTTGGGATATACCACATGTTGTAAAGCCGGATAATGTAGGAAATATTTATGTTACAGGTTTTTTTGGATTAACAACTAATAATGGCAAACTACCCTTGATCAAATATAATATAAACGGTGATACAATTTGGTCAAGCGTATTTACTACACCGGATAATAGCAATACTTCGGGAACGCAATTATTATTGGATGATTCTTTAAATATTTATATCTCTGGTAGATATTTATTGAAATATAAACCATCTGGTGAATTGTTATATTCACGGTATTATAATTGTACGACAAATAAAATGAGCTTTGATAGTACTAATAATTTTGTTTATGGGGGTACAAATCAGAATGGTGTACCCGGATGTGCAATACTAAAATGCAACAGAAATGGAGATTCTTTATGGAAAAAAGTTTATCCATTTTTTGTTGAAGAAGTTAAAGGTTTAGCAGTTGACCGTCAAAATAATATAATAATTACTAGCCGGGTTTATTCTGGTTCTGCTACTGATAGGGACTTTTTAACTATTAAATTTGATACTAATGGAAATATTTTATGGTATAAAACATATCACGGTGGCGATCCTACTGAAGGTTTTGATGATCCATGCGGAATTCTCTTAGATTCTGCTGACAATATAATTGTTTCAGGGACAAGCAATGGTCCTGCAGGTGGTTCAAACTATTATACAGTAAAATATAGTCCTTCTGGGGATGTTATTTGGGAAGCAAGATATCCGCTTGGTGCCTCAGGTAGTACGGATATGGAAATTGATAAGAACGGTAATATTTATATTTGCGGTATTACAGGTAACAATAGTTATTCAACTTTAAAATATAACAGTGTTGGAACATTACTTTGGATTCAAACAGTTCCGGGTGTGAGTTTACCGCCAGACAATTCATTAACATTAGACTCTGCAGGAAACATCTATATGGCATGCAGCTTAGCCAGCAGTGAAGGTGGATCAGGCTATCAAGTTGTAAAATATAATAGCAATGGAAATTTATTATGGAATGTAGTTTATCCCGGAAGCGGTCCGGGTGTTTTCTATTCTACTGATATTGCGGTTGACAGATCAGGAAATGTATTTGTAACCGGTGAAGCGTCAGGAAATGCTTATGATTTCTTAACAATTCGAATAAATCAGACTTCAGGAGTAATTCAAAATATATCAGGTCTTCCTGCTTATTTTTCTCTTTCACAAAATTATCCAAATCCATTTAATCCAACAACAAAGATTTCATATTCTTTAAAAAAATCTGCAAATATTGAATTAAGACTATTTGATGTTAATGGAAAGCTTTTAAAAATACTTGAAAGCGGAAATAGACATGTAGGAAGTAATTCAATTAATCTTTCATCAGAAAACCTTGCTTCAGGAATTTATTTTTATAGCTTATTTGCTGATGGGGTTATGATCGATACGAAAAAAGCTATTATACTGAAATAATAATGTAACCTTAGATGCATATTAGAATATTGCAAAGTAATTAAGGATGTAAATGAAGAGAAATGTAAAAGGATTTAAAGCACCCTGCTGTTTAATGGGTGCTTTAAATGAATGATGGAATTACCTTCCGAATGGAAAGACAAAGTTTACTTCCGGCTGAAGCACTTTCTGAGGAGAATATCCGATAACATTATTCTGAAGATCTCTTTCTGCAGCAAAAGTTTGTCTGTATGATAATGAAAAAACCATAAAGTTATTAATAAGATAATCCATTCTTCCGAAAAAATATGCATTTTCATCTAATGTGAAGATCTGCCCTGAGCCTTTTATTCTTCTTTTATAATAACCTCCGTACAGAGTCATATTAGTTATTAGCTTTGGAAGTGCTGCTACTAAAAAAAGTTCACCACCAAGATCGCCTTTATCTATTTTCTGATACGCACCTAAAAAATAAAACTGCTTAGCGAAATGCCCGGACACCTGTCCAATTGTACTTCCGCCAAGCTCCTGAACTGAATCTAGGATTGCTGCTTTTGAATTTAGCACCTGAGTTCCGTTTGAACGGGTAAGAACTGAGTATCTGTCAGTTTCGTAAAATCCATCGAAATATGTTGGTAAAAATTTCCCCTGCTGAAATCTTCTTTGAAGCGTGATAGTCATAGCAGCATACTTATCCAGGTCTACTACCATATCAAGTCCTGCCATAAAGTTGCTTCCAAAACTAAATATCTTTGAGTAATCACCATAAAGATCAATATTAAATTCTTTTTTATCGAACAGTCTCATCTGAAGATAAGTATTAATAATATTCATTGATCCTTTATCTTCAAGAATGCCGCCGGAAAGAGAATCGATCTTTGTTACACCTGCATATTTATTAAGGTCCCCTGCATAATTAAATCCTATAGATGCTCCTTTTAAAACCGGAAGATCAAGCTTACCATCTTTTCCGCCAAGAAGATTTAATATTTCAGCATTAAAGTCTCCTGCTATCAGTCCTCCTTTTGTGAGATCTGAAAGATAAACACCGACATCACTGCCTCTGATTGCCATTTGAAGATCTACCCCGGCTTTTCTGTCTTCATAGCTTGGTGAATTATTATACTGATAAACAGTTGAACCTTTACCTAAAGTTACTTCTTTCATTTCAGCAAATTTTCCGTTCAGCTGAAAATCTTTTTGTGAATTCAGAAAGCTATAGTTAAAATTGAATGCTGAAAGTACCTGTGTAAATGTTTTATAATCTTCCTTTCTGAAATCAAAACCTTTCGAGGAAAATCTCAATGGCAGATTTATTGAGGCTGCCATAGATTTATCATGGCTTGTATAGGATGGAAAAGCATTAAACAAATAATAATCAGTACTGTCCACTTTACTTAAACCAAATCCTGTCTTAAATGAAAACTCCTGCTCTTCATTATAGGACAGATCAGGAATTGTATTGAAGATCCTCTTTGAATTAACTGCAAGATCTTTCATTATAGAAGACTTCTTTGAAAGATCGTCAATTGATTTCAGAGTAACTTTCTGATTTAGTTTTTTAATATCTCTGTTAAGTCTCTTAAGTCTTTCTGCAGGACTATCAGAATTGCTTCCTGCAAATGCTGCACTGTTAAGATTCAAAAATAGTAAAATACAGGAAATGAGAACGTAAGCAAATTTCATCAGGTTATGATTTTTTTAGATTTGAGAATATGAAATGATATGTGATTTGGAAAATGAATTACATTATACTAAACATAATCTTAATATTTAATTCAAAACATATTTTGCAGTATTTATTCAAATAAGGGAGTTTTCTATTCCATTTTTTAGTATTTAATCTTTGAATTTAATACCTCATCTTTTAGCTCTTAAATAATCTCATAATCCGGTTATATGTCAAAATTACTAGAGGTAAAAAACCTTAAAACATATTTTTATACTGACGATGGCGTTGCAACTGCAGTTGATGATGTAAGCTTCGAAGTGGATAAAGGCGAAACCCTTGGCTTAGTAGGGGAATCAGGCTGCGGAAAAAGTGTTTCTGCAATGTCGATTATGAGATTGATCCCCGACCCACCCGGCAGAACCGTAGGGGGACAGGTGCTTTTTAAAGGACGTGATCTGCTGAAGATCTCTGAAAAAGAAATGCAGAGTGTGCGCGGAAATGATATCGGAATGATTTTTCAGGAACCAATGACCTCCCTGAATCCCGTTTTTACATGCGGAAACCAGATCGAAGAAACACTACTTCTTCATCAGAAAATTTCAAAGTCAGATGCAAAGGAAAAAGCAATTGACATGCTTAAACTTGTTGGTATTCCTGCGCCGGAACAAAGATATTCAGAATATCCTCACCAGCTTTCAGGGGGAATGAGACAGCGTATCATGATCGCAATTGCGCTTTCATGCAATCCCGAAATTTTAATTGCAGATGAGCCGACAACTGCCTTAGACGTAACAGTTCAGGCACAGATACTCGAGCTTATCAAAAGACTTCAGAATGAATTAGGGATGGGTGTAATAATGATCACTCACGACCTTGGAGTTATTGCAGAGATCTCAAAAAGAGTTGCTGTTATGTATGCAAGTAAAGTTGCAGAATACGGCGATGTAAATGAAATATTTTACAATCCAAAGCACCCATATACCTTAGGTCTTTTAAATTCAATTCCCAAGCTTAACAAAGCAAGAGGCAGACTTGCAACTATCGAAGGAAGCGTACCTCCTCCGACTAATTTTCCAAAAGGCTGCCACTTCTGTACAAGATGCAGCTTTGCGGTTGATAAATGCTGGGTTGAACAGCCGCCATTATTCGAAGTAGCTCCCGGGCACACTGCAGCCTGCTGGCGTATCGATGATGTTGCGAAGCTTACAAAAGGATTTGAGTCTAAAGTTCTACCTGCGTAATCACGCATGCCTTTACTTCTAAAAAATATTTCGCAGCTTATAACCTGCAGAAGTGATTCTTTATCTGCTAGGCGCGGTAAGGCTCAGGGTGATATTGGAGAGCTTAGAAATGTTAATGTTTTTATTTCTGATGATAAAATAGATTTTATCGGCAGCGATCATGAACTGAAAAAATTCCTCACTTCATATTTTCATCCTCTTTACAAATCCGATTCCGGGTTTGATCTTAAATATTACAATGAAATTGACTGTACCAATAAAGTCGTAACACCCGGCTTTATTGATTCCCATACACATCTTGTTTTTGCCGGAAGCCGTTCAGATGAATATGAAATGCGCATAGCAGGAAAAACATATGAAGAGATCGCAGCTTCAGGGGGAGGAATTGCTTCAACTGTTTCTGCCGTAAGAAATGCTTCGAAAGAAGAATTAATTTCCAATTCCAATAAAAGATTAAAAAAATTCCTTCAGTGCGGTACAACAACTCTGGAAGCTAAGTCAGGTTATGGTCTTAATACTGAAAATGAGCTAAAGCTTCTTGAAGTAATAAAAGAGGTCGGTGATAATAATTCGTTCGGTGCAGATATACTTCCAACATTTTTAGGAGCTCATTCAATTCCAAAAGAGCTTTCAAAGAATGATTATATAGATCTGATCTGCAATGAAATGATCCCGAAAGTCTCTGAAAAGAAGCTCGCAGTCTTTATTGATGTATTTTGTGAAGTGAATTATTTCACAAAAGAAGAAACCGAAAAAATTCTTAAATGCGGAAAAAGCTTTGGACTAACAGGTAAAATTCATACAGATCAGTTTAATTCTATCGGAGGTGTTGATGCAGCAATAAATTCCGGTGCAATTTCTGTTGATCACCTTGAAGTTTTGAACGATGCAGATATTGCAAAGCTTTCCAAAACCGATATAATTGCTACACTTCTACCCGGAGTATCTTATTTCCTTAACATCTCATATCCGCCTGCAAGGAAATTAATTGAAAGCAATGTGCCGGTGGTACTGGGAACAGATTTTAATCCCGGAAGCTGTATGACTGAAAACCTACAGATGATAATGTCTCTGGCTTCGGTAAAGATGAAAATGACTTCAGAAGAAATATTGAACGCTGTAACATTTAATGCTGCATGCGCACTTAGTATTCAAAACAAAGTTGGAAGCATTGAAACAGGAAAGCTTGCTGACATTTTAATCTTTGATGTCACATCATACAAGGATATTGTCTATAACTTTGGAGTTAATAATATTCAGCATGTTATAAAAAAAGGTAAAGTACTAACAGATCTTTTCACTTCTTAAAAGTAATGCTTACAACATTCCCAAAAATACTCCCTGTTCTCGAAACTGATAGACTTATACTTCGAATAGTAAAAGACTCTGATCTTGAATATATTATTCCAATTATTTTTTGTGAAGGAGTAACTGCAACTGATTTTGATTCAGCAAAAATGCTGATGCAAAAGATCTACTCAAAGTTTGATGAAAAGACTTTGCTCCATTGGGGAATGGCTCTTAAGGAAAATGATAAAGTTGTAGGCGGCGTTGGTTTTTACCGTGGTTTTGAAAATAATATTGGTGAGATTGGATATATCATAATGCCTGAATATAGAAATAAAGGATTGGTTAACGAAGCTTGTCTTGCTCTTATTGATTATGCTCTGAAAATTTTAAAGCTTGAAAATATTTCTGCATATACAACAGAAGACAATAGCGGTTCAAAAGCAGTACTGAAAAGACTAAACTTCACTCAGGTTCCGTCAGAAAAGGAAGATCTTATCAAATATTTGTTGAAGCCTTGAAAAAATTTACATTAAGCTCTGAACGTTTATTATTAAGAAACCTCAAAGAATCCGATTTAGATGATTTTCTCGTTTATCGCTCAGATCCTGAAGTAACTAAGTATCAGGGCTTTGGAGTTTTTGACAGAAAAAAAGCTGAGGAGTTTATTCTTTCCCAAAAAGATATGGAGTTTGGAATTGAAGGTGAATGGATTCAATTAGGGATCATATTAATAAACGAGAACAAGCTGGTCGGTGACTGTGCAGTCAATGTCAGATCAAAGAAAGCGCAGATCGGCTGCACCATTTCAAAAAAATATCAGCGAAAAGGAATTGCAAAAGAAACTGTTCTTATGTTAATGAAATATTTGTTTGAAGAATTTAAAGTAAGTATTATCATTGAAGCTGCAGACGAAGAAAATATTGCCTCGCTAAAATTAGTTGAAAGCATGGGATTTGTAAAAAATTGTCTGGTTATAAATGGTTCATTTATAAATGGAGAATTCCGGAATGATATACAATACTCCATGACGAAACAAGATTGGTTGATTAAAAAATGAAAGTACAATATCAACTTAAATGAACAAATATACTTTAAAGCGCCGAAGTATCAGTATATAATAGAACATTAATACTAATTATTTTATTGTTGTAAAAGAATCCTTCAATGAAAATTCTAACTAATATGATATTACTAATTGTTCTGATGTTTTTGAATGCATGCTCACCTAAACCTAAATCACCGGATTCGAGTATTCAGCCTACAGAGATCCCTGCTAAAAAAGAGAAAGATGTAGAATATAAAGTTGAAACATATATAAAAAATCTTACTGTTCCATGGAGCATTGTATTTACATCTCCGGATAGAATTCTCGTCACTGAACGAATTGGAAAAGTCCGGATAATTAAAAATGGTGTTCTTCTTTCACAGCCTGCTATTGAGATCGCAGAGGTTTCTACAGGTTCTGAAGAAGGTTTAATGGGACTAGCTCTTGATCCTGATTACCCTAATAATAAATATGTATATCTTTGTTATGCATATCTTAAAGGCGGAGATGGTAATAACATGCGTACAAAGATAAAGCGCTACACAGATAACAATGATCTTTTAATTGATGCAAATCTAACTCTCATAGATGACCTCCCCGCTTCAAAAAATCATTGCGGCGGAAGAATTAAATTCGGACCGGATGGTAAACTGTATATAACTGCAGGTGATGCAACTGAAAAAGAGTTGGCACAGGATCTTTCAAAGCTGAACGGAAAGATCTTAAGAATTAATTCCGATGGTTCAATACCGGCCGATAATCCTTTTCCGAATTCTCCTGTCTGGGCATATGGAGTAAGAAATCCACAGGGAATCGATTGGTTTCCCGGTACAAACGTAATGATTGAATCTGAGCATGGTCCTTCAGGATTTGACGGACCCGGCGGCGGCGATGAAGTAAATATAATTGAGAAAGGTAAGAATTATGGGTGGCCGGTAGTTTCCCATACCAGAACTAAAGAGGGTTTGGAATCGCCTATAATTGTTTTTACCCCTGCTGAAGCTCCCGGCTCAGGTATGCTCTATAAGGGAAATATTTTTCCACAGTATAAAAATAATTTTTTCTTTGGATGTCTCAGAGGACAGGGAATTATGAGAATTGTTATGGATGCTAATGATCCGAAAAAAGTTTTATCTTACGAAAAATTAAATGGTATTGATGTAGGAAGGATAAGAGATGTAGTTGAAGGTCCCGATGGTTATATTTACTTTTCCACAAGTAATAAAGATGGAAGGGGAAATCCTGCAAATGATGATGACAAAATATACGTTATAAAGCCCAAATAATTCAAAATAATAAATGTTCAGAAAAGCGCTAAATCAGAATAAGATCGAAAAAAAAGATGATTTTAAATGGAGGTCTCATGAAATTACACGCATCGAAGCTTTTACGGATGCTGTTTTTGCTTTCGCAGTTACTCTTCTTGTAGTTTCCCTTGAGGTTCCGAATACTTACGACGAACTTGCACATAAAATGAAGGGATTTTTCGTTTTTGCAGTTGGATTTGCTCTTCTGATGCAGATCTGGTATGCTCAGTTTGTGTTTTTCAGAAGATATGGCTTGCAGGACCTGAAAACAATTCTTCTAAATCTTGTTCTTATCTTCGTTGTATTATTCTATGTTTATCCTTTGAAATTTGTTTTCAGACTTATTCTTCCGGGTGAAGGAATAATTTCCATTTCTTCTCCTCAGGTCAGGGAGCTTATGGTAATCTATGGAATTGGCTTTATAGCTATTTACCTCTGCTTCGTTCTGCTTTATCATCATGCTTTGAAGCAGGCTGAAGCTTTACATCTTAATGAAAAGGAAATATTTGATACTAAGACTAAATTTCATGGCAACATAATCATGGCATGTATAGGTCTGTTCTCAGTTTTAACTGCTTTAATTTTACCCTACGGTTACTCCGGTCTTTCCGGCTTTGTTTATATTCTTATTTCTCCGGTTCTTACAATATTTTTTTCTAAAAGACATTCAAAAAAAAGACAGATGTTCCCGGAAACAGTATGAAAAAAACTATTCTTGCATTCGCAGCGCACCCCGATGATCTTGAATTCGGATGCTGCATTACTATTAAAGATCTTATTAAAATGGGGTACGAAGCACATTATGTGATTGCAACTGCAGGAGATAATGGATTTAAAGGAAAAAACATAAGCAAGAAAAAAAGAATTAAGGTCAGAGAAAAAGAGCAGCTTGAAGCCGCTAAAGCTACAGGAGTTCACAAGGTTTATTTCTGGGGATTTGAAGATGGATTTTTAAAATACAATGATGCTCTGAGAAAAAAAATTACACAGATAATTAAAAAAGTTAGACCTGAAATTGTTTTTACTTTTGATCCGGCTAACAGAGACTGGGACAATTTAAATCTTTTACACAGAGATCACAGGATTATATCAGAAGCAGTTTGTGACGGAGTGTTTGCAGCAAAAAATGCTTTTATTTATAAAAGTAAATTTGAACCTCATAAGGTTTCTAAAATGCTTTTTTTCGGGTCTAATAAACCGGATTATTTTACGGATATTACTGATAGAGTGGATGAGAAAATGGATATAATACATTGCCACAGATCGCAATTCACTGACTTCGACAAATTCAGAAAGGCTTTTGCTGAATTTTTTATGAGAGATAGTAATAAATTTAAATATTCAGAATCATTCAGAGAACTGAATGTTCTGACTCTTACTTGATCATTTTACTTTTGGAAGATCGAGACAAGAATCATTCTTTTCCTGTTCGCGCCATATCTGTTGGCATGGAAAGCGGTTCTCGTATAAAGCTCTCGACATCATAATAGAATCAACTCCTATCTTTTCAAGATCTTTCAAAGCATACAGATCTTTATAATCACGAAATCCTCCAGCGGCAGTAATTTTTAAATTCGTTTTCAATGCAAGTTCAGAAATTTTTTCAACATTCGGACCAAGCAGCGTTCCAACTCTGCCTATATCCTGGTAGATAAGACGTTTCACTCCCATTGATTTCATTTCCATAGCAAATTCAATTGCACCAATCGGAAATTCCGAGATCCAGCCATCCATCATTACTTTATCCATATTTTCATCAATGCAGATTACAAGCTTTCCTGCTCCAAATTTTTTAATGATATCCTCTATCATTTTTCTGTTCGTAAGCGCTGCAGTACCGATAACGATCCTGTAAACGCCGAGCTCTTTCATTATGAATTCAGCAGTTTCGAAATCCCGTATCCCCCCGCCAAGCTGTATAGGTATATCTATGGAATTGCAGATGTGCTTTATCAGCTCGAGATTTTTCATATCTCCGTATAAAGCTCCATCCAGATCAGTTATATGAAGAGTTTTAAAGTTTTCTTTTCTGAAAAGTCTTGCAGTTACTTCAGGGTCAGTGCAATAATAATTAGTAAGATTGCCTAATCCTTGTATCTTTGTGACGGTTTTACCGTCTTTAATATCTATTACAGGTATTACTAACATATTATTTGTAACAAATATTTGTTAATTTTGATTTCTTATTACAACCACTTTTCCAACTCCAACCTTACTTCCATCCTTATTATATGCAACAACCATATAAACTCCTGAAGGCACATTATTCCCATTTTTATCAGCTCCGTTCCATTTAGCTATCTTTCCTCCCGGAGTATCAAATTCGTTCATGATTTCTCCGTTAAGGGACATTATCTTGATAACTGAATTCTCAACAAGCCCGTCTATATTCAAACTATTAGAAGTCGAGAGTAAGAATGGATTTGGAGAGCAGATGATCTTATCAAACGCAGCTACAGGCTCAATTGCATTTGTTTTTAATGCGGATAAGCCTTTCTGTGTTCCAAAATACGCCTTACCATTCTTGCTGCTTATAACAATTGAATTTATTTTATCGTCAAGTATAGGACTGTTCTTCGTGTTGAATTGCTCTATTAGTGTTGAGCCGTCAGCTGAAAAATGGAACACGCCGTTATTTTCAGTACCAACCCATTTTTCATTCAGAATATCATTCTTAAGTGATCTGCAATTCTCTGTAAAAGGAACTCTCAGATTTCCTGAAATGATCCCTAGCTTTTGAAAGGGCGGTTTGTTATTTGGATTTTGAATAGCTGCCAGTGGATTTGATAGAATGAAAACACCATTGTTAGTTGTTATCCAGACTTCATTGTTCTTTTCAACAATTATATCTTTAACATCCGTTATACCACCGCCGGGAAACTCACTTAAATTATAAAAGCCGGTGATATCATCTGAACTATTATCGAGAGTTCCATTCTCATTAAAGAAATATACACCACGAGGTGAAAGTGAAACTGACACAGCCCACTTAGTATTGTAATTATCTATTGCAAGACTTGTTAAATTAGCTGATCCGAAAATAGGCGGGTTTGGCATTCCTCTCCATTGAGTTCCGTCATAAACGTACAGCGACTTACTGGTATTTGTCTGAAATACTGCAGTCCATAAATTCCCGGTATTATCAAATGCTCCCCCTGTTAAAGTACAATATAAAGGGTGAGTTTCATCTATACCCGGAAGCTTTGCATTGCTTGGATTAAAATTAAAAATATCATTTCCTGAGATCCTTGTTGCTCCTCCGCCAAAGCTCAAAGCCCATACAACATTATTTCCGATAACAATAGTTCTGAAATCATTTGCAGTCCCTATCTGCGGATAAGTAGTAGTGTTATAATTTGTCCACTGAATTCCGTCATATTTATAAAATCCATCATTGCCTCCGCCTGCTCCCCAGATATTTCCGTTTGCATTGTCAACATTTACGTTTAGAAAGCTATTTGAATTCGGACCATCAGGTGCTTTAAATTCATACGCTCCTCCATTAAGACTGATCAGCAGACCCTGTTTGCTGGTTCCATATATAATTTTTGGATTTCCTGCTATTATAGCAATTCCTGAGTTTGAAATATCAGAAATAATATTTACATAATCTTCCTGATTAAAATAATAACTGGCACCATCTCGGGCGAAATACAATTTACCTTGAGAAGCTTTTATAGAAGTAACATTCGGACCTGAGTTAATATCCTGAAGCAATGTTCCATTATAGTAAGATATCCCAAGAGTTGATCCAAAAAATATTTTATTGTTATATACTTCAACTGTTTTTACATTATTCGCTGCATTCCCTGACTGGTTAGCAGTCCATGTTCCGGGATTATTTAAATTTGTATTTATCAGAGGAGCATAAGCTACTCCGAAATTTGTAGCAGCAAAAATTGAATCCCTGTTCACAAGAATAGAGTTTACCGGAGATTTATCAGGTAATGCGCCCAGCTTATAATAAGGAGCATCAACAAAGTTAAAATTAGAAATGTTTATTTTCTGAATGCCATACCCTGTTCCTACGAACATAAAATTTCCATACTGATAAAATGAATTTACAGAACGGTTATTCTCGCTAGAAAGCTTTATATCATATATATACTTGAAGCTGTTTGCCGTAAGGTCAAGAATTGATATTGAGCCGTCAGATGCACCGATCCATAATCTATCCTGGCTGTCCACTGTTAAGCAATTAATATCAATACTGATAAGTCCATTGAGATTTGTATACTTCTGAAATGTATTTGTTGAAGTATTGTATGAGAACAAGCCGCCGGTAGTTGCAGCAAATACAAAAGGCGTACTTGGGCTGATCGCAATTGCTTTTACGCTCTTCATATTAGTGAAATTTTCCCACTGTCTTGTCTGTGAAAAAACATTAGAGCTTATAAAAAATAATATAGCTGCAAGTAATATTCCCTGAAATAATCTCATATTTGTAAATTTTTCTGTTAAAGTTATTATCAAAAAGCCGTAAATACTGTAGCTTTAATTCATCGAACTATAAAGATATAATTTCTAAGATATAAGTTCTAATCAATTTGATCTAAGTCTTACGATGGTAAAAATAGTAGAGATGTGCTATAAAATGAAGTTTGAAGTAGTTTAAAATAAATTATCCATTGCATCCTGTAGCTCAGATTTGGTATGCATATCGTTTTGAGATGCTGCTACGAAAATCCCCTGATTGTAAATTTTTCTGGCTCTTTCAATATCAGCTCTGTCTTCCAGGAGCTTTCCATACTGATAATAAGCAGCTACATAGTCCGGATTATTATCTACAAGATCAATAAAGATCTCTTCAGCTTTATCAGTTTCTCCATCAGAAACATATTCAAGAGCTAAAGCGTACTTTGTAAAAGTATCATTTGGCTCGTTCTTCAGTATCATTTTCAGTGTATCCACACGGCTCATAAAATACTATTTCATGCATTCTAACATGATCAAATATTACGGTTTTAATCCTTAAAGTCAATCAAAATTCATTAGCCTTGCCTCTGCTCTCTTATTCCATTTAAGTATTATTAAAAAAAAGATAACTTACAGTATGGCTAAAATAAATGTTACTATAATAGATGCAACAGGAAATAAAGAGCAGCAAGCATCACTTCCTGACGATGCATCAGTAAAAAGGATAATGGAGGCACTTCTTCCTAAAATGAAAATGCCACTTACAGGACCTGATGGTGAGCCGTTGTCATATAAATTTCATCATAAAGTCTCCGGAAAGCAGCTTACCGAAAATCAGACCCTTGCAGAAGCAAGAGTAAAAGAAGGTGACGTTCTTCGCCTTCATCCCGAAATTACTGCAGGAAGCATTTAAAACATTCACTTCATTTTTTATCATGATAAATATCCAGGATCCGGAAAACAGGTATTCGCGCTTTGATCTTATCTCATGGTGGGATCAGGATATTTTAAAAAGCTCGCAAATACTGGTTGTCGGATGCGGAGCATTGGGAAATGAGATCATAAAAAATCTTGCAATGCTTGGTGCCGGAAATATCTATACCGTTGACATGGATAAGGTTGAAAAAAGCAATCTCTCAAGAAGTATTCTTTTCAGAGAAGAAGATCTCGGTAATTCTAAATCTTTTACAGCAGCAAAAAGAGCAAAGGAAATTAATCCGGATATAAATATTAAATATTTTGATGGGAGTATATTTGAATTAGGAATAGGATGCTTTAAAAAAATGGATATAGTTATTTGCGGACTTGATAACAGGGAAGCTAGGTTGTTCGTAAACCGATCCTGCAGAAAAGCAGGTGTCCCATGGGTGGACGGAGCAATAGAAATACTTTCGGGAGTTGTAAGATTGTTTATGCCGCATTCTGAGATCTGTTATGAATGCACAATGACAGAGATTGATCATAGATTACTTAACAGACGGCGATCATGCCTGATGCTAAAGAATTCTGATATTGAGCAGGGAAAAATTCCAACTACACCAACCATTTCTTCAGTTATTGCCGGAATACAAGTGCAGGAAGCAGTTAAATATTTGCATATTAAAAATTCTACCAATAAAGAAAATAAGCTTGAGCTCCTTGATGGAAGGGGACTGGTTTTCAACGGGAACACTAATGATAATTATATAGTAGAATATCAGTCATTAAAAGATTGTCCTTCGCATTATTTTTTTGATAAGATCACTGAAGCCGGAATTAATTTTGAAGATATAACTTTAAAAGTTCTTTTTGATATGGCAGCAAAGAATTTTAATAATGATAAAGTAAAAATAGAATTTAATAATGAGATCGTTTATTCACTTTATGATGGTGATAAAGGGGAAAATGAGAAATTTGCAAATATGAATATGCTTCAATTAAAAGACCTTGAAAAAACTGGTTTGAATAGTGAAGAACCTGAATATTACAGTTTCAGATCTCTTCACAATACTGAGATGAACTCTGACTTTTTCAATAAGTATAAAAATAGAAAATTAAAAGATATCAAAATTCCTTATAATGATATTTTAGCTGCTTCAGATGGTGTCTCTGAAATTTATATAAGCAGCGGATATTCGGAAATATTTAAAGACGCACATTGACACAGATCTGTCCATATTGCCAGTCGAGGATCAAGAGTGATTCGGAATCTGTAATATGCATTGCCTGTCATATACCTCATCATAAAGAGTGTTACGATTTTAATGGGGGATGCACAACATATGGATGTATAAATAATCCAAACAGAGAAAATGAAGTTGCTATAGAGGATAATGATTCAGAAATAAATTCTGATGCATTAAGAGATCACTTAATTCCGCCGCCTGTAACGATCACCCCTTCTCCTCCACCTGAACCTCTTTTTGTCAAAACAATTACATGTCCCAAATGCAGAAGGGAAAATGATGAGCATTCCGTATTCTGCAAACATTGCGGTTATGCGCTTCAGAATTCTTATAGACATCCGCCGCTTCCTCCTCCCGATATTCCTGTAAAAAAACGTGCTTCTGAAAAGCTGCCTGTTATTATGATGATCTCCGGACTATTACTTCTCGCAGCTTTAACATTTACCGGATATTATATTTATAAAAATATTGATCAGCATTTTAAGTCTGTGGATTATACAGTTGAAAAAACAATTGATGACTGGATATCAACATGGGAGAAAAAAGATATAGTTAAGTACCGAACTTTTTTAACCGATGATTATGAATATATTGATCCAGATGGAAAAACTGTGAATCTTGCAGACAGAATGAAGAGGCTTGAATGGACTTTCCAAAACTATAAAAATATAAAAATAAAGATCTCTGATATTAAGATCTATAAGGACTCTGATACAACCTCTGATCTGAAAGTAGTTTTTAAGCAGAATTATGATTCAGATCAGTATAAGGCGATCGGCACAAAAACTCTCCGCCTTTATCGCGCTAACCCATCAGACAAATGGAGGATCTACCGGGAATTCTTTGAAGAGTAACATAAAAAAAAGAGACGTGCTCACGTCTCTTTTTTAATTAAATATCATTCCTAATTATTTTTCCTACCTCATAAATAACACATAAGCTAGAATTCCGATAATCATTGTCAGACCGAACTGCATGTTAAGCTGTGCTGTCATCATGATGTGCTTTGCGCCGTAATCATACCTTTCCTGAACTGAAGTCGGAAAATGATCGACCATCTTGCAAAGCTTTAAAGCAATTGGCAAAGTAACAAAGCAAAGAAGCGATGTATAAGGAAGGAATTTCATTAAAGCAAAAACAAGTACTGCTGCATAAGCTCCAAGGAGCAGAAAATAATAAACTTTTCTTGAAGCAGGCTCGCCGATAATTATTGGAAGGGTCTTAACGCCGAACTTTCCGTCGAAATTTATATCTCTTATATTATTCGAATGTAGTATTGCAACAATTAATAATCCTAAAGGTATTGAAAGCAGAACCGGCATCCATGAAAATTCATGCAGAGGAGCCTGAATAATATATGAACCAAGTGTAATGATCATTCCGAAAGAAACGAAAACCTGTATATCACCAAGAGCTTTATATTTTAATGCTGCAGGAGATGCAGTGTAAAGCAGAGCAGATAAAATTGCGAACAATGTAAGAAACAGAACCATTGTACCCGCAATAGTATAAAGATATATCCCAATGAAAACTCCTAATATGGCTACTATAATAGCTGCTTTTTTCATCTGATCCGACGAAACCAGACCCATAGATATTACCATAGATCCTCCATGAGGTATTCCGATCGATTTGTCTTCCTTATCTATCCCTTTTTTGAAATCATAAATATCGTTGACTACATTACTTAGTATCTGGGCGAGAACTGAACCGACTACTGTTAATGAGAAGGCAATATAGTTGAATTTTAGACCGGGATTAAATAAAACTGCCAGTACTGCTCCAAAGATGGCAGGTATTATTGATGCAGGAAATGAATATGCCCGGAAGGCAAGAAGCCAGAGCTTTACGCCTGACGGTGGTGCTATTGTATTTTCATTCATGAAAGTTGTTAGTTATAATGTAAAAATATCAAAAATTTTCATAAATTATAATTCTAATTAATATGTTGTAGATTGCATTATGAAGCAGTAGAGTCGTAACTAGGGTAAGGAATAACAGAGATGACACCTAATAGACCTTTAATTATACAAAATTCACCTTAAATTTCATTATACAGGAAACATTGTTTGAATTTAGGAGTAAAAAAGATAAGCCCGGATAAATATGAAAGTTACAGGTTCAAGCTCCCTCGCAATAGTAAATACCCTTGAAGAAAAAATTATAGCAGTAAGCAAAAAAGAAATTATTTTCGATCTCACTAAATTTCTTTCACTTACTTTTATTTTTTTCTTTTCCGTTTTATTCCTAATGATAATTCTGGAAAGTATTTTTTATTTCAGCGTTACAGTCCGAACAGTTTTTTACTGGACGTGGATCTCAACTTTCGTTACTACTTTTGTTTACCTTGTTTTGAGCTCAGGTCTGAAATTCGCAGGAATTATTAAGCCTTTAGATATTATTCCGTATGCTGCAAAAGTCGGAAATAATTATCCTGAAATTAAAGATGAATTATCCAACTCTCTTTCAATCTATGAAGATGTTGAGAAAAAGCCTTTCACAATAGAGTTCGTAAATGCAAATCTGAATTATATTAATTCAAAAACAAGCAGCAAGGATCTTTCATCATTCATAAAATTCAGTAGTCTTAAAAATTGTTTTCTGATAATTGCCGGAATAGTTTTATTATATATATTGTCTTTCAGCATTTTCCCTTCACCTTTATTCTCTTCTGTAAACAGGATCATAAATCACAATTTTATTTATTTAAAAAATGATATTGGCTTAAAGTTTGATGTTTACCCGGGTAACGTTTCTGTTCCAAGGGGAGAAAGCCTTGATATCACTGTAAAGATCACAACTACAAAGCCCTATGATATAGATGCAATTGATATATATACTAAGGAAGAAACAAAAGACAGAGTGCAGATAATCTCAAAGCCTTTTAAAGTTGAAAAAAACAAGGACGGAGCTTATTTGCTTCATCTGGAAAATATTAGCAGCAATATAAAATATTATGCGGAGTATGCCGGATATAAGAGTGATGAATATAATATTGCCGTTTCAGACGAGCCCGTTTTAAAAAGTTTTTCTGTTACTGTTAACCCTCCTTCTTATACAGGTCAGCCTTCAAAAACATTGTTAATTAACGAGGGCAATATTACTTGCATAGAGGGCAGCAGAATTCATTTTGAGCTTATTTCAAACAAAGAGCTTAAAGAAGCCGGTGTTGAATTTAATAGTCTTATCACAAAATTCAATATTAATGAAAATCATGCTGCGGGTGAATTGACTGCTGCTGTTTCCGGCAGTTATAAATTTGTTCTTAAAGATCAGGCTTCTCATATAAATAAGAATGCGAATATTTACACAATAAATGTAGTACCTGATTCTCCTCCTTCAGTAACTATTATAGAGCCTGAAGAATCTAATAAGACCATTACCGCATTAAGCGGACTTCTTGTCAGAGGAAGGATCTCTGATGACTATGGATTTTCAAAGCTTTTACTTAATTATAAAAAAGAATCCGGCAGCCGTGCAGCAGGTGATAAATTCAGCTCTCTGAATATTCCTATTATGAATCCAACTGCAACGATGCTTGAAGTTCCTTATATGTGGAGCTTGTCATCCCTCGGATTGCAGAAAGGTGACAGAGTTGAATATTATCTTGAAGTTTTTGATAACACCGGAAAATCTGCAAGATCAGAAAGTAAGATCATTCAGTATCTTTCACTCTCTGAAATTTTAAAAAATACCGAACAGATAAATAAGGAAATAAGAACTGAGATATCTAATGCATTCCAGGATCTGAATAATGTTCAGAAAGATCTAATGGAAATGAAAAAGGAAGCCCAGCGGGATGAAGATCTTGGATTGAACGATCCAAAGAAAAAGGAAGAGCTTGAGAATAAAATAGATAATCTTAAGAACGAGCTGAACACAACTCAGCAAAAGCTTGAGCAGAGCATGAATGAAATGCAGAAGAAGAATCAGCTTGATGATAAGACACTTGATAAATATATGGAGCTTCAAAAGCTTTTCAACAAGATCAATACACCTGAGCTTCAGGAAATGCTGAAAAAAATTCAGGATGCTCTGAAAAAGAATAATGATGCGGATCTTAAGGATGCAATGAAAAACTTTAAGTTCGATGAAGAAGCATTCAAGAAATATATGGATCAGGCTTTAGATCTGATGAAGAAAATTGAGAATCTTCAGAAGTTCGGCGACCTTACTCAGAAGCTTGATGAAATAACTAAGAAACAGGATGCCCTGAAAGAAGAAACAAAAAAATCAGATAAGAATGATCCGAATAAAATGAATGATCTTTCACAAAAGCAGAAAGATATTCAGGATAAATTAAAAGATTTCAATGAAGAGTTGAAAAAGCTTATCGATCAGATGAATGCAATGAAAGACAAGATGGATACAGGCGATCTTGATAAGCTGAAAAAAGAAATGGAGAAAAGAGATCCTGAAAAGAAGATGGATAACTCTTCTAAAGACCTGCAGAAAGGTGACAAAAGCTCGTCTGAAAAAAAGCAGGAAGAAATTTCCAACGATCTGAATGAGATGAATAAGAAAATGCAGGATGCATTAGAAAATATGATGAGCGCAAATGATTCGGATAAGTTAAAGGAAAAGCTTGAGGGTCTTAAAAAACAACTTGATGAATTAAGCAAGCGTCAGAAAGAGCTGAAAGATAAAACTCAGGAGCTAGGCAAGGATAACAAGCAGGGATTTGATAATAATAAGCAGCAGCAGGGTCAGCTTCAAAGCGATCTTTCAAAGAGTATAGATGATATGATGAATCTTTCCAAGAGCGGAATGCAGGTCTCTCCTGAAATGGGCAAAGAGCTTGGAAATGCCTATAATAAAATGGGCAAGGCAAAGGAAGATCTCGAAGGGCAGAAAAAAGATGATGCAACCGGTAAGCAGGGCGATGCAAAGAACTCGCTGGACAATGCTTCAAAAATGCTTGGTGATCAGATAGGTAAAATGGGTAAAGGAAAAGATGGAAAGGAAGGGAAAGATGGAAAGGGAGGCAAAGGTGACAATGGAAGAATGCAGTCACTCATGGAGCAGCTTTCAAAAATGATATCTCAACAGCAAGGTTTGAGCGGGCAAATGGGAAAGCTTGGAAAAAATGGTAAAGAAGGAAATGACGGTAACGGTGAGAATGGAAATAATCTTACCGAAGAGCAAAAAGGTCAAATGCAGAAGTTGAAAATGGAGCAGGAGCAGATCAGCAAGTCACTTGAGCAGCTTAACGAAGAATTTAAAAAAGAACAGGAACGAAGCGGTGAAAAATTGTTAGGTGACCTGAGTTCAGTTCAAAAAGAAATGCAGGAAGTCATCAAAGACCTTGAACAGAACAGGATTAACGACAAGACACTCGAAAAGCAGAATAAAATTTTATCCAGAATGCTGGATGCCAGGCTTTCTCAGAGAGAAAAAGATTTTGAGCCAAAGCGTGAGTCACGCGGAGGAAATGATATTGTAAGAACTTCACCACCGGAAATAATTCTCAGTGGTCCGGGATCATATAATGCACTTAAAGAAGATCTTCTTAAGCTTCAAAAGCAGGGACTCACTGATGATTACGAAGCATTGATAACAAAGTATCTGATGCTGCTTAGGAATGGGCAATAATGCCAATTTATCTCTGTCATTCCTGCGAAAGCAGGAATCCTTTTGATTGGTTTGTTCCTCGTCAAATGAACCATTTCTTATCCATCTATGGAATCCATGCTTTTCCTCAATAATAACATTCGGGGTAAACCCTGAATGTTAAAATTTCTCGACATTTTAAAAACTTCTCGTTGCAATCACTTATAACCTCTTAATTATTACCATCTTTCCTTATATTACATTTCAATAATGACCGTCGAAACAAAAACTATCATTTGCAAAAACTGCGGTAATGAATTTACCGGCAACTACTGTAATATATGCGGGCAATCCGCGCACACCCACGACATAAATTTGCATTTTATCTGGCATGATATTCAGCATGGTCTACTTCATTTTGAAAAAGGTATTCTGTATACAATTAAGGAATTATTTGTTAGACCGGGTTTAGCAGTTAAAGAATATATTGACGGGAAAAGAATTAATCATTTCAAGCCTCTGTCACTTTTGATCTTACTTGGCGGACTTTATGCTTTTTTGCTTCATACATTTAATTTACATCAGACCCCTATCATGAACACTGCCCCGGAAAGAATCCTGAAATTTGATATTAGTGAATTATTCCGTCTGGTAGAAGAACATTATTCAATAGCGCAGGTAATACTGCTTCCACTTTATTCTTTTGCATCTTATCTTGCATTTAAAAAATTTAAGCTGACCTATATGAAGCATGTTGTTCTGAATGCTTTCATGCTGGCTCAGAGATTAGTTGTCAAAATATTATTCATTCCTGTTCTTTATTTTGTTAATGATTCACCGAAAATGAATATAGTTATCGGAATAACGAATTTCATTGGCTTCGCTTTGATGTTCTGGACTATATTCCAGTTCTTTAAAAACACTAAAGTTTTTGGAACGATAGTAAGATGCTTTTTATATTTTATTCTGTTTTTTACTCAGATGATCATCTATGGTAGTATCGCAGTTATTATTAAAACTAAGTTCTTTTAAAGTTAATTATGGAACAAGATGTAACTGCCGCAAACAATAATTTATTTCTTCTATCACTTTGTAATTCAGCTGATAAAAAGCTTTCTGTATTGATGAATGGAAAAAATCTTGAAACATACAGAAATAAATATTCAATTATAGAATTCAGGCTTAAAGAGGAAATTTTTACTACATCAGATCTTCTCCCTATAAAAAAGATCAAAAAAATATTTATTCCTATTTCCGGCAAACATGGTTTAGATCATAGTGAAAGCAGAATTAACTTTCTTATCGGGAACATTTCTTATCTTCCTTATCTTTTCTCCATGAATAATAAAAAAGTCTTCAGATCTTTTCTTAAAATGACAGGTTTAAAATAACAGGCTTAAAATAATCAGCTAAACAGGATCATCTCATTTTACTTCTGTTTTTACTCCCCCGGTATCACACAGTATTTGTATTGATTTAATTCTATAATATTTTCAATATGAAATAACAAAATGAATTCGATGTGGAGAAAGCAAAATATTATTTATTAACCCTTGTTTCCCTTTTAATCCTCTCATGTAATTCCCCTCTATATTCGCAGTTTGTTGATTTCGGCAGGAACAAAGTTCAGTATTCGGCTTTTGACTGGTACACTATGTCAACACCGCATTTTAAGATCTATTATTATAAGGAAGCTAAGGAGCTTGCAGAGCTAGGTGCATACTATGCTGAAGAAAGTTATAAGGTGCATCAGCAGAATTTCGATCACTCTTTAGCTGATACAGTTCCGGTTATTTTTTACTCCTCTCCATTACATTTTAAGCAGACTAACACTACGCCTGGCTTTGTTCCTGACGGAGTTGGCGGCTTTTATGAATTTGTTAAAGGAAGAGTAGTGCTTCCTTTTGAAGGTTCTCTCGGACAATTTTACCACGTTATCCGGCATGAGCTAACTCACGTTTTCATGACAAGTAAGATCGCATCCGTATTAAAAAATCATGGGAAGCTTACTGACAGATCAACACCGCTTTGGTACACTGAAGGTCTGGCTGAATACTGGTCATCCAAATGGGATACTCAGTCTGAAATGGTTCTTAAAGATGCCGTGCTGCATGACTATATTGTTGGTCTTGAAGACTGGGAAAATGTTTACGGAACATATATTATGTATAAGCTCGGACAAAAAGTTCTTGAGTATATTGCTGCAACTTATGGAGAAGATAAAATACTTCAGCTTCAGGAAAATATATGGGTCAGTGAAAGTTTTTCGGATGTAATGAAATATACAATTGGAAAAGATTATAAAGAGTTTGACAATGAATTTTTATACTGGCTGAAGAAAAAATATTTTCCTCAATACTTAACTTTAGATGATGCATCCGGTGTTAGTAAGCTGGTTTACTTTAACGGATTTTCTCATAAGCCTGCTTACAATCCTAAAACAAAAGAAGTCTATTACATTGGAAATAATTCCGGTTATACAAGCGTCTTTAAAACTTCCTTGAATTCTAATAACAGTTCTGAGCTGGTAGTAAAGGGAGAATCTTCAGATGAATATGAGCAGTTCCA
>JBBRMY010000009.1:0-41199 GCA_038230595.1 Ignavibacteria bacterium
CGTGAGGATAAGCGCCTTGATTCACTATCTCAACAGAATACTGAACCTAATCAGATCAAATATTATAAAGACCGGATAATTTATCTAAAGGAAGGCGAGCAGTATATTGAGAGATAGACTATCTTGCACTAAATTCGGAGAGAAGCGTGAATCTCGTCTCTATAAAAATCAAAAACCTGACAGTACTAAAAACCTGTCAGGTAAAAATTGATCATTTATCACTATCCTTATCTCTATCTTTGTCATCATCTTTATCCCCATCATCATCAAAAATTATGTGCTGCCTTTTATCCCCCGGCTTTAGAGTATCGCCATCGACAATAACGGTTTCACCTTTGATGATAACATTATTTCCGTTATTCTTAAATTTCATTCCTGTTGAATCACCGTTCCATTTGAATTTCTTATCGAAGTCCTTGAACTTTTCTTTGAATGCATCTGCATCGAAATACGGTACTTTTAGCTCATTTAATTTTTCAAGCTCTTTCATTTCACTATGGAATTCTACGGTATCGAAATTTTTGTAATACTGCATGTAATCATTCATTCCGTTGGAATAGCTTTTGAAAAAGCCTGCTGTGTCTATCTCAACTTTAAAATCATTTCCAAAATCCTTAAATCTTTCCTTCATTTCCTCACCCATTTCCCTGAATTCTTTTCCCATGTCTTTGAAGCTTTCAGAAAGCTCATTATGCAGTTCTTCCATTTCCTTATGATATTCTTTCCAATCCTTATCGTCCATATGATAAATGTTCATGAACTTTTTACTGCGAAGAGAATCACGCATTCCCAAATTCAGATCTTTAAGATCTGACTGAAGCTCTTTCATTTCCTTTTTCATATCTTCAGCCATTTGCTTTGCATTGATCTTCATTTCAGAATTCATCTGAAGCATTTCCCTGTTGAGCTGTTCCATTTCTTTCTTAAGCTCAGCATTATTAACATCAGACCGAATTTTCATTTTTATTTTAGGACCTATATCATCTATCCAGACTTTAGCATCATCTTCATCAAAATTCTTTATGCTGTCCAGCCTAATTGAAGAAGGTATTGAGCCATTCTTTGAAAGTTTATTGTAAACCATGAACTTTTTATTTTCATCAAGCCTTGGAAGAAGATTAACCAGCGAATAGGCATCTTGAATATTTGCATTAGCAAGAACAGAGTAAACTGCTTCAGGCACATTATTATTTCCGAAATCATAGGCGAAAAGAGCTTGCTGAAATTCCGGCTTGGAATCTTTTCTGAACGGAGTACCGACACCTTTAACAGGCTGTGAATAGCAATAATTTCCTTCAGGTATATATGCCTGCTTGTTATTATCAGATATAAAAGAAACTTTACCATCTTTAACATATACTATTCCATTACCTTTGTCATCAACATTGAATGTATAGCTTGCGCCATTGTCCCGAACTTTAACGTTATTTGATTCAATAACAATATTTCCGGGCCTAAGCTTATTTTCAGTGTTTACTGTACCCGAGATAATTTCAATCCAGCTTTCATTATTGTCACTGTGGACAAGTCTGATCTTTGAGTTTGGCTCAACAATAATATTTCCTCCGTCATTAAATTTCAAAACTACAGATGAAGCTCCATCTGTTTCAAGAAGGTCACCAAGATTAAGCTTAGCAGAACGAGTACCGTTAATCGTAGCATTTCCTGTCAGGTTAACAAGTTGCCAGTTCGAGTATCCATCCATCTGAGCAGAATTTTGAGGCTGGAAAATTTTATATGCAAGAAAAACGCTGAAGGCAATAAGCACAACTGCAGCAGATGACCAGAGATACCAGCTTTTATTCGCTTTGTGAACCTGGCCGGTAATTTTAATATTATCTTTTGTATCAAATGCTACTGACATAACATTATTTGAATACATTGTTATCTCCGGCTTATAGCTTTGATCAGTTTCCTGTTCGATCCTGCCGAATGTATCTGAAGGAGGTATAATATTTTTATCCATTGACATAAAATTCTGAATAAAGTTTTTGTAATCTGTAAATTCAGTTCTTAATGAAGCATCATTCTCCAAAGCTTCTTCAAATTCCTTTTTCTTTCCGGAAGAAAGGTCATTATCGATATAATCATCCATTAATTCTGTAAATTCGTTGCGATCCATAATAAGTTTTACAAGGTTTACTTTGTTAATTCATTCCTTAAAAATTTCCTGGCTCTGTGAAGCTGAGCCTTTGATGTACCCGATGCAATTCCGAGCATACTTCCTATCTCTTCATGCTTATATCCTTCTATATCGAACATCACAAAAACCATTCTTGATTGTTCCGGCAGTTTTGAAATTGCTTTTTCAACATCAATTCTGGTTGAGAAAGTACTTGCATAGTTTTCCGGATTAATATCGTTATGCTTACGGCTTAAAGATTCAGTTGAATTAGAATTTTTTCGTTTCAGCATCAGAAAATTATTTACTGCAATTTTATGGAGCCATGTGTAGAAAGCACTTTCTCCGTTAAACGAAGCAATATTTTTCCAGACTGAGATAAAAGTTTCCTGAGTTATGTCCTTAGCATTTTCTCTGTCAGCTGAAAGTCTGAGTGAAAGTGAATACACTCTTCCGGAATATCTGTCATAAAGTTCTTTGAAAGCTGCCTTATCTTTATTCCTGCAGAGATCTATCAGTTTGGCTTCTTTTATATGATCAAACTCTTGTGAAAGATCACTATTTGGGATTTCAACTTGCCGGATATTTTCCAAGTGTTCCTTGTGCGAACAGGTGAATTACCTGTTTATAGTTTAGATGATGAAAAAGTTAAAATGGTTTACAGAGGTGTTCAGTATTTAAAAATAACGTAGTTTTTGGGATTTTGTTACATGACAAACGGGAAGGTTCGGAATTGGAAATATAAAAGTGAAATTAAAGACGCTATGATAGAGTCTAAAATTTCCTTGGTTTTTTGATACGCGAACATCGCGTCTGTACAAAATCATATATGAAATATTCTTTTCAAGATCAGGCTTTAATCTCTTTCAACAAACCTATCCGGGACATTTTCCCAGTAACTGCATTTTTTAGCTACTTTGTTCCGGAAAGTCCTGTACACATCTTTTATTTCAAATGGTTTATCCGGAAAATACTCTTTCATAGTTTCTTCAAGCCCTGATTTGAAAACCCTTTCTAGATGGTCAATAACTTCTTCGACTTTAATTTTTGCCATAAGTATTTTTATTGAAAATTAAATAAAAACAAAAAAACCTGACAGAAATAATCCTGTCAGGTTAATTTTTTCGGGCGAATAACGGGGCTCGAACCCGTGACATTCAGAGCCACAATCTGACGCTCTACCTGGCTGAGCTATATCCGCCGTGTTAATACAAGATACAGAAATCTAAGTTTTTATTCAATGCACAGCAGAGGTATTTTTGAGTTATTTGTTTTTTTCAAAGACTAGCACTATTTACAATGGTATATTCCCATGCTTTTTCTTTGGATTTGAGTCTACTTTATTTTTAATAATGTTGAAATACTTTATTAGTTTTCGTCTGGTCTCTTTAGGTTCAATAATATCATCAATAAATCCTCTTTCTGCTGCAAGATAAGGGTTTGCAAATCTTTCAGTGTATTCATTCACTTTTTCATCGAGCTTTTTAGCTTTGTCTTTTGCTTCATCAATTTCTTTTTTAAAAATAATTTCTGCTGCTCCCTTTGCTCCCATAACAGCTATTTCAGCAGATGGCCATGCAACATTTATATCTCCGCGGATATGCTTAGAATTCATAACATCATATGCACCTCCATATGCTTTTCGTATGATCACCGTTACTTTTGGTACAGTTGCTTCGCAGAATGCATAAAGCAGTTTTGCTCCGTGCCTGATGACTCCCCTCCATTCCTGATCTGTGCCCGGTAAAAATCCGGGAACATCTTCTAATACAAGAAGCGGAATATTAAATGCATCACAAAATCTTACAAACCTTGCTCCTTTAATAGATGAGTTCAGGCAAAGAACTCCTGCAAGATACATTGGCTGATTTGCAACTATTCCTATAGATCTGCCGGCTATTCTTGCAAAGCCCACAACTATGTTCTCTGCATATTCTTTATGAACTTCAAAGAAAGAACCTTCATCTATAATTTTATTGATCAGCTCTTTCATATCATACGGAGTTGAAACATTCTCCGGAAGGAATTCATTTAATGAATCAATATCTTTTTCCTCTGATGTATCAAATTCATATACAGGAGCATCTTCCATATTGTTAAGCGGAACATAAGACATTAGCTTTCTGATATTCTGATAGCATTCAATCTCATTATCACAGGTGAAATGACTGACTCCGCTTTTAACTGCATGTGTGTGAGCTCCACCAAGTTCATCGAAAGTAACATCTTCATTAGTAACAGTTTTTACTACATTGGGTCCTGTCACGAACATATAGGCGATCTTATCCACCATAAAAATAAAATCCGTTATTGCCGGAGAATAAACTGCGCCTCCTGCGCATGGACCAACTATTGCAGAAATCTGTGGTACAACTCCGCTTGCCAAAGTATTTCTTAAAAATATATCTGCATATCCTCCGAGTGAAACTACTCCTTCCTGAATTCTTGCGCCTCCGCTATCGTTAATTCCTATAACCGGAGCACCGATCTTCATAGCAAGATCCATTATCTTGCAGATCTTCTTTGCATAATATTCCGAAAGCGAACCACCGAGAATAGTAAAATCCTGAGAGAAGATGCAAACAGCTCTTCCTTCGATCTTACCAGTCCCGGTTATAACTCCGTCAGTATAAAATCTTTGCTCTTCCAGTCCAAGATCACGTGACTGATGCTTAACGAACATATCAACTTCTTCAAACGAGCCTTTGTCCAGTAAAATATCAATTCTTTCTCTTGCAGTAAGCTTCCCTCTTTTATGCTGTTGGTCAATTCTTATCTGTCCGCCTCCAAGAAGAGCTTCCGCTCTTTTTTGTTTTAGCTCTTCGATCTTTTTCTTCATGAAATTTTTGATTGAATGGAAATATAGACTTAATGGGAAAAAATTTAAATGTAATAAAAGAATGTTGTTAAATCTTTAAGATTTGCGATTACCGTAAGCCACTAAGTTGGGTTAGTCGGTTCACTTTGGTTTTGATTTAAAAGCAACCTGTCAGGACGATAAGTCTGACCTGAAAGGATAGAAATTATTTCTGACTAAAAGATCTCACTCGAAGTTCATAACTTAAATTCTACATGAATCAGAAAAAGATCATTGTTATAGGTGCAGAATTTGGCGGATTGCAGGCAGTGAAAAAACTTGCAAAATGCGACGATGCATTAATCACTCTGATCGACCGAACAAATCATCATTTATTCCAGCCGCTTTTATATCAGGTAGCAACTGCCGTTCTTAATCCTGCTGACATTGCTATACCTATCCGCTCATTAACTTCTAAGTATGATAACGTTGAAGTTATTATGGGTAATGTTGTAAGTATTGATAAGGATAAAAAAATAGTTTTCACTAAAGACGGTCAATATTCATACGACTTTCTAATTCTAGCTGCAGGTTCTCAGACAGGATACTTCGGTCATTCTGAATGGGAGAAATATACAACACCCCTTAAAAATGTTGTGAATGCAATTCAGTGCCGGAAAAGAATATTACTTTCTTTTGAAGAAGCTGAAAAGCATCCTGAAAGATCTTCAGAGCTTTTAAGATATATAATAATCGGAGGCGGACCTACTGGTGTTGAGCTTGCTGGTTCTATTGCAGAGCTTTCAAAAAAAATCATCAGCGGAGATTTCAGAAGCATTGATACATCTAAAAGTGAGATCATTCTAATTGAAGCAGGTGCTGACCTTCTGCCTGCATTTGACCGAGAGTTATCTGTTTATACAAAAGATCAGCTGATTAAAAGAGGTGTGAATGTAATGCTGAATACAAAAGTTCTAAATATTGATGAGAACGGTATTCATGTTTCAACACTTGAAGGAAATAAGGTAATTAAAGGAAACATTGTTGTATGGGCTGCCGGTGTTGAAGCAAATCCTATAGGTAAATCATTGGGCTATCCTAATGACAGAGGAGGGAGAGTTATCGTAGATGAATTTTGCTCATTTAAAGATCATCCTGAAATATTTGTTATCGGAGACCTTGCAAATTTTAAAGATAAGAACGAAAAGCAGCTACCTGGACTTTCACCTGTTGCAATGCAGCAGGGTAGATTTGTCGCAGATATTATAAGTAGATCAGTTGAAAATAATGACAATCAAAGAAAGCCATTTAAATACACAGATAAAGGGAAAATGGCAGCGATTGGCAGAAAAGTTGCGATATCACAGATAAATAATATAAAAATAAAAGGTTTTATCGGCTGGCTGGCTTGGCTTTTTGTGCATTTATATTACCAGGTTGGCTTTAAAAACAGATTCTCAATTCTGATATCCTGGATATGGAGCTATATTACTTTTAAAGCCGGTTCAAGATTAATTCAGGAACCAATCGATAAAATATAGAACTTTTTAAAGATAAAGTGGTTTAAATACCATGAAACATATAAGTTTGGGTTGTTAATAACCCAATAAACTCAAATCCCTCTTGAGAAAAAGCAGCCCTTCAAAGCTGCTTTTTTATTTTATAATTGCACATTAGTTAAAAAGAGATTGTAACAGGTCTTTAAATTGAGGTAAAAAATGAGTACCTTATATGATATTCATTAAAAAAATAAATCATAACGATGAAAAAATTAATATCGATCTCTTTATTCGTGCTTACAGTACTGATCTCACAATCCGGTTTTGCACAAAACAAGCTGAGCTTCGCTTTATACGGCGGTTACTCAGTTCCTACTTCAGATCTTAAAGGTGATGTAAACTTTAACATTCTAAACAATGCAAGCGGTACAGTTTATAACTATGCACAGAAAAACGGCTTCAATGTCGGTGGTGCTGCAAAATATGCATTAGACAGAATGGGTAATTTACAAGCTGTTCTATCTTTAAATTATAATGCTTTCAATAACTCTGCTGACACTACTCAAGGTAGCATCGGAAGCGAATCAGCAAAAATAAAAGTTAACATTTTCTCAGCTAATCTTGGAGTTCAGTATAACTTCATGCCTAACACTAAAGTTAATCCATTTGTAAATCTTGATTTCACAAATAACTTTATTGGCGGAAGCACAGTAGTAACAACTAACGGAAACACTCCTCCGAGCACTGACAAAACATTAAAGTCAGCCTGGAGAGGTGGTCTTCAATTTGGTGCAGGTGTTGATTTCGCTGTAAGCAATAACATCGGTGTATTATTAGGCGGAAACTATAATCTGGCTAACCTAATCGGTAAAGATACTTCATCTTCAACTGCTACAACTGAATATGCTTTAAACGATAAAGAATATATTATCGGTGGCGGAACAGTTGCTGCAAAGAATATCTCTTACCTTCAGTTATATGCAGGTGTTTCTATCTACATGAACAGAAAAGTAAGAAAGTAAAAAACAATTCCAGTCAGGATTTAAATCCTGACTGGTTATTATTAAAGTACTAACAAAAAGGCAGCCGGTGGCTGCCTTTTTTGTTAGTACATTTGGAATTAATGGAATCATTTTGTAACTTTGTATAGTAAAATATACACTTTTTATAAAATTTAATTAAAAAATGAAAAAAATCATTAGTCTTACCTTCATTATTATCGCTTTATTTGTATCACAAAGCGCCTTTTCTCAATCAAATAAGCTTAATTTTGCTTTATTTGGCGGTTATTCAGTTCCGACCGGAGATCTAAAAGGAGATATATTTTTCAATGGGGGTAGTAGCAATACCTACTTTCAAAAGAGTGGATTTAATTTCGGCGGAGCTGCAAAGTATTCATTAGATAGAATGGGCGCTTTACAATTAGTATTGTCTCTTGATTACAACGGATTTTCAAATTCAGCTGATACTACTGAGACTTTTTCTGATGGTGAGAATGGAACAACAACTGCATCTCACAGCGGAAAAGTAAAGATGAATATTCTTTCTGCAAATATTGGAGCTCAGTATAATTTCATGCCGAATCATAAAGTTAATCCTTTTGTAAACGTAGATTTCACAAATAATTTTTTCAGCGGCGATGCCAGTCAAAATACTACATCTACTACCGGTGGTGTTACAACGAACACAACTTACACTGCAAATCTGAAATCAGCCTGGAGAGGTGGACTTCAGTTCGGGGCAGGTATCGATTATGCAGTAAGTCCAAATATCGGAATTTTAGTTGGAGGTAATTATAATCTTGCAAACCTTATTGGTAAAGATTCTGCTTCCAGCACAAGTCTTACAGAATATACTTTGATGGATAAAGAAACTACTATTGGCTCAGTAACAACTGCTGCAAGATCGATCTCATATCTTCAGATTTATGCCGGTATTTCAATTTATATGAACAGAAAGATAATGAAATAAATATTTTTCAAAATACATTTTTTTTTAAAAGGCAGCCAGTGGCTGCCTTTTTGTTTTTAAGGCGAATTTTATTCTGTAAATATTTATTATGATTATTACTTAAAATTAAAATAAAAATTGAAAAAATTACTCGCTTTTTCACTTCTGATGTTCACATTATTTATTTCTCAGAACAGTTTTTCCCAGTCAAATAAATTTAGTTTTGCGCTTTTTGGAGGCTATTCTGTTCCTGCTTCTGATCTGAAAGGTAACATAGAGGATTTCAACACCAATTATCATATGAAAAACGGTTTCAATGCCGGGGGAGCTGTTAAATATAATTTAGACAGGAAAGGATGTTTTCAGACAGCTGTTTCATTAGTATATAACGGATTCTCAAATTCAGCCGATCAGAGTTCAGGAGGTGTAACAATAACTTCTAAAGTAAATATCAATATTCTTTCTCTTGATATCGGTGGGCAGTACAACTTTATGCCTAATAAAAAAATTAATCCTTATATTAATTTAGACCTTACAAATAATTTTATCAGCGGAAATTCAACAACCTTGGGTAGTATCTTTTCTTCTTCAGCTGATTTAAAATCTACGTGGAGAGGCGGCTTACAGTTCGGAGCAGGTGTTGATCTTGCTTTCAGCGATAAGGTAGGAGTTTTATTCGGTGTGAATTATAATTTGGCTAACCTTATAGGCAAATCTTATGATTCCCTATCAACAGATCCTTTAGTTTATACCCTGGATGATAAAGAATATACATTTGCCGGAACATCAGTACCTACTAAATCTATCTCTTACATTCAGATCTATACAGGCATATCTATCTTCTTAAACAGAAGCGTGAGCAGATAAATATTTTATTCTGATTGTTAATTAGTAAAAAGGCAGCCAACAGCTGCCTTTTTTTATTACCAGAAGAGACAAGTTATAGAAACACGAGTATAGTGTCTACACCTACATCCCTATAAACCTATATAGCCACATCATATATCCTGTAAGTCTTATAAACCTTTGCTCCAAGCTTTACTGCGGTTTGGACCATCGGGAGATTATCCTCGAGTACCCAGGATATTTCAGCTCCCCGATAACCTTTGCGATTACCTTCCTTAATTATCTCAAGATAGAACACGGCATCTATCCCCTTTTTATGGTACTCAACATTTACACCCATAATTATTACTCTGAGCAGGTCGATCTTTTTCTTAAGCTGAAGGAATTTAAATATCTTTAACGTTAAAAGTTTTCCGTCTAAAACTTTTGTAGCCTGATTCAGATCAGGCAGAGCAAGATTGAATCCAATAACTTTTCCATCTTTTTCTGCGAAAAGTACAAAATCTTTATCAACTGCCTGCTTTAATGTTCCTGCGATATATTCAAATTCTTCTTTAGTCATTGGCACAAAGCCCCAGTTATCCTGCCAGGCATTATTATAAACCTGTCTTACTTTTTCAACTTCTGCTTTAAAATCGCTGAGATTTACTTTTCTAATTGTCAGACCTTCTTTTTTCACTACCATATCGCTAACTCTCTGAAGTTTGCTCATCATCTTCTCATCTTTTATTACTTCACTCCCGATCATAAATGCAAGAAGGTCCTTTGCCTTTTCAAAGCCGAAACCCTCTGCCAGATCCAGATAGTACCTTGGATTGTAAGTCATCAGAATAACCGGAGGCTCATCAAATGCGTCGGTCAGGAAGCCGCAGGTATCGTTAGTTGACGGATTGACAGGACCCCTCATTGTATTCATCCCGTTTGCTTTTAGAAAATCCTTAGCCTTATTATATAAAGCATCTGATACATTTTTATCGTTTATACATTCATAAAATCCAAAGAAGCCAACCTTGTCCTTATAATATTCATTATGTGAGTGGTTGACTATTGCTGCTATCGTCCCTGCTATCTCTCCATCCTTGTAAGCAATATACAACTCCATTTTTGAATGCTTGTAGAACGGATTTTTTTGCTGGTTGAGAGTGCTTTTAATATCGAAAATTAATGGTGGGACCCAGTTAGGATCATCCTTGTAGATCTTCCATGGGAATTTGATAAACTTCATTTTTTCGGCTTCATTCTCAACTTTTTTTATGATTATCTCAGGCACTTATATTATTTAGTTAATAGTAATTTAAGCAATAAAAAAGATTTTGTTAAGTGAAAAGGTTTTTCCGCTGCTTCGCTGAATTCCGGGATTTCTGCTTTCGCAGGAATGACAGAACTGTGGGTGTAAGAGCAGATCAGATTACAGAGACAGATTGTTATTCTTTTATACCTACTCATTTACGTTTCAAGTATCAATTTCCTGAAATTGGCCTCTCACGGCTGAAAAAATCTTAAAAAAATAGTTTATATTTTCATTATAATACAAAAGTTATTGATTATCAATATATTATAGGCTTTTTTCTTGGTTTAAAGGTTTTAAACACAAAATAGTCTGACAAAATGCAGTTGCATGTGGTTTGTAACTCAAAAAGAATTTCAGTATCTTAACATTCGTTTTTACAAAAAAACACCAAGTTTAAAATACCGTTCTTTAACATACTCTGACTGATTATCAGAGGTTAAATAAGACCAGAAGTTTTAAGTTAGCTCTCTCCGCTCTAAATGCTAACACCAGATAGTTGTATATTACAATTGATAAAATAAACAGGAGAAGAAACTTTTGCACAAACTTAAAATTACCGCGTTGACTGCGGTCATCGCCCTAGTTTTAATTAACCCAATCAGCTCAGCTCTCACAGGAGAACTTATAGCGAAACCAAAGAATGAGAACCCCCTAACCTACACAGAATCAGGTGTGGCTTCGTGGTATGGCCCAGGATTTCAAGGTAGAAAAACCGCAAGTGGAGAGCGGTTCAATACTAATGAAATGACGGCAGCACACAAAACCCTACCTTTCGGAACTATGTTGAAGGTTACAAATCTCGATAACGGAGTGACAACTATTGTAAAAGTAACAGATAGAGGTCCTTACGTAAGAGGCAGGATCATTGACTTATCCCACGCAGCAAAAGATATGCTGCAAATGGGAGGAACTGCCAATGTAAAACTCGAGATCTATAACCCGGATGATGAATCACTGACTCAAATCGAAGGATCTGATGCAGACAATACCGGTAATAATGAAATGGGTATCTTTGAAACTTCGCTGCAGGAAAACTCCAAAGTTTTTTTAGAATCTCAGCAATCAACAGCATCCTTTGAAAAACAGGGTCTGACTGAGATCTTCAAGAACTTAAGAACCGTAAGAATTAAAGTACTCGGTTCGGATGTGAAAAACAGCAATCCATCACTCTTCCAGGAAATAGAAAGCAAAGAGAAAATAAATATCTTTGATGTTACTGACAAAGTAAAATTTCTAAAAGGATACGTGATCGAAGTTGGGAAATTCACAAGTATTAATGAGGCTGAACAACTAATTGGGAAACTGGAGTCTGATACATTCGCTAACATCTTCTTAGAAGAAAGATACGAAAAAGACTCTGCTGAATTTAACGTTTATGTTGGTTCATACGACAACAAAGACAAAGCTTATTCTGACCTATACAAGATCTTTGATATGAAATATCATCCAAGGATAGTGAACTTAGGTATTTAAGCACAGAAATTCAGGATTTTAACGACAAAAAGCCACTCAGGAAAACCTGAGTGGCTTTTTTGTTTTTAAGTGAAAAAATTGTGTTATATTTGTATCCTTCTATTTGTCATTCCGCATGCTTTTAGCTGGAATGACAAAATAAAAAAAGGTGAATGGCTTTTATAGAATTCTACCTCACTTTATTTTCCCAGTCATAATCCAACTTAAAATTAGATATCGCTTTGTATATCGAGATCGCAATATCAAGCTGACCTTCTTTTGATTTTAAATATGCTTCGTCAACTGAGTTTGACAAATATCCACACTCAACTAATATTGCAGGCATAGAAGCAGTTGTAACCACAACAAATGGCTGCTCCAATATTCCCCTGCTCTCCAGCTTTGTATTCTTACTCATTTCTGACACAACTAATTCTGCCAACCTTTCTGAATACTTCCTGTTCACAGATTGCTTAATTGATGAATAAATTGGATCACCAGGCTGATCCGCTAATAGACCTGTATTATTTTTTAAGACCAGATCTTCTGATTGCGTTATTTTGGATGCTGATGGAGCATTTGCAGCGTCCATAATATAAACTTCAAAACCGGTCTTATCTGATTCTTCCGGCAGCTTTGAATTTGAATGGATGCTTATAAATAATTTACCTTTATTTTTATTAGCAAAGCTTCCCCTCTCATATTTATCAATAAACTCATCAGTTTCGCGGGTCATGATAACTTTAACATTATCAAATTCTTTTTCAATAAGGCTTTTCAGTTTTAATGATATTGCCAGATTAATATTTTTTTCCTGAAGCTTTGAAAGACTTATTGAACCGGGATCTTTACCACCGTGTCCGGGATCAATAACTATAACATCAATTTTGGTTCCGTCTCTGTCGCGAAGAACCTGCTTTGGAATTACTTTCGGGATCTCTGATTTGAATTGAACTTTAAGCGGTGGGGCTTGCTTTGTAGAGGTCTGAACTGTTTCTTTTTTATTTAATAGTGCAGGAGATTCTTTCTTAAATCCCTGCCCTGAGAAAAAAAAGTAAATAAAAACCAGTAGAATAATATTTAAAAAATGCTTCTTCAAAAATATACTTTATCTGTAATTAGTAATCTGAAATGCAAACTCAAGCTCTGTCTCTTTTAAAAGCTTTATCACCTGCTGAAGATCATCTTTATCTTTTCCGCTTACTCTCACTTGATCTTCCTGAATAGATGCCTGAACTTTAATTTTACTATCTTTAATGATCTTTACCATGCTTTTTGCTTCCTCTTTTTCTATACCCTGCTGCAATGAAATTTCCTGCCGCGCTGAACCGCCTGAACCTTGTTCAATTACTCCGTATTTCAAGGCTTTGATAGAGATCCCTCTTTTAATAAGTTTGTTCTGAAGAATATCGATTACTGCTTTCAGTTTGAACTCATCGTCAGAAGAAACATTCAACTTTTTATCTTTTCGATTAAGAGTTATTTCACTTTTGCTTCCTTTAAAATCATATCGCTGAATAATTTCCTTCAGAGCCTGATTTACTGCGTTATCAACTTCCTGATAATCTATTTCTGAAACTACATCGAATGAGTAAGCTTGTGCCATTGGTTAATTTAATTTTATTTTTTCATTCCGAAGGCGAAGCATCGGAATTATTAATTAAGGTAGAGAACTAAAAAGCATTTTCTATATGATTTATAACACTTGTTTCATTTTCAAACATTATCGTTACAACATCAATTCTCATATCGTGTTTCTGATATTCTTCATTCGTCATTACAAATCCCTGTGCAGCATTCCGGATATGAGTTTGTTTTAATTCATTTATAGATTCTTCAGGCTCACCATATTTTCTATTTGTCCGTGTCTTTACCTCTACAAATAAAAGCATTCTTTCAGAAACATTTTCGAATATCAGGTCGATCTCATACCGCTCAAATCTGTAATTGGCTTTTATGAATTTAAGACCTTTTCCTTCAAGAAAAGATTTTGCTATCTGCTCTCCAAAAGCACCTTTTCTGTTTTTATAAATACACTTTTTGCTGCTCATTAAGATCCAGCCTGTCCTTCTTCAAAAACCAGCAAGCCCTGAACAAAATTTTTGCAGAATGTTTTACGATGAATATCACAGGGACCGTATTTTCTTATCATTTCAATGTGATGTCGTGTTGCATAACCTTTATGAGTATCAAAGCCATACATAGGATATTCCTCATGCATCTGCTTCATAATATTATCACGGGTAACTTTTGCAATAATTGATGCGCAGGATATCTGATATATCTTTTGATCTCCGTCAACTACAGTCATATACCGGAAATTATTGTGTCTATTCTCTTCGAATTTAAAATAATTTCCATCTATCATTGCCCGCTCATATTCATTTTCAAGACTGTTCAGACAATTTTCCATAGCCCGCATATTAGCTTTAAGAATATTTATCTCATCAATCACATCATGATCAACAACAGAGACACGAATTTCTATAGCTCTTTCAGTAATTTTTAAAAACAGATCTTCGCGTTCCAAAGCAGTAAGCTGCTTGGAATCATTAACATACCTTATTCTCGGGCGGTCTTCTATAATAACTGCGCAGGCAACAACCGGTCCTGCAAGAGGTCCTCTCCCCGCTTCATCAATACCGCAAAGCATGGCTTGTGTTTAAATTTCTGATCTGGAAAATTATTTTGCAGGAATTTAACTATACTGTAAGACTAAAACAATTTAATGCGGAGTGGAAATCGAATTCCTGAGTTTTTAAATCAGAGACTATCCCATAAAGCTTGACGAACGATTAGAGTAAAAAGATTAGAGGATTCCTGGCAAAATAATTGCAACAGTGTTACTATTTTTCTTTTTTTTTACTATTTTTTAAGAGCATACACATTAATTACATAACAATGAAAAAAATACTCTTCGCATTAAGTTTAGTCTTTCTTGCATCATTTCATACAATGATCTATGCCCAAACGTATGATGTTATTTATAATATCGAATATGCTCTTAAGAAAACAGATGGTACTGAGATAAGCCGGTTGAAGTTATTTAGAAATGGAGATAAGCTCAAATTTCAAAAAATTGACAGACCGGGCAAAGCTGACTCATCGCGAACTGATATCTATATTGATAAGAATGAGCCAAAGATATATATGATAATTTCTAACTCTGCAGGTAAATTTGGCACAAAATCTGATTACGATTATATGTATGCGGGAATGCAGACCGGTATTTATATTCTCGATTTTGATAAGATAGATGCAAGCGGTAGATATATGCTGAGAAGTCAGATATTTACAACAGCTTCTCAATCCGGAACAGCAACTCTTCTTGGGAAAGAATGCACTAAATATACTTTAATAACTCAGAGTAATGGGTCCGAGACTGCATCAAGTGATTATTATTTTTATCAGGATAATTTAATGCTATTACGCCATGTCGGTACGCAGAATGATGGGAATAATATTGAAGCACTCTCATATGATACATCTGTAGTCCCTGAAAGCATCTTTGATGTCCCTTTAGATGTATCATGGCTAAACTGATCAGATATAGTAATTATTAGAAATAAATGGATTTATAACTTTTATATCCGCTTTCTCCTCCATTTCGGTCTTGAAAAAGGCATTTAATTTCCCTATTTTAATTGGTTTATACCCGAATTTTATATGCAGCCCCGGTTTTGTTATCGGGACAAGAGGTGAATTATGTTTGATGACTTATCGCTAAAGCTCGAAGGTGTTTTTAAAAAGCTTCGTGGTGAAGGAAAGATAACTGAAAAGAATATTGAGGATACGCTTAGAGAAATAAGACGGGTATTTTTTGATGCAGATGTTAATTACAAAGTTGTCAGTTCTTTCTTAGAAGAAGTAAAAAAGAAATCTCTCGGAGAAAATGTCCTTCTTAGTATCACTCCCGGTCAGCTCATTATTAAGATCATCAATGATGAATTAATAACTCTGCTTGGTTCTGAAAAGTCGGAAATAAAATTTTCAAACAGAATTCCATCAGTTATAATGCTCGTCGGCTTACAGGGTTCTGGTAAAACTACCTTCTCTGCAAAGCTTGCTAAGCATTTAAGATCGAAAGGAAGACAGCCGGCGTTAGCTGCCTGTGATATTTACAGACCTGCTGCTATAGAGCAGTTAAAAGTTTTAGGCAAGCAGATCGGAATTCCGGTTTTCTCAATTGACGGAGAAAAAGATGCTGTAAAGATATCTGAAAAAGCGCTTCAGTACTGTAAAGAAAATGCAAAAGATACTCTAATAATCGATACTGCCGGTCGTCTGGCAATTGATGAAGAGATGATGAACGAAGTCTCAAAAATTAAAGAGGCAGTTCAGGCAGAAGAAATATTATTTGTAGTGGATTCGATGACTGGTCAGGATGCAGTAAATACTGCAAAGACCTTTAATGATAAGCTGAATTTTGACGGTGTAATACTCACTAAATTAGATGGTGATACAAGAGGCGGTGCTGCTTTATCAATTAAGGCTGTAGTCCAAAAGCCGATAAAGTTTGTAAGTACCGGTGAAAAGCTTGAAGCAATTGAGGAGTTCTATCCTGAGAGAATGGCGGGAAGAATTCTAGGCAAAGGAGATATTATCTCTTTTGTTGAAAAAGCGCAGTTCAGCTTTGATGAAAATGAAGCGGAGAAATTCGAAGCTACGATAAGTAAAAATAAGTTTGACTTTGAGGATTTTCTTGGATATCTGAAACAGATCAAAAAGATGGGTTCGTTAACCGGACTCATGTCGATGATACCGGGTGCTGCAAAGGCTCTTAAAGGGCAACAGGTTGATGATAAAGTAATTCACAAGATAGAAGCAGTTGTACTTTCGATGACGAAACAGGAAAGAGGAAATCCAAAGATTCTTAATGGATTGAGAAGAAGAAGAATTGCAGACGGAAGCGGCAGCTCGATACAGGATGTGAACAAAGTAATAAAGCAATTTGAAGATATGGCAAAGATGATGAAAGACATGAATAAGAATAAAGGTATGGGAATGCTTAAGAAACTGAATCTTCCACCGGGACTAATGAAACAAATGGGAATGTAAAGAAGCTGATATAAAAACATAAATAAAATTTTTTAATTAATTCATAACATAAACAAAACTCACAATTGGTAAAACTAAGGCTTAAAAGAATGGGAAAGAAAGCATATCCCATTTACAAGATCGTAGCAGCAGATGCAAGATCTCCGAGAGATGGAAAATTCATTGAAGCGGTTGGAAATTATAATCCGAATATAGATCCGGCTCTTGTCACTTTCAAAGAAGACAGAATACATTACTGGCTGGATAACGGCGCACAACCAACTGCCACTGTAAAGAGTTTGTTGAGCAACGAAGGCTTAATGCTGAAGATCCATTTGAAAAGGAAGAAAACCGACGAAGCTAAGACAACTGAAGAGCTGAATAAATTTGCAGCTTACAAGCCAACAAAGCTTGAAAATGCGAAAAAACGCAAGGTTAGAAGAAAAGAAAGCAAAGCAAAAAGAGACGCAGAAGCAAAAGCTCCTAAAGCCTAATTTTTAGGGAATTTAATGCTTCTTTTATTGATTTTACTATTTAGAAACAGATAACTGTTATTTATTAAAAATGTTTTCTAAAAGGAGTAAATAATAATGAAAGAATTTATTGAATTTATCGCTAAATATTTAGTGGATAATCCTGATGAAGTAAGAGTAGAAGAAACAGAAGAAAATAATAAAATCAGATACAGACTTTTCGTCGCTGATAATGAAACAGGTAAAGTTATCGGAAAGATGGGAAGGACAGCAAAAGCTATCAGAACATTATTAGGCGCTATTTCTGCAAAGCAAGGTAAAGTTGCACTACTTGAGATTCCGGATAAGAAGCATCTCGAAAATGGTTCAGGAAATTCAGATGGGCAGCAAGATATGATGAATGATGAAAAACATTCTGATGAGCAGGTAGACTCCAGAGGGATCTAAATTATATAAACTGTCATTTCCTCTTCAAAACCGGGAATGACAGTTTTAAAAATTAATTATCATTTCTGCGTGTTATGCAGCGAATGCAAAAAAGATGCAAACTACAACACCAGACTTTATAAATTGCATCTCGATCGGAAGAATAGTTAAAACGGTTGGTCTAAAAGGATTTGTAAAAGTAATTTCATATTCAGATGATCCTGATCGTTTTAAGAATATAAAAAGAGTTTTTCTTTTTAATGAGAAAACTCAGAAGTTCTTTAAGAATACAGAAAGCTTTGAATTTTACCCGGCTGAAATTTCCTATGTTAAGGATTCGGTACGTTTAAAATTTAAAGATCATGACATAATAGAAGCAGTTGAAGGATTAAAAGATGCTTTAGTTGCTATACCTGAAGAGGAAAAAGTTAAGCTTCCCCCGGGTGAGTTTTTTTTATATGAAGTAATAGGATACGATGTTTTTGATAAGGAAAAATATTTAGGTAAGGTTAAGAATTTTTCTGATTATGGAGGAGGTGATCTTTTCGTAGTAGAAACGGAAAGCAAGATTGAAGTTTTAATCCCCGCAAGAAAAGAATTTATAAAAGATATAAATACGGAAAAGAAGCTGGTCAATCTTGATCTAATAGAAGGATTTATGGATCTGTAGATCAGATTTTCACAAAATACTTTTCGCAGCTTCCCCTGAATTTGGGATCCCCAACAAAAAGCATTATGGGAAGACAGAAAAGGAATTTATGAGATTCGATATAATAACTGCTAATCCTGCAATACTTCAGGATACTTTAAATAGCGGACTGATCGCAAGAGCGATCAAAAGCAGTTTGTTAGTAGTTGAGATACATCATCTCAGAGACTATGCAGAAGGCAGCTACAAGCAGATAGATGATTCGCCCTACGGTGGTGGTGTAGGAATGGTATTAAAGCCCGAGCCTTTTTTCAGATGTGTTGAAAAACTGAAAGCAGTACGTGAATATGATGCAGTAATTAATTTTACTCCGCAGGGTAAAAAATTCGATCAAAAAGCAGCAAACAATTATTCTTTAAAGAAAAACTTCATTCTCCTTTGCGGACATTATAAAGGGATCGATGAAAGAGTAAATGAATACCTGGCAACAGAAGAAGTTTCCATCGGAGATTTTGTTATTTCATGCGGTGATATAGCAGCCCTGGTTTTTATAGATTCAGTTTCGAGATTGATTCCGGGAGTTTTGGGAGACGGAGAATCTGCACTGACAGATACGTTTCAGGCAGAGAATGGCTTTGACCATCCTCAGTACACAAGACCTGCAGATTTTGAAGGAAAGAAAGTACCGGAAATTCTTTTATCCGGTGATCATAGTAAAATAGAAGAGTGGCGCTCTCAAAAAGCAAAAGACAAATTCAATAAGTTTAATAAATAATAAAGCACAGGAGTAAAAAAATGGAAAAAATAATTAATCTAGTAACAGCAGCTCAGATAAGAAACGACATTCCGTCTTTTCATATAGGTGATACTATCTCAGTATCAGTTAAAGTTATCGAAGGCGATAAAGAAAGGATCCAGCTTTTTAAGGGGATCGTAATGGGAATGAAGGGTCATGGGATCAGCAAGACTTTCAGAGTAAGAAAGATCTCAAACGGAGTTGGCGTGGAAAGAATTTTCCCAATAAATTCTCCTCGAATTTCAAAGGTTGAAGTACTTAAAGAAGGTTCTGTAAGAAGAGCAAAGCTTTATTACTTAAGAGGCTTAACAGGAAAAGCTGCAACAAAGATAAAAGAAAAAAAGAAGCCTTTGATAGTGGATGCAGATGCTCCTAAGAAAGAATCTAAATCAGCTGCAAAAGACACAGCAAAGAAAGCTCCTTCAAAGAAAAAAGCTGAAGAAGTAACAGCTTAAGATTTTCTTTTTTTTAAAAGGTTTATCGTTTATAAATATTTGTCATTCCTGCGAAAGCAGGAATCCCTGTATTCAAAAAGTCCCTGTGCTGATGCACCGGGACTTTTTTTATTTTCACATTGATCTTCGGGATTCCTGCTTTCGCAGGAATGACAATATATAAGATACTTTATATTTCCTTGTTCCCAATCCCCTGATTGAGAATATTTTTTACCCATCATATCTTAGCATTTTTTTAAATCTCTTTTTACTATTTTCATTTTCACTTCTTAATTATAAAATACCGGATTCAAATGCCAGAAAAAAAAGTTTTTGTTACAGTTGCCGGGAATATAGGTTCCGGCAAATCCTCCCTTACCAGCATGCTTGGAGAGCATTTCAACTGGAGACCATATTTTGAATCTGTAAGCGACAATCCTTATCTGAAAGATTTTTATAAGGATATGAAAAGATGGTCATTCCATTTGCAGGTCTATTTTCTTTCTCACAGGTTCAGAACTCATGTAAAAATAATTAACAGCAAGAGATCAGTTATACAGGACAGAAGCATTTATGAAGATGCTGAGATCTTCGCGAAAAATCTTTTTGATATGGGAAATATGTCGAAGAGGGATTATAAAAATTACTCAGCGCTGTTCAAGGAAATGACTGCCTTTCTGAAGCCTCCGGACCTGCTGGTCTATCTGAGAGCAAATACAGAAACGCTTGTAAATCAGATCACGATCCGCGGAAGGACTTTTGAGAAGTCAATTGAAAAAACTTATCTTCAGCTATTGAATGATTCATATGAAGGGTGGATCAGAAAATATGACCACAGTAATTGCGTAATAATAGAATCAGATCACCTGGATTTTGTTAATAATCCAAAAGATCTTGAGTTTATTATAAATGAAATAAAGCGGGAGTTGTAAACGAATTGTCATCTCCGATGAAGATCGGAGATGACATAAAACTTAAAACGGCAGGTCTTCGTCACCCGGTTCAGGGACTACATCGTGAGCTCCAAAATCATTAGTCTGCTTTGGGCTTCCGGCGGAAATTCTACCGATCTTCCAGGCTTGTAATGTAGTAAAATATACTTTCTCACCTTTAGGATTTGTCCAGACTCTTCCTTTGAGGTCAAATGTAACTTCTACGTTGTCACCGATCTTTTGAGTATTGAGTGCGTCACAGTTATCCTGAACAAGCTGAAACTTTATCAATTCAGGATACTGGTTCTCAGCATATTCAACTACAAACTCTCTTTTTCTGAACTTATCGTTCACTGCGACTGTATCATAGATCTCTATTATTTTTCCTTTTATCTGCATAATTCTTATTTCTTTTAGCTATTATTTATTTTATTATTTTTGTTTTCGTGGTCAGTATCGAAATACTTGCTTGTCCACTTATTGCTGTATTTATTTACCGATGTAAGTATTGTTGCAATTGCTATGGCTACAATTATTATTCCCACTACTATCCATATGAACGTATCCATTATTTAATTTAAGAGTTACGGGAATTAAAAAGATTCTTATCCCTGTATATTCTTATTCTTTTTGCATTTGATACAGCCTTTATTCTCGCCATTGCCATTTGCAATGAAGCTTTATGAGGAGGAATATTTTCCTTTGAAGCTATTTCAAAAACCTGAAGCAGAATATCATAAATGCTTGCTGCTTTTTTCATAGCTCTTTCTCTGTGATATCCTTCAAGCTCACTGTAAACATTAATAAGCCCGCCTGCATTTATCACATAATCCGGAGCATAAAGAATGCCTTTATCCATAAGCATTTTGCCGTGCTTGTCTTCCTCTTTTAATTGATTGTTTGCTCCACCTGCAACTATCTTAACTTTCAGCTGCGGAATAGTTTCATCATTCAAAATAGCGCCTAAAGCAGCAGGTGAAAAAATATCAGCATCAATACCATAGACTTTATCTTTTTCTACTATTTCTGCTTTGCACTCGCTGACAATATCTTTAAGTTTTTCTTCATACATATCACTTACGAAAAGCTTAGCGCCTTCTTTATGCAGGAAATGACAAAGATGCTTACCGACATTTCCGCCTGCACCCTGTACTACAATTTTTTTTCCCTTAAGTGAATCACTGCCATAAACTTTTTGAGCACATGCTTTAATTCCAACATAAGTACCGTAAGCAGTAACTGGAGATGGATCTCCGCTTCCGCCAACTTCCTCAGGAATTCCTGTGACGTGCCTTGTTTCCATCATCACATATTCCATATCCTTAACACTTGTGCCAACATCTTCAGCAGTGATATATCTTCCCGATAACCCTTCGATGAATCTTCCGAAAGTTCTGAACAGCTCTTCCGATTTTTGAGTTCTGGAATCTCCGATTATAACTGCTTAACCGCCTCCGAGATTTAATCCTGCAACAGCAGCTTTAAAAGTCATTCCTCTTGATAGTCTGAGTACGTCGACTAAAGCTTCATGATCGTTTGCATACTGCCACATTCTTGTACCACCTAAAGCAGGTCCTAATGCAGTATTATGAATTCCAATTATTGCCTTTAATCCTGTATCTTTATTAGAGCAATAAACCACCTGCTCGTGTTCAAGATCATCAATTAGTTCAAAAGGAGTTTTATTTGTTTCCATTCGCAAGATTATTTAAGAGTTAACTGAAATTTTAATTATAAACGATGTTTAATTCCGGATGTAATTCCGGAGAAAGAGCTTTTCTCACTTCAATAAATACATCGTCAACTGTAATATGTGACATGCAGGTTGGCTCGCTGCAGCCATAATCATGCCCCAGATACAGGCAGGGACTGCAAAACTTATCACTTTGTATTACAACTGAATGGTCGTTATAAGGACCCCATTTAACCGGGTCAGTAGGACCATGTAAAGCTATTATTTTTGAATTTACTGATGCAGCCATGTGAAGAATGCCTGTGTTCCCGCAAACAACAACATTTGCCTTTTTCAGAACTGCAATTACTTTATCAACTCCGGCTTTTCCGGCAAGATTGATCGCGCTATTGCCGAGCTTATTATGAATAAAATCTGTTATATCTTTTTCAACATCTGAGCCTGTAATAATAAATCTGATTTCTTTATCAGTCTTATAAAGTCTTTCACCAAGCTCAACAAATCTTTCCGGTTCCCATTCTCGTGCTTTACCGTTAATTCCGCAACCCGGATGAAAAACTATTACTTTCTTTCGTGTTAAATTATTCTCAGTCCAAAAATCATCTGCAAATTTATAATCATTCGCATTTAAAAAATACTCTAATTTTTTATCCTCTGAAGTAATATTAATGTTCAGAGGTTCTAAAAGATCTAAAAAATTCTCTGCTTCATGTACTGTTCTGCTGTGATCAATTACACTGTCATACAAATGATGCTTATTTTGACCTTCAGTTTTAAAGCCGATATAATATTCTGCTTTAGCTGCAACAGACATCAATGTTGACATTCTTTCCCACTGTCCTCCATCGATAGAAATATCGTATTTTATACTTCTGTACTCTTTAAGAAAAGTTCTGAATTTAAAAACATTCCTTAAAAAAGAGTGAACATTTATATTAATTACTTTATCAACATACGGGATCTTATTAACGACAGAAAAATTAACCGGAGTACATAAAAACGTTAATTCTGCTTCGGGGTAAGCTTTTTTTAATGACCTTATAGTCGGTATTAAAAGAATAGTATCACCAATTGCAGCAAGCTTTACAAACAGGATCTTATTGATTTTGCCGGAAGGTATCGTTCTTTTCCTTTTTAAAAAAGGGGTCAAAATCATTATCAGAGGTATACCGGCATACTTATCAAAATTCCTGAAAAACGAACGCCTCTTCACATTATCAAATAAATAAATTATTTGATAATATACCTATAAATGAATATATTATCAATTTAAGATTTATCTCTCGAAAGGCTTCCCTATTCATGACAACTGACAATACCGAACTAATCAAAGCTGCTATCAAGGCAAAGGATAGCTCTTATTCTCCTTATTCAAATTTTAGAGTGGGAGCTGCATTATTATCTAAAAGCGGTAAAATATTTCCCGGAGCAAATATAGAAAATGCATCTTATTCCCTTTGTATTTGTGCTGAAAGAGTGGCATTTGTAAAAGCATTAACAGAAGGCAATAAAGAATTTGTTAAGATCGCTATATCGACCGATGAAGAGGATTTTGCATTTCCATGCGGTTCGTGCAGGCAATTTATGGCTGAATTTTCCCCGGACCTTGAAATCTTATTAATCGTAAATGAAAAAACCACAAAATCTTTCAAACTTTCAGAATTATTTCCAAATAGTTTTAAATTAAAGCATTAATGAACGAAACCCTACAAATAAGAACACACAAAAGAACAGGTCATATTGAAGTAGTCTGCGGCAGCATGTTCTCAGGAAAAACTGAAGAACTTATCAGGAGGATACGCAGAGCAGAAATAGCAAAGCAGCGAGTAAAAGTCTTTAAGCCCAAAATTGATAACAGATTTTCGGAATTTGAGATTGTATCCCATAATGAAACATCTTACCCATCAGAAGTAATAGAGAACTCAAATGACATACTTGACAAAACATTCGATGTAGAAGTGATCGGCATAGATGAAGCACAGTTCTTTGACAAAGATATTGTTAAAGTCTGCCAGACGCTTGCTGATAATGGAAAGAGAGTCATTGTTGCCGGACTTGATCAGGATTACAGGGCAATACCATTTGAGCCAATGCCGCAGCTTCTTGCAATAGCTGAGTACATAACCAAGACACTTGCAATATGCGTAATTTGCGGTGCACCCGCAAACCGTACTCAGCGTAATACAACTGAATCAGAGAGGGTGCTTGTCGGCGCAACAAATCACTACGAAGCGAGATGCAGGCTTCATCATACAATTCCAAACGAATAAAATATAAACTAATTAAACTCTGCAGGGAGGATTTGATCTTAGATCTGCATGAGTTAACTTTTCTAAATAATTTGCTTAAACCATAACGACTTAAATGAAAAAAATCTTTTTATCTCTATTTGCTTTCACTCTAATTTTTACTCTTGCCATAACTTTTTCAGCCTGCAATAAAAATACTGATAAAACTTCGTCACAAACTACCGGAGAAACTTCTAAAGATAAAAAATCACCTTTAAAAGTCGGGCTTGTGTTTGATGTTGGCGGACGCGGTGACAAATCATTTAATGATGCAGCTTACAACGGACTTGTAAAAGCAAAAGAGCAGCTTGGAATTGATTTCGAAGCAATAGATCCGGGTGAAGGTTCAGACAGAGAATCTGCACTGAGAAAACTTGCAAACAAGCCGGACATCGGTTTAATATTCGGTATAGGGTTTATTTTCACTGAAGATATAACAACTATAGCAAAAGAATTTAAAGATAAGAAATTTGCATGCGTTGATTATTCAATTACACCAGGTGCAGTAATTCCGGACAACCTTCTTGCTATCGAGTTCAGAGAAGAAGAAGGATCGTTTCTTGTAGGAACAATCGCAGCACTGACATCGAAAACAAACAAAGTAGGATTTATTGGAGGAATGGAATCAACACTGATCAAGAAATTTGAATCAGGTTTTGTACAGGGAGTAAAATACGGCAATCCAAACTGCCAGGTGCTTTCAGGATATGTCAGCGTAACCGGCGAGGGATTTAAAAATCCGGGAAAGGCAAAGGAAATAGCGAATTCACAATTTTCAACAGGAGCTGATGTAATATATCATGCATCTGGATTATCAGGATTAGGTTTGTTTGAAGCTTCAAGAGAAAAGAAAAAATTTGCAATCGGTGTAGATATGGATCAAAACAAGGAAGCACCTGGATTTGTTTTGACAAGTATGGTCAAAAAAGTTGATGAAGCAATATTTACAGCAGCGAAAGATCTGAAAGAAAATACGTTCAAAGGCGGAATAAAAACACTCGGCTTAAAAGAGAATGGTGTAGATTATGTTTATGACAGCAACAACAATAAGCTGATTTCAGATGAAGTAAGAAAAAAAGCTGAAGAGACAAAGGCAAAGATAATAAGCGGAGAAATAAAAGTTTTTGAAGCAAATAAGTAAGTGCGTATAATAAAACAAATATCGGCAGCAAAAGATATATTAAGGCTATAATAAAGCGAGAAATGCAGTAACCATTTGTACAAAAAAAACAGAGACGCGAACATTGCGTCTCTGTTTTTTATTTTCCTCTTTTTAAAGCTACTACTGAATTGAGATCTTAATGTTTAATCCACCTTCGCTATTGGTTCTTGGAATTGTGGCGACGGAGCCTTCTGACGGAGTGGTTTTTATAAGCTTGTAAAAGACCTGCAGTCCTACACGTGAACTTAATGAATACTGCACTGTTGGATTTATTGTAAGAACAGAAGAACCGCTACCTATTTTTTTATCCAGGAATCCCTGCGCAAAAGCATAATCAATAGGATTGTTCAATGTTTTTGAAACTGTAAGCGCGAATGAAATATCATTCTGAAGTGAAAGCCCAAAAAGAGGAATTTCAAATCCTGATTTTGTAAAGTTAGCTGTTAGACTCCAGTCACTTGTGTTTGCAACGGATATCTGATTAATATTAGGTAGTACGCTGTACACCTTGGATTTATTTACTTTAAAGTTGGTTGTAAATGTTCCGCCAAGGAGCTGCTTGAAATTTATATTAAGTCCAATAAGCGGGCTAAAGCTTTGAGTTATCTGCTGCGCAGTAACAAGCTGCGTATTTGACAGATCAGTATTGATACCTTCCTTATAATCTGCTATGAAAGAATTATCCAGCGTAACTGAAGAAGCGAACTCGGAGAAAATAGGAAGCTTTTCAAGACCCGTAACGCTTAGTACCCAGTTCGGGAATGGGAATTTCGACAAGCCTGTCTTTACAGCGTCTGCAAAAGGCTTACCGTTAACAGTGCTAGCATAATCAAATTTTTCAACATCTCCTATGAAGAATGTGGAGAAACTTTTCGTTACAAGATCATTCTTAGAAGTCGGATTTACAACCAAACCAAGCTCATTTGTATTTGCTACCTGGTTAACAGAATTTCCAAGAGACGTTTTAAAATTCAGGCTCAATCTGATATTATCCGGAAGTATCGGCGTGATCATTGTACTGAATGTGATATCGTTATTTACATTAAGCTGATCAGATACATTGACAAGGTTAGCCACTCTTCTACCCGGATCTCTTGCAAAACCGAGCTGATACATTCTTGAAGGACCAAGCTTTTCATTAGCAGTAGGATAAAGCCAGAAATTTGCAAAGCCGGGTCTACCCTCTATACTGGAATTCAGGACGGTATTTGTCTGAGAGAATGTGACATTAATATTATCAGGCAGAAAAGTTTTTAAAAGCTTAAAGAAATCTAATGGATTCTGCTCATCTGAAATTGAACCAAGTCCTCCGCTGTTCAGCCTTCTGAATTTCGGTGGAGATTTTGGATCCTTGTTCGTTCCGTTAGGATCCTTTGAACCCGGAGGAGGCGGATTATCGCTTCCGCTTCCCTTGAATAAATTAAATACTTCAGACAGCTTAAAATTAGCATTTGTAGAAAGAGTGTTCGATGCACCGACTGTATAGCCTGTATTGACAAGCTGATTCGGATCATTCCAGCCATAGGTTACATTATAATTCATTGATAAAGTTAAGAACTTATCAATTACCGGAAAATTAAACTTAGGATTCATACCAACAGTCTGCGCATAAGTGAGATCTCTTCCAAAATTAATTACACCCTGATTAAAGAAAATATCACTGAAGATCTGAGACTCAGTTCTTGGAGTTAACAAACTGTCCCTCAGAGTTTCCAAGCCTGTAAGATCACTTCCCGCGCGAAAATTATAATTACCGGTAAGATCTACAATCCAGTTCTCTATAAATTTCCAATCAAATTTAAATCCCCGGTTTGCATTAAATACTCTTGAAGTCTGATCCGGATTTAAAAAAGCTCTTTGCTTCTGCTGATTTTCACTGCGGTTGAAGTCAGTATTAGCCGTAAAGTTCTGGGCAAAAAGTGGAGTTAAACCGATGAACGGGAAGAAAAAATACAGCTTTGCATTTTTATACTTATCTCCTAAATTTATAATCTTTCCTATATGGAGATTAAGTATATCAGAAACGCCAAAATCAGTTCCGAAATTAACTCCTCCGTTATAAGCAAAATCATGCTTATTCTCATAGGTAATATCTCTTGAATTTCCAAAGGATGCGGAAAGATTAAATGAAAGCTTATTGATTATATTTTTTAATAGATAATTACTGCTTGGGAAATTAAAGGAGAATCCGTTAAGTGAAAATTCATTTCTTGTTGTAAGAGTCTGAGCCTGAATTCGTATCTGCTCACTTTGAGCCCGAGCCAGCTCTTCATTCTGAGTTGCTGCAAGCACCTGATTATATTTCTGAGATACTGCATTATCAATTAATATATCTGTTCCCGGATAATACTTAGGATTAACAAAGCCTTCCGAGTGTCTGTATGTAAGCGGGAGATTCAGGAAGTTAGCCCACTTATCATTAAACATTGAAACAAACAAATTATTCACGATCTTGTGTAGATTAAGTGTTCCGCTTAGATCCCAACTGATTCCATTCGTGAGAGTTCCTACTCTGGCATCGATGGTGTGAAAATTTGGATCGGTTTTGGAAAAAGCAAAATTAACCTGCATTAGATCAGCAAGCTTTAAGCCTGCTGTAACGTTGAATGCATAACCATTATCATTATTTACTCTTATCAGCCTGAGCTCATCGAACCATACACTTCCCGTTATGGACGACTGTCCCTGCCGAATCTTATTTTTTTCTACAGATAATACAAACTCGCGGATAGTCCTCAGCGATGGATTACCTTTAATAGTATAAGTTGATCCCGGAGGTCCATTCGGTACCGGAACACTTACAGATAAGTTTACGGAATCCCGTGATATTTTTACGCTTGTTAGATCAGCAAAATTAATAGTTACTTCATTCTGGGAATTCCACGGCTGACCCGGCCGGACATCAGGATGAACGGGTGCCCTGTATTCATAAAAATTATTTGAGTCAGTTCCAAACCTTACAACCATTGCAGCATCATACTGAGTTTCACTTATGTACTGGAAATTCGGATCACCATTTACAAAAAGCTTAAGAGTTTTGTAGTTAAAAAGATCAAGTGGGGTTGTTCCATAATCCTTTCTTGCAGATTTCCTTCCCTGCAATCCGGTAAGATTTTTTACATTTATAGATAGTGACTGCTCATTGGATTTTGTATCCTGGTTATTCTGATTTCTTACTGTTTGCCTTAAAATATCTCCGCCAACCGGACTCTGATAGATCTGGGGATTTTCTTCAATACTTACTACTGAAATGCTGTAAGTAGTATCAGTCCTGTTAGGCTTCACCCATTGGTTACCTACAAGATTTATCTCAACAAGACCAAGCCTTACACTGTCTGTTAAACCAGTCATCCACATTCTTACATACTGAATATTCGTAAGAGTTGCATTTCCGATCTTTTTGTTGAATTCACTAAGAGGTATTCTGTATTGTGCCCATCCGTTATATCCTCTTCCAACAATTCTTGAATTTACTGTAGTATCAAGACTAACTTCGTATTGAAAATAAGAATTAAGTACGTCCAGAGACCCGTTGCCATTTAGGTCTTCAGTATCTGGCCGTGTATTTCCATCAACTCCGGCATTTTGATCTGTTCCGTTAAGCTTGCTCTGGTCATAACCTCTTGCAATATTATTATCCAGTGAAGGATCGGTTGGGTCAGGACCTAATAGACCATATTTGGCAATTTCCTGAGCGTCAGTTAATCCATCAAGACCTATATCTTCACCCGGATCCAGCAAACCGTTAGCATTTTTATCCTCAGTATTTAAGACATGATCAGGTAATGCATCTTCACTTATGTAACCAAGTTCAACATAAAGTTTAGCATTGGGATTTTGCGCCAGTATGGTATTATAACTTTCCACTCTCATGTTGAACTCAAGAAAATTTATATTCTCACTTACAAGATCTGTACTTGTAGAGTTCAGATATTTCATTATGCCATTAAATGTTTTTTTCTTATCGGTAATAGTATCCATTGAAGCGTTATAATTATAGGTACCTCTGTCCTTTGGTCTGAAACTAATATAGAAAGGAGTAACCCTGTCCTGTCCCGCCTGAACATCTTTTAATGGAAATATATCCTTTATCAAGGCATCGTTCGCAATATTAAACCATTTCATCTGAGCACGATATTTCTGCCTTGTAGAATCTTCTACAGGAAGAGGATCGAGAAGATTCGGGTTCATGAAAGTAAAAGGGATAGAACCCATTTTCCAGGTTGTATATGTAGTGCCTAAAGAGATAACTTTTTTAGCTCCTTCCATGTCATCTACATAAGCAACAGATTCATTGTTATCTGATGGTATAAGACTTTTTCTCGTATTAGGATCGTTATTAATTAAAGCAGCTTCAGTTTTAAGAATGAAGCTTGATTCTTCTTTAGTAGAGTACCCCGGAAGCAGATTAACAATCTTTGTAAGGAATTTGGATTTAAACTCTGTAGTAAAATCAACACCGAACATAGAATTGTTTGTCGGCTCTTCACCAATTCTTACTTTGTCATTTAAAGTTTCCTGCTTAAGATTCATAAATGTGAATCCGAAGGAAGTTTTGTCATTTATCTTGTAATCCCCTCTTACCCCAAGCAATGTTTTTGAAGCGATCTGCAAAAGCTCATTTGTTTCATAAGAGATCTTAAGGTCTTTTGAAGCTAAAGCACTTGCACTTTTAATCACGACTGTACCTGTGGAATAATCAACAGAATAATCTACATTCGGATCTAATTTAACATTTCCGATCCTGACTTCAACAGAGCCCTGAACAATATTGAATCCAAGACTTATATTGTTGCTTATACCGGCTGTACCTCTGGCTTTTCCCTTAATATTATAAAGATTGTTACGGGCAGCTATTAATGCTTCGGTTTTACTTTTTGTATAGATATCCGAAAAAGCATAAATTGAATCTGAAGCTACTGCATTTATATCATCCTTAAATGGTTCAAGACTTGGAAAAATAATATCTCCCGAAGAGCTTAGAACAGTATATCCTTCCCTGTAATCAAATAAATTATCTGTGCCTACTGAACCATTAACATCAAACCTGTCAAGCTTTAGGATCTGTAACAGAACTCTGCCTGAGGGAAGAGAGGGAGATTCGGTGTTAGTAGATGGATTTAAAAAATTTACATTTAAAGTGAATCCATCCCTGGAAAGATTACTTACTGGAAGCCGGTAAATATTTTTCATTTTCTGCGCCCATGCGAGAGTATCAAGCGGACTGACACTGGGGTACTTAACTAATTTTAAAATAAGAGTATTAGTCGGACCTGTTGAGTTTGAGTTATCATTTAAACCAACTCTTGAAGTAGGATTGTTTCTGAGCTGATATGTTATTCCAACTGCCTGGTTTTCCGGGACACTTGTTTTAAGAGTTACAAAACCTGCATCCAAGTTTATGCTATATTCGCTCGCATCTAATTTTCTGAAATAACCATTTACTCTCTTGCTTTGAATAAAAGGAGTATTAACATAGCTGAGTGTATCACTTAATGAATCCAGTGAATGTATACCCAGATTAATATCAAGAATTGCGAATCTTTTATTTGTAGTGGAAATTTCAGTCTGAGCCCAGACCTGTAAATTAGAAACATCTATACCATTGGCATCTGTGTAATTGTTATTACCGTCAGTGAATATTTTCCTGTAAGGAGTTTTATAAAGAGTATCTATAAAGAAATTGTTATCGGAATAGTTAGCAGGTTGAATTGTATATTCCTGGTCAGATGCACCGCCGGAAAAATCCCGAGTTTCTTGCTTACTTTTTTTCTGAGAGATAACACCTACAAGGGTAAGTGGTCCAAGCTTAAATTCTCCTCTTACTCCGAAAAGAGCCTGAGTTGATTGGATCAGAGAAGATTTTGTTTCAAGAGAAACGTTTCCTGCTTCTATCTTTTGAATAACTTCATCTGCATAACCTTCATACTTCAGCTTCAGCTGATTCTCAAAATCAAAAGTTCTCTGAGTATTATAATCTGCATCTATAGTAAGCTTATCTCCTACTTTACCTTTAGCTGTAACCTGAACATCCTGCTTGAAATTAATATTATTCTGAGTAGCAGTTGTTGTAGCTGTTGTATAAAGCTGGTCACTTGAAATATTCTGATACGAAGCTGTAATGTCAATTGCTCCGTTTATATTAAGACTGATTGTCGGAGGACCGAATATTGTTTCAGATTTAAAAGGAAGCGGTATAGTTATATTAGTGAATTTCTGAAAAAGCTTTGTAAGATCATCATCGGTAGAACCCTTAAATCTTTCTGATGAAATATCAGAGAAAATAGATTTCTGCCGCAGCTCAGAACGCATCTTTAAATATTGATCCAATGTAAGTATAAGCGGAGCCTTGATATCTTCACCATTGAATAGCTGGCGGACAATAACATTATTTAAAGAGTCGAAAGTAACAGTTGTGGTTACCTGAGAGGAATTGTCTAAAAGTAGCGGATTAAGCGCATTATTACCATTCACGCCATAATCATACTTTTTTTCATAGGTAAAATACTTAATCCGTGCGGAGGAATCTATAGGTATTCTCCTCAATGAATCAAGCCTGGAAAGCTCCAATGAATCAACAAGTACAATTTTTCCCGTATCAGTAGGATTGTAAGGCGTAACAAAAAGATCAAGCCCTCTTCTTCCCTGAGAAAAAGTGATATTGCTAAAAGCGAAGAGATTTACTATTATTAAAAATAGGAATGTGGATTGAAATATTATCTTTGACTTTAATTTCAACTACACATGTGTTAAGTTATCAAATCGTAGAATTTAATCGATAGGGCTTTTTAGTTTTTAACAGAGTCTTAAAATAAAAAATCAAAGCTACAAACAATATAGAAAAAATTTTCTACCCGCTAAAAATCCACATTTAAATTAACTGACATTTAGCTGTATCAATTATAATTATTAATAAATTTACATTCAATGGTTATTAACAAAAAAGTCTTAGTCTTTTTATGCTTAATTGCGTCATTAGTTCCCATGAAATATTCGTTTGCACAATTCGATCCTCATCCTGAATTAGACTGGTTTACTATTGAAACTCAGCATTTCCTTATTGATTATCACAACGGTACCGAAAGAACTGCCCAGACAGTTGCAAAGATCGCAGAAGAAGTATATGTTCCTATCACTTCATTATATAAATATAAGCCAGATGAGAAGGTTATTTTTGTAATAAATGATGTTTCGGATATTGCAAACGGTGCGACTGATTATTATGGCAACAGGATCGAAATATATGCATCACCTTTGGATTATGACCTGCGAGGTACACATAACTGGCTTCGAAATGTTATTACCCACGAATTTACTCATGATGTTCAGATACAGTCTGCAATGAAATTTTCGAGGGACATGCCTGCTATATATCTTCAGTGGCTTAACTACGAAAAAGAAAGAAGACCTGATGTACTTTATGGTTATCCAAACGTAATTGTCTCTTACCCTATCTCAGGTGTGGGAGTTCCTGCCTGGTATGCAGAAGGAACAGCTCAGTATCAAAGACAGCAGCTATCTTATGATTACTGGGATGCCAACCGTGATATGATCTTAAGATCAAGCATTGAAGATAATAATATTCTCTCATGGAATGAGATCGGACAGTTTTCATCTATTACATCTTTAAAAGCAGAGCAGATATATAATACAGGATTCGGGCTGGTAAGATATATCTCAGATAAATTCGGAGAAGATAAGCTGAGAGAAATATCTCAGGCTTTAAGCGAGCTGGATAACTTCAGTATGGATAAAGCATTCAGAAGTGCGCTTCATAAAGACGGTATTGAAGTTTACAATGAGTACAAGGCATATTTAAAAAAAGATTATGACCAAAGGCTTGCTGATGTAAGGACTTCAGTGGTCAAAGGAAAAGTTATTGATACTTTAGGGTTTGCAAATTATTATCCTCATTATTCACCAGACGGGAAAAAAATATCATATCTATCAAACCAGGATTTTGATTATGGCACAACTGCTTTAATGCTTTATGATGTTGCCACAAAAAAATCTGAACAGATTACTTTACCTGTTGCGACTAATTATTCATGGTCACCGGATGGATCAAAAATAATTTTTGCAAAAAGAAATTCTCCGCCTAATATTCACGGAGCTACTATTTATGATCTTTACACATGGGATGTTGAAGCAAAAAAAGAAACAAGACTTACAGAGAACAAGAGAGCTTATTCACCAGCCTATTCTCGTGACGGCAAGCTGATCTGCTTTGTTGTGAACAGGGACGGAACATTAAATCTTCAATATGCTGATGCTGACGGAAAAAATAATGAGCCTCTGACTGCTTTCAATAATGGTGAACAGGTTTTTAATCCTGTTTTTACTGCTGACGGTAAAAAAATAATTTTTGATTATTCTTTTGAAGAATCACGAAAGCTGGCTCAGATAGATATCCAGTCAGGCAATATTGAATACCTTATAGATGAGACAGGACTTGATTACAGAAATCCATCTCTAAATTCAGACGGAACGAAGATTTATTATTCTTCTAACAAGACCGGGATATTCAACATTTATTCAATGGACATGGCAACAAAAAATGTAAAGCAGATAACAAATGTTATCGGCGGAGCATTCATGCCTAATGTTGATCAGAACGGAAACCTGGTTTATTCAGAATATACTTCAAAAGGATTTAAGATCTCGCAAATTACCGGCTACAATGAAGTCGCTCCTTCATCTCTTGGCTCTTATACACCGGGAGACAGAGTAATTCAGAAATATGCTCAGTTTGATTCAACAAATGCTTCGAGCATTAGCTGGAATAACCTGAAAAACTTTAATGATAAGGATGTAAAGAAACTTCCTTCAAAGCCATATGAATCTCAGTTCACTTCCCTTTTCTTTGTTCCAGTTCTGAGAATTGATAACTATACAAAGGATAATAATTTTCTTGATGCAATAAAGCCGGGCGTTTATGTTTTTTCAAGTGAAGCAATGAACAGGTATTCAATTTTCGGTGGAGCTTCCATTAACAGAAAACTTGAAAGAGATATTTTTATGCAGTTTCAATATGATAATGGCATGCCATTTCTTAAGGATTTTTTCACAAAGACTTTAAAGTTCTCACCTGCTTTTAATATAGACGGATATAATGTTTCAAGAAAATCTACAGGCGATCTCATAGCGGGAGTTGATACAGTTAATGTCGGCATTACCTATGATCTTTTATCTTTTGATATAGGAATGGCATTCAAGCTTTTTAATATCTATCATAATTTCAAACTGGAATACACTTACTCAAAATATGCATACAGCCTGGATCCTTTTGTATTGCCACAGAACGGTCTTTCTGTTAGATCGTCATCACAGGAATATTTTAAGGCAAGCAATGTAGCATTTTTCTACAGGTATGGATATACTTTCCCGAATAGAAATTCTGACATTAATCCTACGGGAAGAAAGATCGATGTTGAGTACGATTATGAATCATCAAAGCTTAATCCTGAACTTCAGGTGAATGACGACGGAACGACAACGACAAATTTTGAGCAAAGAAAGTTACACAAACTTCAAGCAGAATGGTTTGAAGGATTTCCTGTCTTTAAGGATCACTCAGTTTCCTTCAAGTTGAAAGGCGCAACAATTTTCGGACCTCAGGTAGAAGATTTTTATAACTTTTACGCTTCAGGATTGCCGGGAATGAAAGGTTATCCGTTCTATTCTATAGGCGGCGGAAGAATGTTCACGGCAAATATGACTTACAGATTTCCTTTAGCTACACATATTGATACCAGGATCTCTCCTCTGTATCTTGATAAACTTTATTTCTCAGTTTACGGAGATATAGGAAATGCATGGGAAGAAAATAATACTTCACTAAGTGATTTCAAAAAAGATGTAGGAGCTGAATTAAGACTACAGGCATTTTCATATTATGTATTCCCTACAAGCATATTTCTGAATGCTGCATACGGGCTCGACCAGTTCACAAAAAGATTCCGCGGCGCAGATGTAACATATGGTAAGGAAGTCAGGCTTTATTTCGGAATACTGTTTGGGTTCGATCTGTAATTCCCAAAAAGGGCAGACACATAGGTCTGCCCCTACAAACATTTTGCAATAACTGTGAGACGCGAGCATCGCGTCTCTACAAAAAAGATTAACAATAAAATTAATAACTAAAACTTTTCATGGCAGCAGCAGATACTAAAATAATTTTTTCAATGGTGGGAGTTAGCAAAACTTTCCCGCCAAACAAAACAGTTCTAAATAATATTTATCTTTCGTTTTTTTACGGAGCAAAGATCGGCATCATCGGTCTTAACGGTTCGGGTAAATCAACACTACTAAAAATAATAGCCGGTGTTGAAACTTCCTTTAACGGAGAAGTTCATTTCACAAAAGATTATAAGATCGGATATCTTGAACAAGATCCTAAACTTGACGAAACAAAGACCGTAAAGGAAATTGTAATGGAAGGCGTTCAGGAAATAGCTGACATACTTAAAGAGTATGAAGAAGTAAATATGAAGTTCGCAGAACCGATGGATGATGACCAGATGACAAAGCTTATAGACAGACAAGGTGTTCTTACTGAACTTATAGAACATAAAGGCGGATGGGAACTGGATTCAAAACTTGAACGTGCTATGGATGCGCTAAGGACTCCTGATGGTGATACTCCTGTGAAGAATCTCTCGGGAGGTGAAGCTCGCAGAGTTGCACTTTGCAGACTGCTTCTTCAGGAACCCGATATTTTATTATTAGATGAGCCAACTAACCATCTTGATGCCGAATCAGTTGACTGGCTTGAGCAGCATTTGAAGCAGTATAAAGGTACAGTAATCGCTATAACTCACGATAGATATTTTCTTGATAATGTAGCAGGATGGATTCTGGAATTAGACAGAGGTGAAGGAATTCCTTATGAAGGAAATTATTCTTCATGGCTTGATCAGAAGTCTAAGAGATTAGCAATGGAAGAAAAAACAGAAAGCAAAAGAAGAAAGACTCTTGAACGAGAGCTTGAATGGGTAAAGATGTCACCGAAAGCAAGGCAGGCAAAATCTAAAGCAAGACTTCAGGCATATGACCAGCTATTGAATGAAGACGTTAAGCAAAAAGAAGAAAAGCTTGAACTTTTTATTCCGAACGGACCTCGTCTTGGTAATAAAGTTATTGAAGCAAAAAATATTTCAAAATCATTTGGCGACAAATTACTATATGAGAATCTTGAATTCTCGCTTCCTCCTAACGGAATTGTAGGGATAATCGGACCCAACGGAGCAGGTAAAACTACTCTTTTCAGAATGATAATGGAAAGTGAAAAGCCTGATACAGGTACATTTGATGTAGGTGAAACAGTGAAGCTTGGGTATGTTGACCAGGCGCATGCTTCTATCGATCCTGAAAAAAGTGTATGGGAAGTAATCTCCGGCGGAGAAGAATTTGTAATGATGTCGGGAAAGAATTTTAATTCCAGAGCTTATGTAGCAAAATTTAATTTCTCAGGGGCTGACCAAGGCAAGCTTGTGAAGTCTTTATCAGGCGGAGAAAGAAATCGTCTTCATCTTGCTATGACATTGAAAGAAGAAGCAAACGTTCTTCTGCTCGATGAGCCGACAAATGATATTGATGTAAATACGTTACGCTCACTTGAAGAAGCACTTGAAGCATTTGCAGGATGCGCAGTTATAATCTCGCACGACAGATGGTTCCTCGACAGAGTTGCAACACATATACTTGCATTCGAAGGAGATTCACAGGTAACATACTTCGAAGGCGGCTACAGCGACTACGAAGAAAGCAAAAAGAAACGCCTTGGAGATATGGAACCGAAAAGGATCAGATACAGAAAGCTGATACATTAAATATTCATTAATGAATTGTACGGGCAGACCTATGTGTCCGCCCTTTCTTTATCAATGCTTACAAAAACAAAAGAAATACTCTCCCCTCTTATAGATTTCATTTTTCCACGCATTTGCATAGTCACTGATGAAAGATTAACTTCCGAAGACTCTTCGAAGTTTTTTAAGAATTCGGTTTTAACTTCTCTGAAAAAAGCAACTTCAGAAGATATCAAGGAAACTTCCGGCAAAATTCATGCTGATAAATTTCACAGCTTTTACAGGTTTGAAACAGACGATGATTTCCAGACACTTATACATTATTTCAAATATAAAGGGATGTATGATATTGGCACTTTCTTTGGTCAGTATATTGGGTTTGACCTCATTGAATATTTTAAAAAGAATAAATTAGAACCTGCATACATTATTCCCGTGCCGCTCCATAAGACTAAATTCAGAGAAAGAGGATATAATCAGAGTTATTATATTTGTAAAGGTATAAGTGAAGTTACGAAAATTGAAACTGTTGATGATCTGATAATCCGGACCAAGAATACTAAGTCACAGACGAAGCTAAAATATAAAGACAGGCAGAAGAATGTGATGGATGCATTTGAACTGAATTCTGAATCAATTTATTATTCAAGTAATGTTAAAGATATATTTAAAGAAAAAGATGTGATCATATTGGATGATATAGTAACTACAGGAAGTACAATAAATGAGTGTGCGAGAGTACTAAAGGAAACAGGTTGCAGGAAGGTGGTGGCGATAACGCTGGGGCTGGCGGTGTGAAAGCAATAACGAATTACGAATATGGACTTGAAAAGCAATTATTTAACCACGTTAGTTAACTTTCTGATGGCCGTTGGTGACGTTCCGATAAATCGGAACTAAAACACCAAAGGGCGGCAGCGGAGATTTATTAGGGCGCTGGATCCCCGATAAAATCATTCGGGGAAATAAAGAGAAGGGCGGACACGCAGGTCCGCCCCTACAATATTTTTAAAATTTATTCAGTTCTTCTACCAGCTTCTTTACTTCTTCTTCGTTATTAAACAAATGCGGAGACAATCTTAGGAAACCTTCGCGCAAGGCAATGAATATCTTTTTTTCGACAAGTGCTTTTTGTATGCCTTCGTTCTTTGAGTGGTCATTATGGGAGAAGATAAGAATATTTGATCTGTGAAGCGGAGTCAGATCGGATACGATTTCAAAATTACTTCCTTCCAATCCTTCAATCAGAACATCCTGCAATGATAAAATATGGTCAAATATTTTTTCAAGACCTATATTTAAAAATAATTCTAATGCCGCTTCCAGCCCGATCATTCCAAGTACATTCAGTGTTGAATTCTCATAGATAACTGCGCTGTCAACATAGTCCAGCTTATAATCAAGAAAGTTCGTGAAATCATATTTGATATTTACTGTACTGAGATAGGTAGGTGAAACACGATGCTTAATTTTAGGATTTATCCAGGCGAATCCGACCCCTGCAGGTGACATCATCCATTTCTGTGAGCCGGCAGACAGGAAATCCATTTCAATTTCGTCTACATAAATAGGACAAGCTCCGATATTCTGGATAGCATCAACAACGAGCAGACAGTTATTTTCAGTGCATATTTTTCTTATTGCTTTAAGATCATTTCTAAATCCCAGGAATTCTACTGAGCTGATTGTTAGAACTTTGACATCATTTTCCTTTATAGTCTTTTCAATGTCTTCCAATTTTATCTTGCCGTTATCAGATGGTATGTAAATGCATTTTATTCCTTTCAGCTTTTCAAGATTCAGCCAAGGATATACTACTGCCGGAAATTCTGAATCAGCGAATGCAACCTTATCCCCTGCTTTCAGATCGATACCATTTACAAATACATTCAGCCCGTGAGTTGTATTGGATGATATAAAAACATCTTTAGTTTTTGCATGAATAAGCTTAGCACATTTTTCTCTTACGCGTTCGGCAGTCTGATAATTTATCATACTTAAATTGTCGTTCGTATATGTAAATCCGTCAACAGCTTCGACAAGTCTTCTTCTGGCTTCAAGTGAATAATGTGAGTAATGAGCGGAGTCCAGATAAATTATATCCTTCGTAACAGGGAATAAATTCCGGGCCTGCTTAGGTGTTCTTACTTTATTAAAATAATCCTGTATAACTGAGATCACGGCTAATCTTTAATTTGATTAATAATTTTTGGTGCAAACAGGTCGCTTCCAATGGAGCTGAAACCAAATTGTACCGACGATAATAAGCGACCTGACAGGGAAAATAACCTGTCAGGTCAATCCCTGGTTAATTCCTGGTTAATTCTTTGATTTACTTTTATTCTTTGTTTTCTTCTTTACAACTTTTTCTTCGGGTAAATTTCCTTCTATCAATTTTTTATAAGCCTGATAATAGAACCAAATATTATCGACATAGTTGTATGGCTCTTTCCAGTTATCAAGAGTTCCATAAGTTGGCTTTTTTCTGTCAGGCCAGATTGTAGCATGCAATGAATCATTTTTAGAAGCAAGCAGCGGATAAGATTCTTTCACATTATCCCAGGTATGATAGTCCTTTCCTAAATGAGCTGTGATAGTCATTGCATCGACAACTCTTCCAAGTCCGGCATTATAGCTTGCAAGAGCAAATTTATATTTGTCTTCACCAAGATCTGAAAATTGCGACACAAGACTTGCATAATAATAGATACCTGCTATAAGATTATTCTGTGGCATTTTTGTATCCTGAAGCTCGAGCTGGCTTTGAAGTCCGGCACCTGTTCTTGGCATAAGCTGCATAAATCCATATGCCCCAGCATGAGATAATGCATTTTCATTGAAGTAAGATTCCTGTCTGATGATGGCGAGTACAAGTCTCCAGTCAAGCTTGTAATAGTTGCATTCTCTTATAATTACATCTCCGTAAATATCTACCAGTCCCTGAAGCGCACCTAATGAGCCGATGTATGGCGCTTTTCTTATCCTTTCAGTTATAGTTTCAAGCTTATCCTGATTAATAGATTTTATTTCCTGCTTATATGCGGGATTCGAAGCAAAGAGATCAAATAATTTATTCCATCCGCGGAAGAGATCCTCAATATAATAGAATATATCAAACGAATTAGATTTTATTGCTGCTTCATAGCGGTCAGATTTCTTTATTTCTTTTGTATCACTTCCGGGTGTGGTCACCTTATCATACTTGCTGTCTACAGTAACAGCCGTCTGCGACTTGTATTTTACAGCACTATAAACTGCATAACTCACAAATCCTGTAATTATGAGTATTTGCACGATCAGCAGAAATCTTTTATTCCTTAAAAATGATATTAAGCCTCCGGTAACCTTTCGGTATCTGATCGTTGGAATCCTTTTCGGAAGCCTTTTCTTTAAATTATTGAACCGTTTCTTCATTCGCAGGAATAAACAAATTAAACATTGTATAGCTAAATTTAACTGAAATTCCGTATTCATTAAAAAAATCACAAAAAACAAGATTTCAAAACTAAATTTTTAATATTTTGTTCCTTATTGATTAAACC
>JBBRMY010000010.1:0-39802 GCA_038230595.1 Ignavibacteria bacterium
TGATTTTTATAAACCGGATGTTTTTATTAATGCATTAAAAATAATTAAAGAGCAAAACCCTGATGTAAAATTCAGATTAAGGTTTGTAGGAATACTTGCAGAGACAATTAAGAAATATATTATTGCAAAAGGATTAGAAAACGAGCTTGAAGTCACAGGATATGTGTCTCATAATGAATCCGTGGAATTTCTTTTCAATTCTACAATTCTGCTTTTAATTAATCCGGTAGTTAAGAATGAAGACATGGTCATTCCCGGGAAGATCTATGAATATCTGGCTTCCAAAAAGCTGATCTTAAATATCACAAAGAGAACGAGTGATATTGCTAGAATAATAAAAGAAGCTGAAGCAGGCGAAACTTTTGAAAGAAGCATGGAAGAAGAGATAATTACATATCTGAATACTTTAATTGTTCGATGGAAAAATAATAAAAATCTTGATCTGCCTGAAGAGAATCAATATTACAAACAGTTCTCAAGAAAAGTGGAGGCAGAAGAATTGTCAGGTATAATAAAGAAGCTTTAGATGGTAATATATTATATGTGCAGGGAAAGGTTGCGACCTGTCCTTACAGAATTGTGAATAAAGGGATTATATTTTATGTGTAGGGACAGGTCGCGACCTGTCCCTACAGAATTGTGAACGAAGGGATTACATTTTATGCATAAGGACAGGTCGCGACCTGTCCCTACAGAATCGAAGGAGACCACAAGGGGCATTGTTAAGAGTAATATATACTTAGAATGTTTTTTTTAATTAAAGTATCTTTATCCACATTTGTAAAAGCTAATTAATTAATGGGAAAAACTCAAACAAAACCGGGAAACAGACAGCTGAATACGGGCGCATCAAAAACCAATACCCGTTTCACCGATGAGAAGGATTTCAATCTTGGAAAAGCTGAAAACTGGATATATATAGGTATAATAATTTTAAGTCTATTGCTCTTTTTCAGAGAAGGGATCTTTTCCGGAAAGGTTTTTACGTCAGGTGATCATATAGCATTTGATAGCTTTAAGACTTTTTTTGATGATGCAAAAAAGACTGGAGTATTTGCTTTATGGTGTCCTTATATCTTCATGGGAATGCCAAATTTTGCGGGACTGATAGGGTTTTCCCCAAGAGTTTATGATCTTTTTGGAAATATGTTCGGTGTTATCTATGATCTGATAACAGGAAATCAGACAAATCCCGTTTTTTCGATCGTGCTTTATTATTTTATATTTGGCACAGGATTGTTTTTTTATACAAATTACAAGATCAGGAACAAGCTCATTGCATTGTTTGTTGCGCTCTCCGGGGTCTTTGCTACAGATCTGATTCAAAGGCTTGTAGTTGGGCATAATACTAAAGTTCTTGCGATAACTTTCTTTCCTCTGATACTTCTTGTTGTTGATAAGCTTATAGAGCAAAACTATAAAAATAAATTTTATCTTCTTCTTGATGCAGTCTTTCTGGTAATAATGCTTCATATACAGCTTGGTTCAAATCACATGCAGATGATATTTTATTCATATCTAATGCTTGGAATGTATGTCGCTTATATTCTTATCTATAAATTATTAAAGAAGCAAAACATAAGGGGTGTTATAACTGCAGGGATCATCTTTATTGCAGCTGCTGTTATATCCGTTGCAATGAATGCAGATGTACTGATGTCAGTGAAAGAATACAATAAATATTCGATCAGAGGAGTTCCTTCAATTGCATCGGAAGTTGACAGTAAAATAAGTAAGGATACACCTTTAGATTATGACTATGCCACCAGGTGGTCATTTTCACCCGGAGAAACATTCACTTTTTTCCTGCCATACTATTACGGGTTCGGAGATGTAGATTATCAGGGTCAGAAAGTTAATCTTTACTGGGGGCAAATGCCTTTTACAACTTCACCTGTTTATTTCGGAGTAATAGTTCTCTTCCTGGGTATCATTGGAATGATAATGAACTTCCGAAGGAATCTTACCGTGCAGGCTCTAACTATAATTACATTATTCTTTCTTCTACTTTCATTCGGGCGGAATTTCACTCTGGTTTACAATATATTCTTCTACTATTTCCCGTTCTTCTCAAGCTTCCGGGCTCCGGTCATGATACATAACTTTATTGACCTTATGTTCTCGATACTTGCCGGCTATGGTATTAAGGCAATAGTTGACAGCACAAAGGATACTGCCAGAGCTCAATTCTTTAAGAAGGTAAATTTTGGTTTGATGGGGTTTTGCGGACTGCTGTTTTTAATTTCTCTTGTAGGCTTTGAAAATTCATATAAAGATTCAGTAGTAAACGGACCTAAGGCACAAGAGTATAAGCAGCAGGGAGCATCTGCGCAGCAGATAAGTCAGGCATTTACTCAGCGGGCGGCGATAGCATATGAAAATGTCATAAGTGATCTTAGAGTACATTCGATCCTTGTACTTATAGTTTTGGCACTTGCATACTATTATACTCAAAGAAAGATCAGTATGAAGATCTTTATAATAGGAGCGATCCTGATCTCATTCTTTGACCTTTGGAATATTAACAGTAAAACAATTCATTGGGATGATAAAAAACAAACCGATGCTGTGTTTGATGAAACTGACTATACTAATTTTATTTTAAAAAGTAATGCTGATACATATTCATACAGGATAGTTGAGATGCAGGAAAATCAGCCTTCTACAACTAATAATTATGCATATTACAGATTACAGCAGTTCAATGGATACCAGGGCGCTAAGATGAGAATTTATCAGGATGCTCTCGACGTAATAGGCGGAGCAAATCCGATGCTGCTTGGCTTAGGAAATGTAAAATATATTTTATCAAATGCTCCATTAAAAGATTCAACATATACTCAGGCATTCAAGGGAAGCAAGATGCTTGTCTACGAGAATAAGGCATTTCTTCCAAGAGCATTTTTCGTGAATGAAGTTAAAGTAGAAAAACCTTATACAATACTTCTGGATATAAAGCAATCTAACTTTGATCCTAAGAATACTGCTTTTGTTGAGAATGATATTAAAAAAGCCATCGACAAAACAGATTCAACCGCTGCAATTAAAATGGTTAAGGCTGATATTCACGGATATGAATATGATGTAAATGCATCAGGAAATAATTTAATGGTGATGAGCGATATTTATTATCCTGCAGGATGGAATGCATACATAGACGGTGCTCCGGCAGAAATATATAAAACAGATTATCTTCTGAGATCAATTGTAGTTCCTAAAGGTAAGCATAAAGTTGAAATAAAATTCGAGCCGAAAACTTACTATACAGGAAAAACAATAAGTCTTGGCTCAAACATTTTTGTAGTACTTCTTTTAATTGCGGGAGTAGGCGGAGTAATTATGTCACGAAAAAAAGCTACAGATCTTTCCGGTAATACATATGAAATAAAAAAAGATGAACATAAAGATGCTTAATGTTTAAGAAGATATTAATTGCGAACAGAGGTGAAATAGCTGTCAGAGTTATCACTGCTGCAAAAGAAATGGGAATTAAGACCGTTGCCGTCTATTCAGATTTTGATAAGTTCTCAATGTTCGCAAGGATCGCAGATGAAGCTTATCATCTCGGACCATCACCGGCTGCACAAAGCTATTTACTTGGTGAGAAAATAATTGAAATAGCTAAAAGAACCGGATGTGAAGCTATTCATCCCGGATATGGCTTTCTTTCAGAAAGACCTATTTTTGCTAAGCTTTGTGAAGATAATAAAATTAAATTTATCGGTCCTTCATCATCTGCCATTGAATTTCTTGGAAGCAAAACCAATGCTAAGGATATAGCGGTAAAAGCAAATGTTCCTACAGTTCCGGGTATGCACGGAGCGCTGAAAGATCTGAATCATGCAATTGAGGTTTCCTCACAGATCGGTTTTCCAATTCTGTTAAAAGCTTCAGCCGGAGGAGGAGGTAAGGGTATGAGAGTTGTTCGCGAATTAAGCGAGCTGGAATCATCTTACCGCCAGGCGAAAAGTGAGTCACTTGCTTCCTTTGGTGATGATAGTGTTTTCATTGAAAAATATCTTGAAGAGCCCAGGCATATTGAATTTCAGATACTTGCAGATGAACATGGAAATGTTGTCCACCTTGGAGAGCGGGAATGCTCAATGCAAAGGCGGCATCAAAAAATTATTGAAGAATCACCGTCTGTTATACTCGATGAAAAGTTAAGAAAGGAAATGGGAGAGTGTGCAAAAAGGATCGCACTTGAAGCAAACTATTCTAACGCCGGAACTGTAGAATTTATACTGGATAAAAATAAAAACTTTTATTTTCTCGAAGTAAACACGCGGCTGCAGGTAGAGCATCCGGTAACCGAAGTAAGAACAGGTCTTGATCTTGTAAAAGAACAGTTCAAAATAGCTTTCGGTGAAAAGCTTTCAGTCACACAGGAAGATATAATTCCTAAAGGACATTCAATTGAATGCAGAATATGCGCTGAAGATTCAGATAATAACTTCATGCCCTCTACAGGTAAGATCGGATACATTCAAAAAATATTAGGAAACGGGATACGGGAAGATTCCGGAGTTGAAGCAGGTGATGAGATATCTGTTTATTACGATCCAATGATCTCAAAGTTAATATGCTTTGCAGAAACACGTGAAGCTGCAATTGAAAAAATGTCAAGAGTACTGAATGAGTATTCTATTACAGGAATAAAAACAAATTCTGGATTTCTGCTTGAATTGCTGAATTGCAAAGAGTTTAAGTCCGGAAATTACAATACTCAGTTTATAGAAAAAGAATTTTTAAATAGAAAATCTGAAAGTCTGGACCAAGAATCAGAACTTGCAATTGCATTAAGCTCGGTATTATTTAAAAACAATAATGTGGGACAATCATCAGGTAAGCCGATTATTCAAACCAAAAATACTGAGTGGCAGAAGAAAAAATTTAACTCATACAGATAAGTGATTGGCTTAGGAAAATATATTGCGTCAATAAACGGAAAGGAAATAGAGCTATTAGTTATAAGTGAAGACACAATATTGTTCAATGGAAAAGAAATTAAGTTTGAATATTCTTTTTTAAAAAAGGATGTTATTTCTTTAAGAATCGAAGGAAAGAATTATCAGGTGAGTCTTTCAGATGAAGACAGCCAGCCTGAAGAAAATTCATATTCTTTAGATTTTTATTCAAAAAAGTATGAGACCATCTGCAGGAATGAAACTGATCTTCTGATAGACAAATTTTCTTCAGGAAAAAAAGATAATCTGCAGAAAAATAATATCAAGTCTCCTATGCCCGGAATAATACTTAAATTGAATGTAAAAGTGAATGATGCTGTGAAAAAAGGGGATATACTTCTTGTACTTGAGGCTATGAAAATGGAAAACGAATTGAAATCCCCAAGGGATGGAATAATAAAAAAGATCAGTATTTCAGAAAAAACCTCTGTGGAAAAAAATCAGCTTCTGATAGAACTGGAATAATTTACTATGGAATTATTATTAGCACTCGCTTCACTTGTTGCCGCAGTAGTTCCTATGTTCTTTTACCTGATGTTGATATGGTGGCTGGACAGGAATGATCGGGAGCCTTTCTGGCTGGTACTGATAAATTTTTTCTGGGGAGCAACAGGGGCAATTGTATTAGGTATTATCGGCAGCATAATTTTTCAGATCCCTCTGAATGAATTTATCAGGGCTGTTAATATAGACGATCCTGATAAGGTTGCCAATTTGTCAGGAGCAGTTGTTACTGCACCTTTAGTTGAGGAATTCACAAAAGGAATGTTCCTGATAATAATGTCATACAGCAGGAAGTTTGACGGAGCTGTAGATGGAATTGTTTATGGAGGAGCAATTGGATTAGGTTTCGGAATGACTGAGAATTTTATGTATTTTCTGAATTACGGTACCACACCTTCAAGCTGGATAATGATAGTTCTTATACGAACTTTATTCTCTGCTGTAATGCACTGCATGTCTCAGGCTACTTTCGGCGGATTTATTGGTTATGCAAAATTCAAGCCTTTATTCTACAAGCTTTTCCTGATTCCTACAGGCTTTGGACTTGCTGTTTTTCTGCACTTCATGTGGAACTTCACTGTCAGCTTTGAAGAAACAACGATTGCAGGCTTCTTATTTTTAATTTTATATCTTTTCATTCTTTTTGCAATATTTCAGATAGCACTTTATATGGAAAGCAAAAACATTCGAAGGGAGCTTGACGAAGAATCATCTGCGGGTGTAATACCCGCGGAGCATATGTACTATTTACCGTTTGTCAGCAGAAGATTTAAATCGGGCTGGTGCCCTGTTGGCGTAGATCAAAAAGATTATGTAAAAACTGCAACAACACTTGCCATCAGAAAAAACCAGTTAAAGCACCTATCGGGATATAAAAAAGGATTATATGAAAGAGAAGTCGCTGAATTAAGATATAAGATCCAGATGATGATATATAATGCTCATATTAATTATTATCATAACCGATCATAAAAAAGCACATAAAATATATTCATTATTTCCTCTTTCTATATTTTATAATATACAGCTTAACAATTGTATTTACTGTACCTCCTTTAGAATCCCCTGACGAACCTGACCATCTCAACTATATAGATTTCATAGTAAGAAATAATTCACTTCCAAATCAAAACAACCCTGAAACATTTATAAACAAGGAAGGTCATCAGTTTCCTTTGTATTATTTGTTGTCATCATCTTTACTTCGTTTAATAAATGACAACAAGCCAGTTGACATTAAAATCCTTGAAAACAAAAAAGTAACAAAATTCGGAGGTTATGATACAAGAGTTCCGATTTATAATAATGTTTATAATGACCCCTTCAGCAATGGTTCATCAAAGAATGCATATTATGTACTGAGAATATTTTCGGTTCTGTTAGGACTATTTACTATAATTATTTCTTTTGAGATCACAAAGTATTTTTTTGAAAATTATATTTACAGAGTAGCATCATTATTTTTTATAGTTACATTACCACAATTCTGCTTTATATCCAGCATGATATCCAATGACAATCTTTCAAATACAGTCTCCGCTCTTGCGATTCTTTATATTTTAAAGTATCTCAAAGAGCCAAAAAAGCAGTCAGTCATTTGCTGTCTGGGAATTATACTGGGAATAGGGTTAATTACGAAAAAAACTTTTCTATTTATTTTTCCTGCACTCATAATTATAAATTTGGTAATGGTTTATAAGGACCATATCAAATTAAAAAATGTTTTTTCGAATTTTTTAATTTTTTTAATATTTATTGTTCTTATCAGCGGATGGTGGTACTATCGAAATTATTCTTTATATGGTGAATTTTTTCTCACGAAAACTGAAATGATAACTGCACCTTTCCATGTTCAGCCAAAATCATTGTTTTCGATGTATTTTATTAATCCATTTTTCCCGGGCTTATTTGCCTCTTTCATAGGAGTGTTTGGGTGGATGAATATGCCACTTCCTGTTTTTTCATATTTTGTTTATTTTTTCTTTTTCATTTTTTCAATCGCAGGGCTTATTAAAAAGTATTCATTCCTAATAATTAAAAAAGAGTTCTTATTTGCACTATTGTTGTTTGCTTTTTGTTTTGCGGGAATTGTATATTATAATACAATGTACAGTCAGTTTCAGGGAAGGTTTTTGTTTCCGGTGATATCAATTTTAAGTGTTTTGCTTATAGCCGGATCCGTTTCTATGATAAAATCGATCTCTGTATTCGGAAAATATAAGTCGATCCCATACCTAGTTGCAGGTATATTTTTAGCTATGGACATTTTCAGTATAGTTAAAGTCATACTCTTTTATTACGATCAAACATTCTATATCAATTGATATCCATCATAATAATAAATTACTTTCAGCTTGATCTTTTAAAAAAGTGCGTTGAATCAATTTATCATAAAGTTTCTTCATATCCGTTTGAAGTGATCCTCATTAATAATTCTGCAGAGGAGGATATCAGTTTTTTTGAAAATGAGTATTCGAACTTAAAGGTTGTAGTTAATGGTAATTATGGTTTTTCAAATGGAAACAATCTCGGAGCCCGTAATTCAAATGGCGAATATCTTTTATTTTTAAATCCGGATACAGAGCTTAAAACTGATCCTTTCGTCAGACTTATTCCTGAGTTTGAGAAAACGAAATTCGGAGCTGTCGGACTTAAACTTTATAATCCTGATGGCTCATTTCAGCTTTCTTTTGGGAATGAACTGGATTTCAATGGTGAAATAAAGAATAAGCACGAAGAAGAGAAGTTTTATGAAAAGGACATGGATTTCATACTTGAAAAAGAATACAGTTACAATGAAGTAAGATTTGTAGACTGGGTAACCGGAGCTGCATTATTTATGCAGAAAAGCGTTTTTGAAAAGATCAAAGGCTGGGATGAAAGGTATTTTCTCTACTATGAAGATACAGACCTTTGCAAGAGATTAAGAGAATCCGGACTTCCGGTTTTCTTTTTCCCTTTTACAAAGATCATCCATCACAAAGGTGAGAACACGAACAAAAATTTTTATTCAGGCACTTATTACTTTGCAAAAAGATCGCAACTGCTATACTATTCAATTCATCTTGGGTTAATGCAGAATATAATGCTAAGAATTTATCTTGGCATCAAGTTTTTTGTTTTTTTTATTACAAGGTTCAATCCATTATATTTCAGGATCTTCCGGTTGATATTTCTTCCTAAATCAAAATTGCAGGCAAAATGAAGCCTGAGAATGTAAAAAAAATATTAATTGTTAAGCTTTGCTGCCTTGGAGATATTGTTTTTGTCACTCCGGTTATTAATTCATTGAGAAAAGCTTTTCCAACTGCACATATTTCCATACTTATTTCAGACTGGGTAAAGCCGCTGATGGAATACGTTGACAATATTGATGAAATAATTCTTTTTAATGCGCCATTCGAAGAAACAGTATTAAGAAAAATTGCAGGTACAATTAAAACTCTTATCAGACTTAGAAAAGAAAAGTTTGATCTTGGATTTCTTGCACACAGAAATAATTTTTTTGGACGACTGTTAATGCTCTCGGGTATAAGAAACCGGATGGGATTTAAAGATACAGCCTATGTAAATTTACCTGCGAAATTTAATTTTAAATTGAAGGAAACAGATCGATACTTAAAAATACTTGAGGAAAGTGGAGTTAAAACTGCTGAAAAATTTCCTTCTCTCATTCAAAAGAAAAACATTTTTCAGCTTAGATCAGAGAACAATATCCCCAATGAAAAAACTGTAATAGGAATATTTCCTTTTGGTGGTACAAATCCAGGTACGCAAATGAATATTAAAAGATGGGATCTCAATAAATATTTTAAGCTGATTGAAAAATTTAAAAATCAGGATAATATTCATATAGTTTTATTTGAAGGGACTAAGGCAGATGAAAAAATAAGTGATGTGAAAAATTCTGATCAGGTTACTAAAACTGAGATAACATTTGACTATATCTCGGCATGCGACGTGTTCGTTTCCGGTGATACAGGACCATTACATATTGCAGCAGCTTTTGGAATAAAAACACTTGCATTGTTCGGACCGTCAGATCCTTCTCTTGTTGCTCCAACTTCACACAGGCCTGACCATCATAAATATGTTTTTAAAAATGTTGAATGCAGTCCCTGTTATACTCCTGAAACATCTATTGACACAAAGAATACAAAATACTGGAAGAACGGAACTTTCATTTGTCATACAGGCACTCTAAAATGCCTGAAAGAAATTACAATCGATGATGTTTATAATCCGTTAATGGAATTGATAAACTTATCCGGAGAAAACAGAATATGAAACGCTATGGAATCTTCGGAGGAACTTTCAATCCCCCGCATATTGCTCATTCAATAGTTGCCGATGATGTCAGAGAGCAGATGCACCTGGATAAAATAATTTTTATACCTTCCGGTAACCCGCCTTTAAAGGATAATTCAGTTTCCGCCGAGCATAGATTTAAAATGGCAAGCCTTGCTTTCGGAGATGATCCGAATTTCGAAGTTTCGGATATAGAAATGAATAAGCCGGATGTCCGATCTTATACTGTAGATACACTGATAAGGCTTAAAGAAAAATACAAAGATGATTTTGTAAAATTATATCTCATACTTGGTATAGATAATCTAATAACCCTTCACAAATGGAAAGATCCTAATAAGCTTTTTCTGCTGTCAGAAGTTGTAGTTGTAAACAGACCGGATAATCTGGTACAGGACGTATCCCCTGATTTTTCAAATCGAGTAAAATATCTCAGCATTCCAATGCTTGAAATTTCATCATCGATGATCAGAGAATATGTTCAGAACAATAAATCAATAAAATACCTTGTAAAACCTGAAGTAGACGAATATATAAAGAAAAATAACCTTTATAAGTAGCAGTTATTCCTATATATTTTTATATGTTAGATTAGATTTAATTAACTTAATTTTGAATAATACGTATACAATTCAAACCTTCAAACAAAAAAATGGAAGAGAATCCTAATTCAGGCTTTAACGGGGAAGATAATATTATTCCTGATAATGAAGTTATTTCCAAAACCGATGCAATGATCGGTGTAATAACAGAGCCCTCAAACACTTATGAAGAAGTTGCAAAAACAGAAGGAAGAAATTACTGGATCCTTCCGATATTGATCGGTGTAGTACTTGGACTTATAGGCTCGTTCATCTTCATGTCAAATAATGAACTGATGAGCAGCGTGATGGATAAGCAGAAGCAAAAGATGGAAAAGCAGATGGATGAGAAAGTAAAGAAAGGAGAAATGAGTGCTGCCGATAAAGAAAAAGCAGTTGAGCAAAGTGCGAAGTTCATGGATCCGAAAGGAATGTTCTTTAAGCTTATTGGCTTTGGCGGAGCTCTTGTTGGTCCATTTATTCTTCTTTTTGTTCCATCGGTCTTTTACCTGATAGGGTTAAAAATATTTAAGGCGGATTTTGTCTTTTCTAATATTCTAAATGTAGTCGGGCTTGCATATATTATTGCTGCTATAGGAGGAATACTCGGCATCGTTCTTTCGGTCGTCATGGGAACCATGGTCTCGCCGGGACTTGCTCTCGTTTTAAAAGAGGAAATGGTTGGACCAAAGGTTTTTGCTCTGGTATCAAAGATCGACCTGTTCACTATCTGGGAACATATTGTAATTATGATCGGACTCGCTAAAATAGGAAAGATACCTACTTCTAAATCGGCAATTTTAGTTTTTGGGATCTGGTTCATCTATATTGCAATTTCTGTGCTTGTATTTTAAAGATACTAATGAATACTGATATTAAGACACACGATGAAAAAGATGCGAAAAAGTATTCGAAAATTAAAAATATAATTTCATTTTCAGAAACGATCTTATTTTTTGTAATATTTCTGACGATGATATTTACCGGTACAACGAAACTTTTAGAGCAATATGCTCATTCCTTAACCGGAAATGATTATATTGCTCTTCTTATTTTTATTCTTCTTATAAGCATTCCTGAGTTTATTCTTGTTTCACCATTAAGCTTTTATTCTTCCTATATTCTAGAGCATAAGTATGGATTATCAAACCAGACTATTTCAGGATATTTTCTCGAAAACTTAAAAGGTCTTGCGCTTTCTGCAGTTATTGGCATTCCTGTTTTGTTTGCTTTTTTTTATATACTAAAAAATACCGGTGATAACTGGTGGCTTATACTTGGAATAGTAATGTTCTTTTTCAGTGTAATATTAGGTCAGCTTGCTCCTGTTTTAATAATGCCAATCTTTTATAAGTTCAAAGAAATAGAAAATGAATCTTTGAAGAAAAAGCTGCTTGATCTATGCCTTCATGCCGGTGTAAAAATTAAGGGTATCTTTACTTTCGATATGAGTAAGAATACCAAAAAGGCGAATGCGGCTTTTACAGGTCTGGGTAAAACAAAAAGAATTATACTAGGTGACACTTTGATCGATAAATTCAATGATGAAGAAATAGAGATCGTCTTTGCTCACGAAATGGGACATTACACTAAGAATCATATTGTAAAAATGATGGTCTTGTCAACTGTACTTACATTTGCAGGATTATTTCTAACATCAAAGCTATATGATATTCTTCTTCCGGTATTTCATTTAAATTCAAGATTCGAATTGGCTGCATTGCCACTAATGTTTATTTTATTAAGTCTGTATGGGATAATCACTTCTCCGCTTTCAAATATTCAATCAAGAAAATATGAATGGGAGGCTGATACTTATGCATTGGAAACAACCAAGAACAAAGCTTCATTTATTTCTGCAATGGAAAAGCTTGCAGATCAGAATCTTGCAGATAAAAAGCCTAATAAGATACTCGAGTTCTTATTTCACTCTCATCCATCTTTAGACAAGCGCATTAACTTCGCAAAACAATACATTTTATAGTTTTCTGCTATAATACTGTTATTTTTATGTTCCCCAAGCATTATATTGGGAAATATTGCTTTGATTCTTAGTTTGTAAGTTTAGTTCTAATTTTCTAACTTTCAGAAATAAGGAGGTTAATTATATGGCAACACTTAAAGATATTCTTAAAGAATCCAGAGTTCATTTTGTTAAATCCGGAATGACCATTAAAGATGTTGTGAAATTTATGGATATTCATAATGTAGGTGCAGTTCCTGTTTTAAAAGATGGAAACAAGCTTGCCGGAATTTTCTCTGAAAGAGATCTTTTGAGAAGATGTATTGCAAAAAATGTTGATCTTACTGAGCTTATCGATACTGTAATGACAAGTAAGGTTATTGTAATAGAATCTCACGACACGGTTGAATATGCTCTTCAGATAATGAAGCAGGAGAATATCCGGCATATTCCTGTTGTAGAAGGGCAGCAAATGACAGGGATCGTTTCTATCCGCGACCTGATGTATCATGATATGCAGGCTAAAGATGAAAAGATCGAAATGCTGAACAATTATATTCAATACAACGGATAAAGCAGAATTAATATAGATACTGTACTGTTATAGTATTAAACCACTCTTAATAAATCGTATTAATGGATCATAAAAAAATAAAAACATTAGGAGCCTTAAAAAGCTCCGGATATATATCTTTGTCTGTAAAAGATGAGATCAGAAAAAACCTTGTTGAAAAAATAAAAAACAAAGACAGAATATTTGACGGTATTGTAGGATATGATAAAACTGTAATACCTTCTTTGATGAACTCTCTTCTTGCCAAACACGATATAATTCTGCTCGGACTTCGGGGACAGGCAAAAACCAAGATCGCGAGAATGATTCCATTACTTCTTGATGAATATATTCCCATCGTTTCAGGCTCAGAAATTAATGATGATCCTTTCAAGCCGATATCTAAATTCGCTTTAGACCTGATTTTAGAAAAAGGTGATGAAACACCTATAGAATGGATCGGACGCAAAGCCAGATATGGAGAAAAGCTCGCAACTCCTGATGTGAATATTGCAGATCTTATCGGAGATATTGATCCGATCAAAGCTGCAACACAGAAGCTGAATTATTCACATGAAGGCGCAATTCATTTTGGTATAATTCCGAGAACTAACCGCGGAGTATTTGTTATTAATGAGCTTCCGGATCTTCAGCCAAGAATTCAGGTAGGGCTTTTGAATATAATGCAGGAAAAAGATATCCAGATAAGAGGCTTTAATATCAGAATTCCATTGGATGTACTAATGGTATTCACTGCAAACCCTGAAGATTATACTAACAGAGGAAATATTATTACTCCATTAAAAGACAGGATCGATTCTCAGATCGTAACACACTATCCTAAAAATCTGCAGGATGGAATTGAGATCACAGATAATTTCTCATGGACAAAAAGATCGGCAACTAAGACTTCTATACCCTATTACTTTAAAGAGATAATAGAGATGGCTGCCTTTCAGGCAAGAGTCAGTGAATTTGTTGATCAGAAATCTGGTGTTAGCGCAAGGCTGACAATTTCTGCTATGGAAAATCTTGTAAGTAATGCTGAACGAAGAGCGATCCAGAACGATGAAGAAGTATCGATAAGAATGTCTGATATAAATGCTATCATTCCGGGAATGACCGGTAAAATGGAACTTGTTTTTGAAGGCGAGCAGGAAGGTTCTGTTAAAGTATCAAAGGCATTGATATCAAAAGCTATAAGAGAAATATTTAAAAAATATTTTCCGGATCCTTTACAAAGACAGAGTAAAAAAGACAAGGAATTAAAGACTCATTACTCCGATATAATTGAATGGTTCCAGTTCGGAGGAAAGATAATGATCGAAGATGATATGACGTTCAAGGAATATTTTAATGAACTGAAAAAAGTTGACGGTCTTGAAAAGTTTGTAAAAAAATATCCTCAGTTTTATGAGTCAGAATATGAATTGGCATCGCTTATGGAATTTGTTATTGACGGACTTCATCAAAATTCCAAGGTTGCAAAGGAAGAATTTGATTCTATGATCGCATACAAAGATATGGTTGGAAGTATGTTTACACAGACCGGAAATTTTGAGGGATATGAGGATGATTATTATAAGTAATTTTTAAACTCAATTTTAATATCTGATTTAAGTATTTTCATGGTTAAGCCTCAAGCTTAACCATTTTTTTATGTTTGATACAAAAAATATGATCGTAGTAAAAGATCTCGTAAAGAATTATGAAACTGTTGAAGCAGTAAGAGGTATCAGCTTTGAAGTTAAAGAAGGTGAAATATTCGGTTTGCTTGGACCAAATGGTGCGGGTAAAACTACAACACTTGAGATCATGGAAACTCTTCGCGAAAAAACAAGCGGAGAAGTAATTATTGATGGTCACTCACTCGACAAAGATCCTGATATTATTAAGCAGATAATTGGGGTTCAGCTTCAGTCTGCAGGCTTTTATCCAAGCCTTACCTTGCTTGAACTTCTCGAACTTTTTGCAGGACTATACAATGTGAAAGTTGATAGAATGGAGATACTGAAGCTTGTTGATCTTACCGAAAAAGCTAAGGCAAAATACAAAGAACTTTCAGGTGGACAGAAGCAGAGATTTTCGATCTGCACTACTTTAATTAATTCTCCTAAAGTAATTTTTCTTGATGAGCCGACCACCGGGCTGGATCCCCAGGCAAGACGAAATTTATGGGATCTTATTCAGGATATAAGAAAAAAAGGAACAACTATTCTTATTACAACTCATTACATGGATGAAGCAGAAATACTTTGCGATAGAATAGGAATTATGGATAACGGAAAGATCATAAAAATGGATACTCCTGATAACTTGATTGATGAGCTGGTAAGAACAGGATTTGAGCGAAAGAAAGAAGTAAAACAGGCAACTCTTGAAGATGTATTCCTTAATCTTACAGGAAGAGAATTAAAAGAGTAATTAATTTACAGTAAACTAAAAAGTTTTATGCCACATAGTCAGTTAAAAGCAATGCTTGCAATAACCAAAGGATCATTGCGGTCGATTTTCAGAAACCCTTCTGCCGTAGTTTTTAATCTGCTTTTTCCTCTTATTTTCATAATTGTATTTGGTTTTATCGGCGGGGGAAGTTATGGAGTAGATGTAGCTATTGACAAGTCATCTGATATTAATAATCCGATCTATGAAACTATAAAAAAAATACCTGCCCTCAGAATAGACAATAATTTAAGTGATAAAGATGTTCGTAAAGAGCTTTCAAAAGGAAACCTCGATGGCTTAATAAGCATACAAAAGTCAGGAAATTCATATGTAGTAAATGTTTCAACTTCATCAGCTTCAGTTCAAAGAGGCGAGATCGTAAAATTTATTCTTAAGGATGTAATAGAAGGACAGAACAAGCTTAGTAACAAAGTTAACACCGATGCAATACAGCTTAAAGAAGAAATTGTTGAAGGAAGAAAATATAAAACTATAGATTTCATACTTCCGGGTCAATTAGGATTTTCGTTGTTAAGTGCAGGAGTTTTCGGGACAGCTTTTACATTTCTCAGCCTGAGGCAGACATTAGTTTTGAAAAGATTTTACGCAACACCAATTAAAAGAATTTATATAGTTGTAGGTGAAGGTCTTAGCAGGCTTATATTTTCTTTAATGAGCGCAGTTATAATTGTTCTCATTGGTCATTTTCTTTTTGGATTTACGCTGATAAATGGAATGGTGACATTTCTGAACATAATGGTGCTCTCTACATTAGCATTAATGGTCTTTCTTGGCTTTGGATTTATAGTTTCAGGAATTGCGAAAAATGAGAATTCAGTACCTGCGATCGCAAACCTTATAACATTACCGCAGTTCTTACTTGCCGGAACATTCTTTCCTATAAACAATTTCCCTTCATGGCTGCAGCCTGTCAGTCATGCATTACCACTGACATATCTGAATGAAGCTTTGAGAAATGTTTCTTTTGAAGGCGCTAGCCTCGGAGATGTTTACATAGATATACTTATACTTCTCGCATGGGGAGTTGTAAATTATTTTATTGCTTCGAGAGTGTTTAAGTGGGAATAATTTTATTTTAAATTTTCTTTTACTTACCCGGGTCACTTTTTGGGTCAAAATAGGAACTAAGAAAACTGCACCCCAAATTTTACTCGGTACTTAATTTATAACAGAACAATTTTTAGATCTGTCATGGAGGGTATTTTTTTCTTCTTGATCTAAAGCTGTTGCGATAAAGCGGGAAAGCATAATCTAATTCCACTCATTTTATTTACTTTAAGAATTTCGCCTTCTCAAAATTAATAATGCAATAACACCGCCTAATGCACCCATTATAATTGAAATAATGGGAGCTGCAATAACATGATTTGAAGCATTATCAAATGCATTCAAAAATGCGAATGATATTGGGGAATTATAGTCTTTAAATCCGGGATCATTCTTAAGAATAAAAGCCATTCTTTGGGGGAACAAATAAATTATTGAAAAACCGAAACAAAGAGCAATAGTAGTTCCCAAAAGTGCGCTAACAAAACTACTTTTAATTCCTTTGATAATGTTATGAGTGTGTAATGTTCTCATTACGCTTATTATTGAAAAAGAAATAAATATCAGAAACATCATTGACAGGGTTGAAATTAAATTAAATGTTTTTGTCTGCCAATTAATAAAATCTTCAACCGAAATATTAATAATAAATAATAAACCAATTAATAAGCCGCCGTTTTTAGAATACTTGTCAGGTTTGAGAAGTATCCAAAGAAAAATATAAATAATTATTGCAGCAAAGACCACAATGACATTCTCTTTGGAGTTTTCTATGATCACAGGAAAGTTTATTAATGCAATTATCATTAATACATTTAATAAAAAAATTGGCAGCAGAATATTAAAAATACTTATGCTTATCTTTTTATTTTCGACCTCGATTCTTTCCGTGGTCATAGTTTACTGGTTTAACGTTTGCATAGTGAGTTGAACAAACTAGTAAAGTAATGAAAGATGCTTTATTGGATTTATTATTCATCTATACTAATTAGGAGCAATGCTATGAGAGGAACAACACATAGAAATACCGATATAAGTTGTCATATCAGACTATCATATGTTAACTTCTCACTTTTCACCATAAATTACAGTTGAATAAGCATCAATATTAACTTTCCCTTCTGGGTATTTCTGAAGAATAAGATCTATGACTTCCTTTTTAATTTTTTCCTTAGTTGCATCATCAGCTTTGCTTAATCCACCTACAACCGGGGCAGCAACTTCTGTTGTCATAGTCCAGTAAACATCAGTTGTGCCGGCATTCAGCTTACTCTCAACTTCTGTTTCAGAAATATTCTTTAATCCGGCTTGTTTAAATATATCAGACATGCATCCTTTTGCAGAGCATCGGAACATTCCCGGAGCCCCCGGAGGCGGAACTGGAATATCTACATATTTCTTTATAGTTCCCATAGCTGCAGCAACCCAAAAATTCTTTTCCGGTCCATCCCATACAGATGCTGCTATCCGACCTCCCGGCTTTAAGACCCTTACCATTTCTTTTGCGGCAAGAAGCATATCAGGAAAAAACATAAATCCCATTCTGCAGCTAATTGCATCAAAAGTATTGTCATCGAACGGCAGTTCACAAACATCACAGGTTTTTGTCTCTACATTCTTCAGGTTTTTCTTTAAAGCATTTTCTTTTGCAACTTCAAGCATACCATCGGCAAGATCAGTAATGACAACTTTTCCATTTGGTATCATTGAAGCAATTGTTAAACCGGGTTCTCCTGTTCCGGCAGCTATATCAAGGATAACTTCTTTATCCTTCGGTTTTATAAGACTGATGATCTTATCACCCATAGGCTTAAGGAAATCCATTGTAAGGTGGTCCCATTTTTTCCAGCCGGGTGAGAATTTATTCCATGTTTCTTTCTGGATGTCGCGGATCTTTTCGAGGTTCTCTTCCATAAGAATTTTAGTTTATGTTAAGGAAAAAAGTGATTATTTGTTTTCTACCAGATAAAGCGGATTATTATCAAGGTCTGTAAAAAAAGCAAGCTTAACCATTTCATCATCATGCGGATGAAATTTGATTCCTTTCTTTTCAAGTTCGGCAATGCTCTCTTCCATATTTGTTACTTCAAATGCGATAGATAAGCTATCCCCAACTTTAATATCTTTTCCTTTTGGATGCAGTCCGATCGTAATACCGGGACCTTCTATCTCTGCCCAATGATTATCATAATTCACTTTCAGCTTTAAGCCTAAGGATTCTGTATAAAACTTAATTGCGTTAGTCATGTCTGAAACCATGATTGTGACGTTACTGCCTTTGAAGTTTGACATAATAAGATTTAAATTTTATAATTGCCGATATATTAATCTTTGAAATTCAGAAATTCCTCTATCAAATTCACTACCCATTCCTGTTCCCACTTTCCATTTTTCAAAGTTGTTATTTCACCTAAATAATCACCATGTCCGCCGAGGATGATTGCTAAGCGGCAATCGGGTATAAGCTGCGACATTTTTACTGTGTGTTCCAGAGTAGCGACATCTCTATCTCCGGAAATTATAAGCGTTGGTGCTGCTATGGACTTCAGATCCTCGTCTTTCCAGTCTTTAAATTCAATCATTCTGTTTTTGTCACGGATAAACATTTTCGTAAGTCTTTCTCCTGCTAACTTTTCTATACGCGCTTTATCAGTTTCAGTTTCTGAAATAAATTCTTCCATCTCTCTCAGGTATGCATTTTTCAGGAATGCCGGCATATTTTCTATTGAAGCCTGATGCATACCTTCAAAGAATCCCTTAAAAAGTCCTTCTCTTTTATAAAAGGCTGATGCCACTATAAGCTTGTTGACTAATTCAGGATGACGGATCGCAACCTGAATAACATCGCTTCCTCCGTTGCTGAAACCAAGGAAGTCTGCTTTTGTAATTTTCAGATTCTCCAAAAGTTGTGCAGCATCATCTGCATCCTGTTCAAAGGATGAAGGAGTTTCTCTGTCTTCAGTTCTTCCATGAGCCTGCATTTCAACCGCAATTACTTTTCTTGTCTTTGCAAGAAATGGAAGTATTTTTCCGAAGTTTGTTTGTATTGTTGAACCGCCACCATGGATAAGCACCAATGGTGTACTTTCTAAATGTTCTTCGCCATGAATTTCGAAGTACAATTTCATACCATTAACCTTGGAGAAGCCGGATTTCATTTTTAGGAAGTTGAAATTTCTCTATGTATAAAAATGGATAAAGGAGGAAAAAATTAAAAGATATTTTTGATAACCATAGATGAATCTTATCAATAGTTACTTGAAATTTTACATCACTTTGCAGAAGTCGTTTGATCTCGAAAAAATAATATCATTTATTCTCCACAAGATAAAGCGGATTATTATCAGGATCAGTAAAAAAAGCTAACTTTATCATTTCATCCTCATTCGGAAGGAATTTAATACCTTTTATCTCCAGCTCGGCAATACTCTTTTCTATATTAGCAACTTCAAAAGTTATTGAAATGCTGTCACCCGTTATTGTCTCATTTCCTCTTAGAAGAAGACCGATTGTAATTCCAGGACCTTCTATTTTAGCCCAGTGATTGTTGTAATTCCGTTTCAACTTTAAGCCTAAAGATTCTGTATAAAACTTAATTGCATTTGGTATGTCTGAAACCATAATGTTGACATTACCGGATTTGAATTGTGATTCTATTTCATATGGATCAGACCCAAAATCGTTATCTCCTTCATCCCCTCTCCGAAGCATTAGTATTAAAAACCAAATTGAACCAACAAGCGGGACAAATATTATTAAGACAAATAATCCACTTTTATTAGTATCATGCAATCTTCTTATTGTGACAGCCAACCGAGGAAGTAGGAGAGCATAAGAATATAATAAGAATAAATATCCATATGGCAATTCTTTTACTGTAATATTAAGCAAATTGTCTCCTGTGATTGTTACAACAATTAAAATAATATCTATTAAAGAAAACCACCAAAATTCTTTTCTGCTTGCACGACCTTTAAAATTAACATAATTCTTAAAACATTTTATGTAATAGTTCATTAAAATTGATTTGCGGAATTAAGTAATATTATTAATTAAAATTAGGAGTTAGTTATGTCTATTTCAATCCTTTTTCTGAATAAAAGTGATGTTATAACTAATCCTAGCAAACTACTTGAAATGAATGTGACTATAAGATCACTGTAGTTCGCATTCCATCCAGTAGAAAGCTTTATAACCGTAAGAACTGACTCAATTATAATTACAATTAACCAATAATGAACTATGGATCACCTAAAATTTTTCTGTTTCTCAGTAGGAAGATTTAATAAGGAGAATATGATCATAAATACTTCTATAAAAGTGCTTAAATGCAAATGTGAATGCCATAATATTAAAATGTATTTCAAGGAATACGAAGTTACACTCTTTACAGAAGCTTGAAATGTTTAAAAATTACTTTAGCGAAAAGAGGCAGCCTCATGTTCGTTTCAAATTCATATCCATTATCTGCATAATCCGCATATTGAACCGTAACCCCGTAACAATAATATGCATTTGCTTTTTCAGAATACATTAGAAGGTCAAACCTGCTTTGATTAAGTTCTTTTGATTTTCTATAGAACCTGGTGTTTAAAAAGTATGCGTCCTGACCAGAAGGCAAATTGAATTTTTCTGCTCCGTCAGTAAATCCTTCCGGAAATACCCTGTCCGGATTATCATGATAACCAGCCAGCCAGTTATCTTTTGCTTGTTCCAATGAAGCATAGCTCTTATCAACTTTCATAACGAATAATACAAGAATAATTGGTGAACCATTTAATTCTATCGGATATGCAAGACCACTTGCTTCAAAATAATGTTCCAGTTCAGATCCTGGAGGTAAGTGACGCCACTCAAAAGGAACTTGAAGCTCATAATAATCACTAGAGTAAGTTGTTAAACTATCCCAAATTGTAGTTCTTGATTTTTTAGCCTGACCGAAAGAAGAATTAACAGATATAGAGAATGTAGAAAGTAAAAATATGAGCAGAAAGAGTTTTTTCATAATAACAAGTATTGTCCTGCAAGGTTTGAAAATTTGTCTGGTAAAATTCTAACAATTTTTTTAATCTTTTTCGAAGTATCCAACAGATGAACCTGTCCAGGTTTTGCCTTTGTTGAAATCGACTCCCATCATTTTTCCTTTGCTCATTCGGATAAGGTTTATAACAGGCATTGGCTCTTCATCGCCGTTCCACACACATAATATACGGATCTCAGCTTTTGCAGGCTCGTCAAGGGTTTGGACAACGGGTGTGTATTCAATTTTTTTTTGAAGGACAAAATTGGCTTTTTCATTTTCAGGAATTGCTTCAAGGTCTTCTTTGGTAAGGTCGAACTTTACACCTACCCCTGCAAATGAGAAGAGGGGCTTAAGTACATAATTTTCGAGGTCGGTTGGAAATGTTTCTATCTCGCTGACAAAGCGGCTGTCAGGAGCATACTTGCTTTTTATATAGGGAAGCAGATATTTGCTGATCTTAAAGAACCAGTTCGGATGAGCAACCCACTGCACATCAAGATCTTCACTGATCTTGAAATTATACTTTAGATCGGGGCGTTTCTTTAATTCATCGTAAATAACCCGGTTGTAAATTCTTTCGATGCGGGTCTTCTTTCCATCCCGGTCGTAAAATAACTGCTTACCTTCTTTTGTGATCTTTGTTAAACAGACAGCACGAATGCCGATCCATTTTTCAGTTGCAGCAAAATCGACGCGGGTCTTTTGCTTCTCAGGTTCTATCTCAAGAAGAATAACATTCTCGGGCTTGCAATCACCGAGAAATGTTTTCTTTAAAACTTCTATATAAGAATCGTGATCAAGCCCACTGAAAAAATGAGTGACAGTATCGGGAATATCAAAATGCTTTCTGAATGCCAGACTAAGCATTTCCTGGTAGCAATATAAAGATGCAAATCCTTGAAGCTCGATAAGCTGAGGAATTAATTTTCCATTCTCATCCTTGCAGACTGCAAAGTCTATCGCTAATAAATTAGTATGTGCGTCTTCGTTCGGAACTTCAAGTCCGGGAGGAATTGCTTTTTTAGATATCTGTTTGAATTTGTCTGACTTGAGAAAATCAAGAATGTCTTTAACTGCAGCGCGTAGTTCAGCTTTAAACTCTTTTGGAAAGAAAACAGGTGTTTCCGAAAGGCGGAAGTCTATAGGAAAATCAAAATAATTATTAAGGTAGTGAGTGTATTCGTTGTATTTTTCTTCTGTCCAGTTTTTGTTGTAGTTTTCGCGGAGGTGTTTTATCATGGGTTGATTCGGTTTGTCAGGGCTAAAGCCCAGGATTTTATTCTTCAAAACCCCAGGCTAAAGCATAGGGTTAATGTTTAACTACCATTTCCGGGATTCTTGCTTTTCCCCGATAAAAGCATTCGGGGATAAACTCCGGAATGACGATCTTTATTATTTCTTAAATCAGAAACTTTCCTTTTTCCATTACCTGCTTGCCATCGAACCAAATGCTGTTCTTAATGCTTACGCAGTCAATATGTGTAGTGGATTTCCAGTCAGCACCGGTGTGTTCAGAGTACGGATGACCAAATGCCATGTGGTTTGTTGGAAGCTTTTCATCCTGCAATATATTTCCTATTACATGAGTGCATGCTATGTTAGTTCCGATAGCAAATTCACCTACACGGTTACTGTTTTCATCTGTCATTGTATATGCAGTAAACTCTTCAAGCAGTTCAGTATTCTTACAGAACATTTTTGTTATACGGGCATTTTCAATTTCAATAGTCAAAGGAGTTTTTAATAGGTCACCATATTTCGCACATAGATAGTCACCGACAACTCCATCAACCACAAATACTCCATTCACATTTTTAGGCGAAGTAAATATTTCACCGCCGGGAAGATTGCCCCATTTGTCGGCTGAAATAATTCCACTTGTCTTAAGCCATTTTAATTCAGGTACAAAATCTGCAACTATATCTGTTCCGTTATCAGATTTCAGAACGATCTGCTTTGCTTTTCTTGCAAGGTCAATAAGCCTAACTGATATCTCATCTACTTTTGCATAATCTGCGCGCATACCCTCTTTCATGATCTGCTTTGAAATATTCACCATGTGAGCATGACGAATTCTGTTCGCATTAACAACTTCAGTCATATCTTTGCGTGAGTTCAACTCACCTGTATGAGCAATAGCTGCGAAGATACTTACCTGTGACTTTGCAAGATCTTCAAGAATTGGTTTTGGCATATTTGGTAAAGGACGCGGAGCATAGTCCTCAATAACCATTACACTGTATTCAGAGCCAACTTTTTTAACTTCTGCAGCAAGCGAACTTGCAATTTCAAGTGATTCATTATCAGTAATGATCGTTACTCTTTCTTCGGGCTTTATTCTGAGGCATGCGTTAATCGCATTATATGCACCAGGCGTTAGATCTTTATCAAAATCGGTAATAATTTCTGTTTTCTGCATTTATTAAACTTTTGTAATTTAATTAATTTAATTCAGTCCTATGTGAGTTTCCTCTACAATGAAATCAACTACTTTTTTCAGGTCATTGGTTTCATTAAAAACTTTTATCTGTCTGTCGGCACCGGTACCATTCTCAAGAATATTGAAAAGGTAATACACTTCTTCCCTGCTGCCAAGGTCGTCGAGAACATCTTCAACAAATGCTACAAGTTCATGAGCAAGAACCTTGAACGGCACTTCTTCCTGCTTTCCGAAATCTATAAGCTTACCTTCGATCCCGTATCTTGATGCGCGCCATTTATTTTCATTCATTAATGCTCGGCGATACTGTCTGAAGCCAAGATTTTTCTGAATAAGCTTATATAATTTTACAGTAACTGCCTGCATGATGGCTGCAAGAGCGATGGTTTCATCAACTCTCATAGGTATATCGCAGATGCGATATTCAATAGTATTGAAGAAAGGATGAAGGCGGATATCCCACCATATTTTTTTTGCGTTATCTATACAATTGGTTTTAATCAGAAGCTTTAAATAGCTTTCATATTCGGCAAGCGAATGATATGCATCGGGAATTCCTGTTCTAGGGAATTTATCAAATACTTTTGTGCGGTAAGATTTAAATCCTGTATTTCTACCCAGCCAGAAAGGCGAATTAGTTGAAAGCGCAAAAATATGCGGAAGAAAATATCTTGCAGCGTTCATAAGCATAATTCCTATTTCGCGGTCTTCAACTCCAATATGAACATGAAGCCCGAAAATAAGATTAGCGCGTGCTACTTCTTCCATCTCATTAAGAATTTCCTTGTAGCGCGGAGCATCTGTTATCTCCTGATCTTTCCAGTGAGAGAAAGGATGAGTTCCGGCTGCGCCGATAGTAAGTCCATTTTCTTTTGCAGCTTTTGAAATTGTACTGCGAAGATTAATAACTTCTTCCCGAGCCTGCTTTATATCCTTGCATATAGTAGTACCGACTTCAACGACGGATCGGTGAAGCTCTTGCTTTATATCAACAGTCTCTTTTCCTAAGGCAAAAATCTCTGTCATGTGAGACTTAAGCTCCCGGGTAACCGGATCTATTATCTGAAATTCTTCTTCAATGCCTATGGTAAATGAATTGCTGTTCATAGTGTTTATTTAATGAAGACTGCTTTTGTTACTTGGTTTTCTTAGTCCCTTTTGACGACTTTTTAATTTTTTTTTCTGTTCCTTCTGCTACTGCTTCAGTAGAAGAGCTGTTAGTTTTTTTTGCTTTCTTTGCAGAACTGTTCACTGATTCATTGGAAAAAGGAATATCCTGAGAGAATGTTTTTATGAATGTTCCCCATGTAAGATTGTTCTGTCCTTCTTTATGTGCAAGAGCTCTTCTTATCGCCATATTTGCTGCAGCTTCAACTACCCATTCAAAATTTTCTTCACCCACTGAATTTACATCAGCATCCGGTGCAGGATTACAGAAATCAATTGCGATAGGAACTCCGTCTCTTACTGCGAATTCAACTGTATTGAAATCATATCCTAAGCCATTATTAAGTCTCATTACATAATCATGAATTGTATCTAATAACTTTGGATCTACAGGGGGTCCGTCAAGAACGTATCTTAAGTGATGAGGATTTCTTGGCTCATACTGCATGATCTTAACTTCTTTTCTATCAATGCAATAGCATCTGAAATATGATTCGAATTTTATTTCTTCCTGTATCATCATTACTAGCTGCTTTGTTTCAGCATAAGCCTTAAAGAAAGATTCAGGGTCAGTAATATTATAAACGCTTTTCCATCCGCCACCTGCGAAAGGTTTGAAGTATGCAGGGAATCCAATGTGCTTAAAAATACCTTCCCAGTCTAATGGAAATGCAAGATTGCGAAATGATTTATCGCTGCAATCAGCAGGAATTTCATTCGAAGGAAGAAGAATTGTTTTCGGAACAGGAACACCAACTTTTACTGCAAGAGCATTGTTGAAAAATTTCTCATCAGCGCTCCACCAGACAGGATTGTTAAGAACTGCAGTTCCACTTATAGCTGCATTCTTAAGATATCCTCTGTAAAAAGGAACATCCTGAGAAATTCTGTCAATGATAACGGCATAATCTGTAGGCTCTGCCTGCGAAACCATATCTATTTTTACGAACTCAGCATGAATTCCGTCAATGTTTTTTGAATTAACTCTGTCAACAAAAGCCTGTGGAAAAGTGCTTTCCTGACCAAAAAGTATTCCGATCTTTTTCATTAAAATTTGTTTCTCCCTTTGATATTATAATTTATTAAAATTGTCTGAATAGAGATCTGCATTCATTTAAACCATGAATGAAGATAATTAGAATTGAGTGTTATGAATTATTGTAAAATACCGAAAATGCTCTGTAAAAACAATTCTCAATAGATGAAGACTTAAACCAATTGAACTTTTAAATTGTCTCACTTCTGACTAATTTTAAATAATCATTTCAAAATCATCTTAAAGAAAGGCATCAAATGATCAAAATCATTACTCTTTTATTCGCATTTACATTTATTTTAAACGGTTACGGTAAAGCTAATAACGAACCGAAAGTTGCAAATGCAATTCCTACAGGTATTTTATCCGTCTCTTCCCCGGATTTTGGAAATGATGTAATCGTTTCAAATGTAAGACCTATAGGTCCTATGTCAGGAATTAAATCAACGGCTTTTCCGCCTCCAGGAAATATTTATGTAGTTATAAATGATACTAACCTTACTTCAAATTTAGGATTGGTATATATGCAGTCTTCAAATTCAGGAGTATCATGGAGCCTTGGAACTTCAGGGATTACACCCAGAGTCAAATATGACCAGGTTAAAATGGTAAGGACAACTGATTCTAATTACTGTTTTTTCAGAGTAGGGGGTGCAGTTTACAGATGGAATATTATTAATAATTCATTTAAAGGGTTTGATTCAACTGATATAGCTGATTTTGATGTTGCCGTTGCTTCAGATAATTCATTTCATTTACTGTTCCAGAATACAGCCAATCAGATCAGACGCTTTGGGTCAATTGACAGAGGATTTACCTGGATCGGTTCAGGACTTATTGCGAATGGAGCAGGTATGCCGAGAATATGTTTTTCAAAATTAGGTGATACATTGTTATTAAATTACAGGGGTCCCTTAAGAGTTGATGTACCTGATAAATCTGTTGTTCGTTCTGCTTTATACAGGCAGTCATCCCCCGGAATTTTAGCTTTGATATCGCTTTCATTTGTGGATATTCTTACAGATACAACTGTAACCAGAAAAGAATACAAATCTGTTAGATACGGCACTACAGTATGGACATTATATACTGAAGGAGTTACCGGAAGTTTAAATATAAAAGCTTTGAATAGTTTTAACGGCGGACTGATTTATACCGCACCTATTAATGTAGCCGTTGATCCGAACAGAGATGAATACTGGTTCGATATAAATCTGTTTTCAAACGCAGGAGGTCTTGATGGTGGTCCAAATATAGGTCTTGATGTAGTTTATTACTCAGACAGTCTTCAGGGTGGAGCACCAACTGTATTCTCTGATAAAATTATGTATTCTTTTGCTACGCTGGCAAGCCCTGGAACAATCTCATTGCCTGTACGATTTTCAGATCATCCTGCAATATTCAGCAACAGCGGAACAAAGCCTGTGATCGTTGAGCTTCCGTCAGCTGATATGGGAGCTTTATATTTAGGACTAACCGGAGGAAACCAGAATATTTTCTGGGACCGATATTCTGCTGTAACAGGAGTTAATCATGATGGAAATATTATCCCGGCAAAATATGAGTTGAAGCAAAATTATCCGAATCCTTTTAATCCGCAGACAAAAATTGAATTCAATATTTCTGCAAATAGCTTTGTGAGCCTGAAGATATACGATATTATGGGAAGAGAAATTAAAAGTTTGGTTTCAGGTAATTATAATGCCGGTTCATATTCAGTTGATTTTAATGCTGCAAATTTAGCAAGCGGAATTTATTTTTATAAGCTTGAAGCAGGGAATTTTTCAGAAGTAAAGAAAATGAATCTGATAAAGTAATAGTAATAAGTTATCTGTTTCGATTATAAGATTAATCCCGTTCAAGGAAAGTTGAACGGGATTTTTTATATGCAAGATTTAATACTTCTATACATACCTTTTTTGATATAATTATCTTATTTTTAGAGATACCAAAAACTAACCGCAATTAATGATCTCAACTGAGAAAAATGCAGCATATATTGACTCGTTCTGGAATTACAATAAGCCGGATGAAAGTGAGAAAAAATTTCGTGAGCTGCTTTTCAATACAGATATAAAAGAACTTCCTGACACTCACATTCAGGTTCTTACACAAATTGCCCGGGCACAGGGACTTCAAAGAAAATTTGATGATTCACATTCAACCCTTGATCTTGTTTCCAATCTTATAACTGATGACACAAAGACTGCACTTATCAGATACCATCTTGAAAGAGGCAGAGCTTTTAATTCTTCCGGTAAAAAAGAAAAGTCAATGTCACACTTTTTGCAGGCATATAAGCTTGCTTTAAAAATTAATGCGGATTTTTATGCAATAGACGCTGCACACATGCTTGGTATTGTTGAAGTCCCTGATAAGGCATTGATATGGAATGAGATCGCAATTCATTTGGCAGAAGATTCCAAGGAAAAGCGTTCTAAGAAATGGCTTGGCTCACTATACAATAATACAGGCTGGACTTATCATGATAAACAAAATTATGAAAAGGCACTGGAGTTTTTTGAAAAGAATGTTGAATGGCATAAGGACTGGCACAAAGAAAAAAGAGACGGAGAAGGATATTTTATAGCTAAATGGACGGTTGCAAGAGTTATGAGATCTATGGAAAGAGTTCAGGAAGCTTATAAGATGCAATGTGACCTTCTCGAAGAAAAGAAAGCTGCCGGCAGAGAACCATCAGGTTATGAATCCGAAGAGATCGGAGAATGCCTGCTGCTTATGAACAAGAAAAGTGAATCAAAGAAATATTTTGCTGAAGCTTATTCAAGACTGTCACAAGATATCTGGCTTCAGGCAAATGAGAAAGAAAGACTTGAAAGAATTATGAGCTTGTCAAAATAAAATAATATTAAAATATATTATCATGGATACAAAAAAATTGCAGGATGAAGTACAGGCTTTAGAAAAAGAAATATCTGAGAAAAGAAAAAAAGTAATTTCTTTGAACAGCCAGCTTGCTGAAATGGATATAAATGAGGACTATGAATTTACCAGGTCTGACGGAAGCAAAGTAAAGCTATCCGGTATGTTCGGAGATCAAAAGTATTTATTTGCAATACATAATATGGGCAGAGGATGTTCATACTGCTCTATGTGGGCAGATGGCTTCAGCAGCATTTTTCATCATCTTGATAAAAAAGGAGCATTCGTACTTGTTTCACCTGACTCTCCGGAAGTGCAAACCGAGCATGCAAAAAAAAGAGACTGGAAGTTTCCTATGGTCTCAAGCCAGGGAAATACATTTACTCAGGACATGGGTTATTTTAATGACAAAGATGGTTACTGGCCGGGAGTTTCTGTTTTTGAAAAGTCAGAAGCCGGAAAGATTAAAAGAGTTAATAAAGATTTCTTTGGACCCGGAGATGCATTTTGCAGTGTCTGGTCTTTTGTTGATCTTCTACCGACAGAAAATGTAACTGTTAATTCTTAATGGGTAAGAAAATAATTAATTCATACCTCGAACAATTCAGTATTATGGAAGGCTGGATAAACCAGCATCTGAATTCTCTTTCTGATGATGATCTGAAAAATGAAATTGCACCCGGAAGAAATACAGGAGTCTGGACGCTTGGTCATCTTATTGCATCAATGGATGATATCGGACTTTACCTTTCCAATGAAGACAAGGAATATAAAGATTACTTGGAAATGTTCGGACCCGGTTCAAAGCCTGCATCACTGGATAATTATCCTTCGATAAATGAAATGAGAGATAAATGGAAGAAAGTTAATGAAAAGGCAAAGAGAATAATTGGAAATGTTTCGGATGAAGAACTTGAAAATGATCACAATAACAAAACTGACCCTACAGATTTTTATAAAACCAAGAAAAAAGTAATTGACTGCTGGATATTGCATCAGATGTATCATGCCGGACAGCTTGGTATAATGTCCGCAAATAAAAAGAAGTAAACCCTCATAAATTATCATTAACAGATTTTCAATTCAGGAAAGTATCAGTTAAATTAACAGTTCGACACTAAACATATTCGGGCAGACACACAGGTCTGCCCCTACAGTTTAACGTTCTATTATTTCGACTAACTATTTACTTTCAAACTCTATAAATTATTATGTTAAATTTAAATTTGATCAAAACTTCAATGAAAAGATATTTTGTATTAATGGTATTAATATTAATCTCGCAAAGTTTATATGCGCAAAGAGTTGCAGAAATTACTACTGTATTAAAAGAAGATTTCAAAGATAAAGAAGGCAGATTACTAACCGGTAAAGGAATAACTATCGGTGATGTGGATTCCGGGCTTGATATTTTTCATCCAATGTTCTTCTTTGCAGATGGCGGAGAGTATTCATGGATCGATAAGAATAAAGATGGAAGCTTTACTCCCGGAACAGATCAGATAGTGATGACTATAAAAGGAAAAAAACAGACTATCACTCTGAATTATATAGAGATGAAAAATAATATTTCGGATTACATAAAGAGTGATCCAAGCATGTTTGATCCTGATATGGATTTTATATATGCCGACCTGAACAATGACGGAAAAAGAGAGTTTGGAACTAACACAGGCTTTACAGAACAAGACCCTTCTTATGGTGAGCCGCTGTTTACAGTGATAGATAAGAACAAAAATGGAAAGCTGGATCCCGATGAAAAACTTGTTGCATTAAGAACTTCTAAAATAAAAGCATACAGACAGACAAATGGTGTTGTAAAGAGAAGAGGCATCGATCTGATAACAACAGAACTAACCGAAACAGGGCATTGTACAGGCGTGACAGGTATTCTTATAGGAGGAACTTACGGAATACAGAAGCTTCATGGCATAGCACCTGATGCAGAGCTGGTTCTTACACAGACAAAATATGATTTTACTCCAAGATTCGTAAAAAACTTTACAGATCAATTCAACTTTTTAAGAGATGAAGGAGCGGATATTATTTTCATTGAAGATGGTGAATTTACCTATGAATATATGGACGGCTCTTCAGAAGAAGAACAAATGCTCGCAGACTTTACAAAGAACGGGAAAATAGTTTTCACTGCAACAGGAAATCTTGCAAGAGCAAATGCAACAATGGTTGATACATTGAAGGCAGGCGAGCCTTCCGGATTCAGCTTTTCTGCGCCATCATCTACAGGAGGTCAGAAAAATGTCGGAGTATATGCAACATTTTTATGGACAGGAAATGCAAATATTCAGTTCACTCTCGAAGCTCCTGATAAAAGCACTGCAACATTTTCGCCTGATGGTGACGGAAGTATGAGAGTCGGAGATTATAATGTTGTCTATAATAAAAATGTTTCTTCAAAAGGAACGTCAATGTACAGGTTTGGAATTTCTCAAAAAGATTCAAATGATGTTCATGGAAAATGGAAAATGACTGCGAACTCAGATGCGAATACAATTATGATCGGTTATATTAATGATATATCACAGGCTTGGTCTGGAGAAACTCACTTTAATGATCACACAAGTATTTTTTATTCAGCCACATATCCTTCAACAGCAGACAGTACTATCAAGATAGGAGCTTATGCAGTGAACAATCCGTGGGGAGATAAGCCCGGCCATATTGTTAGCTACAGTGGACGTGGTCCATTGATAAATGGTCAGCTTGGAATTGATATTCTTGCTCCGGGACATTCATCTCTGAGTACTTCACCCGGAAACGCATATAATTATTTTTCAGGTACAAGCTCTGCATTGCCTCATGCAGTCGGCACTGCTGCATTACTTCTTCAATACAACAGAACGCTGACTAACTCAGATATAAGAAAGATCTTAAGAAACTCTGCTGATGTGACAGATTACATGGGTGAAATTCCAAACGTTGAATACGGATATGGAAAGCTGAATATAGATAATGCTATTAAATATTTAATGAATAATTTTATTCAATAAAACCAAGGAGACAAAATGTCAAACATGTCGATCCCGCCGATAAATTTCAGCAAATGGGTTGAAGAGAACAGGCATCTTTTAAAGCCGCCAGTTGGTAACCAATGCATTTATGACGGTGATTTTATTGTCATGGTAGTAGGCGGACCGAATTCAAGAAAAGATTATCATTTTCAGGAAGGACCGGAATTTTTTTATCAGATAGAAGGCGATATTGAAGTTGGAATTATTGAAGATGGAAAGCCAAAGCTTGTTCCTATTAAAGAAGGTGAAATTTATTATGTTCCATCAAGAACTGCGCATTCACCCAGAAGACCTGCAGGAACTATAGGAATGGTAATTGAAAGAAAAAGAGATGATGGAGAGATGGATGGCTTCCAGTGGTATTGCGAAAACTGCGGAGAAAAGCTTTATGAAAAATTCTTTAAGCTTACAAATATTGTAACTCAGCTTCCGCCGTTACTTCAGGAGTTTTATAACTCAAAAGAACTTCGAACATGTAAGAATTGCGGAACAGTTATGGAACCGCCTGCACCTATAAAGTAAAGAAACAAAGTTGCGTCTCCTGATCTTATTCTCCTATGAAAATAGACATCCACACACATATACTTCCTGAAAACTGGCCCGACCTGAAAGCTAAATACGGTTATGGAGGATTTGTTCGGCTGGAGCATCATAAGCCCTGCTGCGCAAAGATGATGATAGATGATAAGTTTTTCAGAGAAATAGAAAGTAACACCTGGGATCCGGAAACAAGAATGAAAGAATGCGATCATCATAAGGTTGGCTTTCAGGTTCTTTCTACCGTCCCTGTAATGTTCAGCTACTGGGCAAAGCCCGAGCATGCATTAGACCTTTCTATGATCCTTAACGATCATATAGCTTCCGTTGTAAAAAATTATCCCGACAGATTTATAGGGCTTGGAACACTTCCAATGCAATCACCAAAGCTCGCTATCAAAGAACTTGAAAGATGTATGAAAGAGCTTGGACTTGCAGGTATCCAAATTGGCTCACACATCAACGACTGGAATCTGAACGACAAGAATTTGTTCGAGATATTTCAGGCTGCAGAAGAATTTGGAGCATGTATCTTTGTTCATCCATGGGATATGGTCGGAAAAGAAAAAATGCCGAAATACTGGCTGCCCTGGTTGGTTGGAATGCCTGCAGAATCATCTCTTGCTATATGTTCAATGATATTTGGCGGAGTTTTTGAAAGACTAAAAAAATTAAGAGTCTGCTTTGCACATGGCGGAGGTTCATTTCCTTTTACATTCGGAAGAATAAAGCATGGCTATGATGTTCGACCTGATCTTGTTGCAGTTGATAATAAGATTGACCCGGTTGAATATTTAGGAAAGTTTTATCTGGATTCATTAGTGCATGATATGAATGCATTGAAATTTAATATTAACCTGATCGGAGAAGATAAAATTGTCATGGGTTCTGATTACCCTTTTCCATTGGGAGAGCATGAACCCGGCAAGCTTATTGAAAGTTCGGATCTGTCTTCTGAAGTTAAAGAAAAGCTTTTGTATAAAAATGCTGAAAAATTCTTAAATGCAGATATAAAATTGCTTCGATCCAAATCAATTCACCTGTAGATCATTTCTTTACCAACCCGTTCTCACAAAAAAAATCGTTTCTTGTTTTTACTTTTCCCAGATACTTCAGATTAACATCACTTTCAACCGTACTTTTATGATAAAGATGATACTGAATTGCAAGATTTCTTAATGATCTTAATTTTGCTCCTGCCAGAATCAGGCGATGCTCAATATCTGAATCCTCCCCTACTCCGGCACCAATGTAATTCTCATCAAATCCATTTATCTTTTCTATCAGACTTTTAGGAAGAGAAAAGTTTGAGCCAAGTATTGAAGCTTTTTCTTTCAGAAGAACTTTTCTGACTACTTTATTTTTTATATGAAGACCTTCTTCAACATTCACACTCTGATCTTCATTCTTTGAAAAACTGCTTAGAAAATATTTTTTTAATGAACGCTCATATTGTTTTGAGGTAATGCTTTCTACTGTCAGCGATTCAGAAATATTTTTACTAAGGTTGACTCGCCTGCCGCAAAGTACTGTATTTTCTTCCATATTTTCAACGTGGGCTTTAACAAAATCAGAATGTGGAAGACAATCACCGTCAAAAAAAATAAGATAAGGTGTTTTTGATGAGCGGATGCTTTGATTTAGGATCATATTTTTCCTGAATCGTTTATCTTCGTGCCATACATGCTTTACAGAAAGCTCAGAGTTATCTATGAAACTCATTACCAGATCCTTCATTCCTTCTCCGCTTCCGTCATCTGAAATTATAACTTCGAAATTCATAAAAGTCTGTATCTTAAGTGCTGCAAAGATCAGTTCCAGCTCACGGACACGGTTATAAACAGAAATTATTACAGTAGCTTTCTTAATCAACTGAAAGCTCCTTTAATAAAGCTGAATTTATTTCATGACCGCCTTCAAATGTTTTCTCAATAAAATTAATTTTATTTTCATTTAAAAAATTCACAGAGTCATTAAAATTCTTATTGCTGTACGAAGTATCTTTTGATCCGTAAATATAAAATATTTTACTTTCGATGCTTTTTTTTCTGAGGACTGATATATCAACATCTTTTGCAATATCCGAACTGCAGATAAACAAATTGTTTATGGAGGATGTACCATTTATAAACCAGCGCAATGCTGTTGAGCCTCCTTGCGAAAAACCTAAGACATTAACTTTATAACCCAATGATAAGTTTTTAAAAATTTCTTTGTAAAGTGTATCCAAATATTCTACATAATCATCTATTTCGTTCAGCCTGTCTTCCTTTGTCATCCATGAAGCACCGATGCGTGAATCAGAAGCTCTTCCAAAATTAGATCTTGAAAGACCTTCAGGAGCGATAACATAATCATTTTTTTTAGATAAGAACTCAAACTCTGAAATAAAATCTTTAGCAAGCTGGGCAAATCCATGAAGAACGAACCAGATGGTTTTTGTTTTTTCATTAATAATACCTGAAGAATAATATCTTGCTGTTCTTTTTACTAAGATATTATGCTCCTCAATTGAAAACTCTTGTGAAATTTTCTGTTCCGGAATCTGTTCTTCATTCATCTTACAAGTTAATTCATTCAATGATGTATTTAAATTGAATAAAGAAGGAATAATTTTTACTTTAGTTTGAACATCGCAAATAAATTTTCATATAATTGCCTCAAAAAGACAGCTTTGCCGCACTAAGAATATCAAATTTCAGAAATTTTCTAATTGCCCGGTTCCTCAGCACATTCGGCTGGCAAATGCAGAGTGTTGTAGTTGCATGGCAGGTGTATTCAATAACTAAAGATGAGTTCTCGTTGGGGCTTATAGGACTTGCAGAAGCTATTCCTATGATTGTTGTATCATTGTATGCAGGACATGTTGTTGATAAAAATGACAGAAAGAAAATTCTTCTTATTACCATTGCAAGTCTTTTTGTATGCTGGATATTACTTTTTATTATTTCATTGGATAAGATCGCATTCCTGGCTGATCATAGAATATTCTATATTTATTTCATTATTTTTATAAGTGGTATTATCAGGGGATTTAATGGTCCGGCAATATTTGCATTCATGGGTCAGCTGATACCAAAAGAGCATTACTCAAATGCAATTTCCTGGAGTACTTCCAACTGGCAGCTTGCATCTGTATTGGGACCGGCTGCAGGAGGATTTTTATTTGCTTATGGTGGAGCAACAGGAGCATACGCTGCAGTTGCAATCATCACAGCAGTAGCTGTATTTTTAATGTCGAGAGTTGAAAATATTCCATTGCCTCCAAGTACCGAAGAAGTATCTATCTTTGATTCGCTTTCCATGGGATTAAAGTTTGTCTTTGCACATAAGCTGATCTTAAGCGCAATTTCACTTGATCTTTTTGCTGTTCTTTTTGGCGGTGCAGTTGCATTACTGCCGGTCTTTGCCGAACAGATATTAAATACAGGACCTGAAGGACTTGGAGTATTAAGAGCAGCTCCCGCTGTCGGAGCAGTAATAATGGGAATGATAACTATTAAATACTCACCTGTAAAAAATGCAGGAAGAAATCTTATAACAGTTGTTTTCGGATTTGGGTTATGCATGATAGCTTTTGCCTTTTCAAGAAATTTTTATCTATCCGTTTTTATATTATTTTTAAGCGGAGCTTTCGATCAGGTAAGCGTTGTTATTCGTGCGATGATAGTTCAGCTTTACACTCCTGACAATATGAAAGGCAGAGTTTCAGCGGTTGAAAATATCTTTATAGGTTCTTCAAATGAGATAGGCAGCTTTGAATCAGGATCAGCTGCAAAGATGATAGGTCTTATACCTTCTGTTATTTTTGGTGGGTGCATGACACTTATTGTTGTTGTAACAACTTATTTTGTTTCACCTCAGATAAGAAAATTAAAGATCGATAAAACGGAAGAGCTAAAAGCTTAATTTTTTGATGGATATAACTTTTAAAACACTAGCAAAAGAAGACTGGAAAAATGCTTCGAAAATTTATTCCGAAGGAATTGCTACTGACAATGCAACATTTGAACAGCGGGTACCAACCTGGGAAGAATGGGATAAAAATCATTTGAAGACTTGCAGAATAGCTGCTGAAATAAATGAAGTAGTGGTGGGATGGGCTTGCTTATCCCCTGTTTCTGACCGATGTGTATATGGCGGAGTTGCAGAAGCCAGTGTTTATATTTCAAAAGTTCACAGAGGAGCCGGAGTTGGAACGCAGCTTCTCAACAGATTAATAGAAGAAAGCGAGATGGAAGGTTTCTGGACTTTGCAGGCAGGAGTATTTCCTGAAAATACTGCAAGCCTGATGTTAATTGAAAAGCTGGGATTCCGTCAGATAGGTTACAGAGAAAAAGTCGGCAAAATGAATGGTGTCTGGAGAGATACGATACTTCTCGAACGAAGAAGTAAAAAGATTGGTATAGATTAGTTTTACCAACGGTGTAACCTGATTTTTTAATTTTCGTCCTATTAATTAGTATAACAATAAAGCCTGAACAAATATTTCATAATATTGGAAAAAAGTTTTAATGCTTCTAGGGAAGATATTATAAACCTGTTCAGGAATAATACAGTTTTTAAACTGACAAGTGCAGATAAAATTGAAAATGATTTCAGAACAGGAGGCAGCTTTGATCTGGAGTTTAAAGGAAGAGGAAGAGTTTTCGGAAAACTCATTAAAGTTTCTGCTAACGAAATAATTCTAGACTGGAATGTTAAAGGATTTAATATGCCGGCAGAATCCGGAACTGTGGCAGCTTTCAATTTAACCGAAGAAAACGGAAAATGTCTTTTAAAATTAGAACATACAAATATTCTACACAAAGAATCAGCAGATGCAAAAAGAGAAGGGTGGACAGAGATTTTGGATGATTTGGAAAAAGAATTGTCAACAGCTAAAAAGTGAAATTGGATCTGAACGGAATACCTGATCATGTAAAACCAATTCTGCAAGAGTTTGCCGGGAAAATTATAAATGTTCAGCCCGGGCTTGTCGAAGGAATTTATATTACCGGTTCTATCCCCCTTAATGACTATCACTCAAAGAAAAGCGATATAGATTTTATTGCCATACTATCAGAAATTCCTGATAAAACGATACTAGAACAGATTGAAGAAATACATATTCAGATCGAAAAAAGATATCATAAGCCAAAAGTTAACGGATATTACTTAAACATCGATAGCCTAAACAATGAACAGCATTGCTTTCCTTCATTTTACGAGGGAGAAATGCATATGAGAAGAAGATTTGAATATGACAAAGTTCAGCTGTTAGAACTGCAAACGACTTCTATTAATATTTTTGGTGTTCCAGCATCAGAACTTCCATTGAATGTTTCACTAAAAGATGTAATGAAACAGCTTCATCAAAACATTAACTCTTACTGGACAAGATGGATCACGAAACATTCAAGTGGTATAGCCTTTTTAAAATTATCACTTGTTCCGGGATTAACTGAATGGGGTGTTTTAGGTGTTGTGAGGCAGCTTTATACTTTAGAAACCGGAAAGATAACTTCAAAGCTTAATGCGGGAATTTATTTTGCAGAAAAGCTTCCTGAAGTGCATAAGCCTGCGATGAAAGACGCAATATGCGAAAGAGGTTTTAACGGAACAAGGATAAACTTCTCTCCGGAAAGGGCAAGAAGAACTTTAGAGTGCATGAAATTTATACAAATAAATTTTAATAAGATTTATGAAGAAAAATATTCAAAGAACTGATTAGTATTCTGATTTTCAATTTTTCCTATGTTGATTTACATATCAGATTTAACTAAAATATAATAACAAAAAATTAAAATGTGGATCAAGATTATACTGTTCCGCCTCAAACACGTATAGGGCATGTACATTTGAAAGTTTCTGATTTAGAAAAATCTCTTAAGTTTTACAGAGACCTGCTTGGATTTGAAGTTACAACACTGTATGGAAACCAGGCAGCTTTCATTTCTGCAGGCGGATATCACCATCATATTGGTCTGAATACATGGTACAGCAAAGATGCTCCTCTGCAACAGAAGAAGGTGTCGGACTTTTTCATACAGCAATTCTTTACCCTACACGAAAAGATCTTGCTTTTATTTTTGACAGATTAGTAAAAGCAAATTATCCATTAACAGGAGCAAGTGATAATGGAGTTTCAGAAGCAATTTATCTTAACGATCCGGATGAAAACGGAGTTGAGCTATATTGGGACAGACCAAAAGAGCAATGGCCGGCAAAACCGGATGGCTCACTTGAAATGTATACAAAATCACTTGACCTTGAAGGTCTTTTAAAGGAATTAAAATAAATGTCCAAATAATATATTTTCAATTGTCATTATAATAAAAACCAAACACATGAAAAACTTCGTTCTGGCAACTCAGCTTAAGTATGTTAAGCAAACAATAAATATGAATCTAGCTGGTATCAGCAATGATGAAAGCTGCATATCACCGCCATCAGGCGGCAGCTCTATGAACTGGATTATGGGTCACCTCATAACCCAAACCGTGAATATCTGCAAAGCTTTAGGAATGGATAGCAGCGTTTCAAGCATTGAAAAATATGAAGAGCTTTACGGAAGAGGCAAGCCTAATGTTAACAGCGGCAATGCGATCGATATAAAAGATATATTAGAATTGTATAACTCAACTCATGATAATATCATAAAGCATTTAGAGGAAAACGATATTGAAGGTGAAGAAAATCTACAGACATTAACTGTTCTGACTTTTCACGAAACATACCATGACGGCCAGATTGGAACTTTAAGAAGGGTTCTTGGAAAAGATTCTGTTATAAAATAGATGTAAAATAATTTGTCCGGTTTTGCAGACTACAATTGTCATTAATGTAGAAAACAAAATTTAAAAATTAAAAACACAAAATGAAAGATTTCATCGTTTTATTCAAAGGCGGTCTCATGGATGATACTGCTCCGGAAGTAATGGAAAAGAACATGGTACACTGGCATAAATGGATGGACGAGCTGTCAAAAAGTGGTAAGATGACAGGCGGAAACCGCTTAAGAACGACCGGAAGAGTTTTGACTTCCAGCAATGGCAAGATCACTGACAAGCCATATGCAGAAACTAAGGAAGTTGTTAGCGGATACATCTCCATAAAGGCTGAAGACTATTCTGAAGCTGTTGAGATCGCAAAGGGATGCCCGATCTTTAACTCTAATGGTACGTGCGAAGTTGGCGAGATCTGGGGATAACATTCCTGAAAATATAAGTAAAATTACAGACCATCTTTTCAGACAGGAGTCGGGAAAGATGGTTTCTGTTTTAACAAAAATATTTGGAATTGCAAATCTTGAA
>JBBRMY010000011.1:0-37865 GCA_038230595.1 Ignavibacteria bacterium
GTATTTGATTTTTTAAAATTTAGCATTATTATACTTAAACTTCAAAGCTGTAATATTCGATGAAGTTTTGCTGTTTATGCTGATAATTCTATCGTGACTTTAAATAAAAAAATAGAGAGATGTCTTTTCAAACTAAGTTCTGATTATGAATCTCCTGCGTTGTAACCTTTTTTTTATCTTTGCGACATTGCAATCTTTGCGTTATAATGCTTTAGGGTTATTAAGGCACTGAATCCCCGATAAAAGCATTCGGGGAAATAAATTATAAATATACGTGAGATCCACTAAGTATGCTTTTGCTTTTAATTAATCGCAAAATTAATCTATATTTCTCAAATTCCTTAAATGCCTTCTAATATTTATAAGCTTCCCGAATCAGAGAAAACTAACCCTCGTTCGGAACTTTCAAATTTCAAGGAAACTCCAAAAGAGCAAATGCCCCGGGAAAGGCTTCTTAAAAATGGAGCAGGGAGTTTACGTGATGATGAACTTATAGCTATAATGCTGAAAACAGGAATAAAAGGTGTTTCTGTAACTGAACGTTCTGCTGATCTTCTTCGCAAATATAAAAACCTTACAGAGCTTTGCAGCACTTCAATCGAACAGCTAATGGAAAACAAAGGTATTGGCTCTGCAAAAGCAATTGAGCTAAATGCCTGTTTCGAAATTGCGCGAAGAATAAATAATGAGATCAAAAAGAACGAGCTAAAAAATAATAAGGATCTTTCTCTGACAAGCCCAGATCTGGTTATCCATAAAATTAAAGAAATGGATATCAGCTATGAAGCCGAAGGCTTTTATGTGCTTTCACTGAATTCAAAGAATAAGCTGATCGATTGCCGCATCGCTACAACAGGAATCATCAATGCCAGTCTTGTACATCCTCGTGAAACATTTAAGATCGCAATTGAAAAATGCGCTAACTCAATAATTGTAGCTCATAATCATCCATCGGGTGATACAAATCCTTCTAAGGAAGATATTAATATTACAGCAAGACTAAAAGAAACCGGAAAAGTTATAGGTATTGAAGTTCTTGACCATATTATTTTTTCACGCTCAGATGATTATTTTTCTTTTAAGGAACATGATATGATATAGTAAATGGTGTTAGATGATTTATCTTGTTAGGCTTTAGCCAAACCTTCATTTTGGGAGATTCGGATAAAGCCGGAATATTTGAAATCTGAGCCCGACCTAAAGGTCGGGGCAAATAAAAACTATTTTATCTAAGGGATTAATTTTATTACCCAGCAATGCACTATTTAACAATAGCTGTTAAAATAAAATTTATACAAATTAATTTTAAAAATTTAAATTAATAAATAACTTATGGGTTTCGATCAATATCATGAACCGGCTGATGAGCTAACACAGAAAACGCGTACTTTCGCAAGAATGATAACTGCATTAACTGAAGAAGCGGAAGCTATCGGATGGTATGAACAAAGAATATCTCTGGAAAAAGATAAAGCTGCAAAAGCTATCATGAAAGATGCTCAGCAGGAAGAAATGAAGCACTTCGGAATGGACCTTGAATTTTTACTTCGCCAGAAGCCTGAGTGGTCAACCATTTTAAAGAAGATAATTTTTAAAAAAGGAGACATCGTGGAAAACGGTAAAAAAGGCGAAGAAGCTGCGGAGTAAAATTCATAAGTTAAAAGTTTTTCCTCATTAACATATTTATTTTTTCTTAGTTCTTAATGCAAAAATAATTTAACTTTCCCCACAGGTATTTTATTCTTTTTTCGTCTAAATAACTTAAGAACTATATATTTAGAATTAGTGTTTTATTTTTGGTGAGGTAAGACTTCAATTCTAACCCCACCGTAAAAATTAAATCATAGTCTATAGAAAATATCTTACATTTTATTGAAAATCCTTAAAATAACGCCACATTTATGAAAAGCATTAAGTATTTTTTCACCCTTACTCTGCTTCTTTCCCTTATAAATATCTCATTTAATTCCTCAGTATCTTTTTCACAGTTCGGACAGAATAAGGTCCAGTATAAGGAATTCAAATGGAAATTTATTCAGTCAAAGCATTTTGATATTTATTTCAGTCAGGGCGGAGAATATCTTGCCGAGTTCACAGCTACTGCTGCAGAATCTTCCCTTGCTGCGCTAACTCACAATCTTGATTATACAATTGAATCACGAATCATGATAGCTGTATTTAATTCGCATAATGATTTTCAACAGAATAATATTCTTGATGAATATCTTCCTGAAGGTGTAGGCGGCGTTACTGAGCTTTTTAAGAACAGAGTTCTGGTTCCGTTTGAAGGAAATTATGATCTCTTCCGTCATGTTATTCATCACGAGCTTCTTCATGCTTTCATGAATGATATGTATTATGGCGGATCTTTCCAGAATATTATTTCAAAAAATATATCGCTGAGTTTCCCCGGCTGGTTCAATGAAGGTATGGCAGAAGTCCAGAGCCTTTACGGTCTTGATAAAAAAACTGATATGTTCATGCGAGATGCTGTTATCAATAATTATGTACCGCCTCTCGAATATATCGGCGGTTATTTTGCTTATCGCGGAGGACAAAGCTTTTTCGCTTTCCTAGCTGATGTTTATGGTGAAGAAAAGATCGGAGAACTAATGAATAACATTAAAACTCTTGGGGATGTTGACGAAGGATTTTATGAAACATATAAATTAAATATTGAAAAACTTTCTGAAAAATGGTTGAAGTATCTGAAAAAATTATATTGGCCAGACATTAATACCAGAGAAGAGCCGGAGGATTTTGCTAAAAGACTTACCGATCATAAAAAAGAAGGAGGCTTCTATAATGTTTCCCCGAAGATCTCACCTGATGGAAGTATGTATGCTTTCATCTCTAACCGAGATGATAAATTTGATGTATTTCTCGGAAATGTAAACACAGGTAAAGTCATACGAAAAGTTATCAGTGGTGAAACAAGCTCAAATTTTGAAGAACTTCATATTCTTGCTCCAGGTCTTTCCTGGTCACCTGACGGAAGAAAACTTGCTATCAGTGTTAAAGCAGGATCTAAGGATGCGATCTTCATAGTAGATGTTGATAATAATGATAAGATCGAACTGCCGGTAAAATTCGATGGTATTTTTTCTGTTTCCTGGTCGCCTGTTGATAAAGATCTAATTGCATTTACAGGTGATAATACAAAACAGTCAGATCTTTATCTTTACAAGATCAGCACAAATAAACTAACAGCACTTACAAATGATGTCTTCACAGACCAGACCCCTACATGGTCAGCTGACGGAAGAGAAATATTTTTTAATTCTGACAGAGGAGACTTCACTGAGCGCTCCTTGATACCTGCAAACCTGAAAATGTCAGATTACGATTTTTCAAAGAACGATCTTTATAAAGTGAACATCAATGATAATGTAATAACAAAACTTACAAATACTCCGGAAGTTATTGAGAACTATGTTCTATCTATCCAAAATAATGAAAAGCAGTTCTACCTTTCCGATAAAAACGGTATCAATAATATTTACATTCGTGAGCTGGATTCTGCAGGTGTAATGTCAGAAAGACCTATAACAAATTCTCTTAATCCACTTGATCAGATAACTATCTCCCGTGATGGCAAAAAACTTTTATTTGTTGCATTGAATGAAGGCGCTTATGATATTTTCTCGATGGATAATCCACTGGATAAAAAACTTAAGATGAATGAGCTGCCTCTAACAGTATATATGCAAAAAAGAATTGAATGGAGAAACAGCTTTGGAAAAAATTACACAGATAATAATGTTCCGCATACTCCTGTTAATTCTCTCACAGATGTTGTTAAGAGCGATACGATAATGCTTAAAGATTCTAATCAGGTTTATCTTAAAGCAGATACTTTAAAATTATACGGAGATGATATATCACTCAATTTTAAATCTGTGAATGATAGTTCTGCGATCGCAAATATACAATACCGGGATTCTTTGTATAACAGCAATCATATTTTTGCAGTGAATGATAATGTGAATCCTGACGGTTCATTCAAGGTTAAGAATTATAAAATTAAATTCACTCCTGATATAGTTTATGGGAATGCAAACTATTCCAGCTTCTATGGAGTTCAGGGCGTAGCTACTATCGCGCTGAGTGATCTTATGGGTGATCACAGGATATATATTCAGACATCAATGGTGATCGATCTTAAGAATAGTGATTATGCTGTTGCATATTATTACCTGCCGAAAAGAATTGATTACGGAGTTGAGCTTTTCCATACTGCGCGCTTTGTACTTTACAGCGGCGGCGGTCCACAGGACAGCTTATTCCGTTATACAAACTTCGGCGGTAATGTAAATGCATCATATCCATTCAGCAAATTCAAAAGAATTGAAGGTTCTATTTCTGTTCTAAATATCTCAAAGGATAATCTAGATAATGAAAATTCAGTATCAACGAGCAAAACGCTTATCGTTCCTTCAATGAGCTTTGTTCATGATAATACAACATTTGGATATACAGCACCTATTAAGGGAACCCGTTACAACTTTACTCTAATGGGGTCGCCAAAGCTGGGTACAGACGGAATAGGATTTGGATCTCTGCTTGGGGATTTCAGAACGTATTTCAAACTCGGTGAACAGTATTCATTTGTTATCAGAATGGCGGGCGGATACAGCGTTGGACCGAATCCTCAGAGATTTTATATAGGAGGAACAGAAGGCTGGATCAATCGTGAGTTTGAACGGAACACAGTACCTATCTCCGATATTCAAGAATTTGTTTTCTCTCAGGCAGGACTTCCTCTCAGAGGATTTAATTACGATGCAAAAGCCGGTTCGAAATATTTGATTACAAATCTTGAACTAAGATTTCCACTGCTTAGATATTTTATACTCGGAGCATTGCCTATAGGCTTGCAGAATATTGAAGGAGTATTATTTGCGGATGCAGGAACTGCATGGTCAGATAACAACGCTTTGAGATTATTCAGCAAGGATGACGGCACATTAAAAACGAAAGACCTGTTGTTTGGAACCGGCCTTGGTGCTCGTGCGATCTTATTTAATTTCCCTTTAAAGTTCGATGTAGCATGGAGTTATGACCTTAATAAGTTCTCTAAACCAAAGTATTATTTATCTTTGGGTGTAGATTTTTAAAATACGACACGTCTAAGTTTTTCTCTTGTTATCATCCCTGTGAAAGCAGGGATGAATTTAATATGCTACTTTTACAATTATCTTTTTCATGGGCTTTTCTACGCACAATTGCGAGATTTGATTGATACAGTTTTTGCTGTAAAATATAACTTATAATTTTGATCTTAGTAATACTCCTCATCACATCTGCATTCATGACCGGCGTAAATTGGCTGCTACAGATAGTTGACTATCCCTTATTTCTCAAATGCAATAACAGGGAATTCAGTGAGTTTAACATTTTCCATTCAAAGAATAGCGTCATAGTAATGCTGCTGCCGATGCTCGTAGACCTTATTTTTTCAATAATTTTTATAATGAATTATTCCCAGGCGATCAGCGGCTTAATGCCTTACATGAACCTTTTTCTAACTATAGCTATTTTGTATTCAGCATTTTTTATATCATATCCTATTCAGGAAAAGCTTTATCAGGACGGCTATAGTGAGACAGAGATCAAAAAGCACATTCGTGTTAACTGGATCCGCACTGCTTCCTGGACCTTAAAGCTCTTCATCCTTATCTCCTGCCTGTTTAGTTCGTACGTGATTTCTTAAATTTTATCCTCTAATAATTTTTTCTTTTTTAAGGTTCTACTCTATGCAAAGGAATAATTTGGTTTTCGTTTAGGTATGGAGTAGTTATTCAACCGGGAATACATACGAAATATTCAAATTCAAATTTAAATTTATAATCAATAACTTTGTAGATGAACATTGCTCAGTTAAATATCCGCGACGCCGTCCTCTCTGACTCGCCTTCGTTAGCTGTTTTAGAATCACAGCTTTCTTACCCAATGGAAGAATCGCTTGTGCGCGAACGCATGAAAGAACTAACTGAAGCAGGGGACAGAATTCTAGTTGCTGAGTTTAATGACAATGTAATAGGAATGATCGTGCTTCATCGAACATATTTTCTGCATCGTCCGCCTGACGGCAGAGTATCGACACTAGCAGTTCTGGAAGGATACAGGAATTATGGAGTAGGAAAAAAGTTACTCGAAAAGGCTGAATCTGTTTTCCGCAATCTCGGCTGCGGCAGAGTAGAAGTCACAAGTGGCGGACAAAGAGATGATGCTCATAGGTTTTATATCAGGGAAGGATATACTGAATATCCAAAGAGATTTCGGAAAGTGTTAGTTGAAGGAGCGAGGTGAGAAATTTTATTATCTCAAGCTAATTAAGAATTTTTTTTGATGTATTGCTTAACTAAATGTAAAAGCAAAACCACCCTCCGACCACCTCCTTGAGATAAGGAGGGGGAGGAGTACTAAATATTTTTCAAAAGATTATTTTATTTCCCAGGTGCTGTTTCCTCTTAGCAATTGCTCGAGGTCACCGGAGCCGGATTTTTCTTTTACTGTTCTGATCTGATCGTGGACGATGTCGTCATAAGTTGGCCTTGGGATATCAAGAAAGACTCCGGACGGCATCGGAAGTTCCGGGAATTCAGCAAAGTTACCAACTATGAATGCCAGGTCGCGTGATGTTTCGTCATAAACGAGGCAATCATTGACAGAGTGGCTTCCATCATTAAGATCAATAACAACCGGTCTGAACCCATCAAGCTTTATACCTTTATTATTTTCTTTTCCGTAAACAAGCGGTTTCCCATGTTCTATATAAACTACATTATCGGAACGTGTTTCTTTTTCTGTGTAAAGAAAAAATGCGCCATCATTATATATGTTGCAGTTCTGAAGTATCTCCAGGAATGATGTGCCTTTATGCTGCTGTGCTCTTTTTATCATTTCGGTCAGGTGCTTAGGATCTCTATCCATAGATCTAGCAATGAATGTTCCGTTGGCTCCGAGCGCAAGCGAAACGGGATTAAAAGGATGATCGGGTGAGCCGAAAGGTGTGGATTTAGTTATCTTTCCGGTTTCAGATGTTGGTGAATATTGTCCTTTAGTCAGTCCGTAGATCCTGTTATTAAAAAGAAGAAGGTTGACGTTGGGATTCCTTCTTAACAAATGTACAAAATGATTTCCGCCAATACTCATAAGGTCGCCATCGCCTGAAACTATCCATACTGAAAGATCGGGATTCGCTACTTTAACTCCGGTTGCAATTGCAGGAGCTCGTCCATGAATTGTATGGAAGCCATAAGTATTCATGTAATATGGAAATCTGCTTGAGCATCCGATGCCGGCAATGAAAACTATTTTTTCTTTTACGAGTCCCATTGATGGCAGTACTCTTTGCACCTGGGCTAGGATAGAATAGTCTCCGCATCCGGGACACCAACGTACATCCTGGTCAGTTGCAAAGTCTTTGGCTGTGTATGTTTTTATTTCAGGGATTATGTTGTTTGGTTCCATGTGATAGTTTATGGTTGGCCGTTGGTGGAAAACACCAACGGCGGCAATCAGAGAGTGGATAACCACACCCTGCCCCCTCCTTGAAAAAAAGGGAGTGAATAATTTTAAATTAACTCCATGATCTTATTTTCTATCTCTGTCGACTTAAATGGCTGGCCTTGTACTTTATGATAACCTATAGCATCAATTAAATATTCTGCGCGAATTATTTTTATCAGCTGACCCATGTTCATTTCAGGGATAAGAACTTTCTCAAACTTTTTTAAAACTTCGCCTGTGTTTTTAGGCATCGGGTTCAGGTAGTTCAGATGTGCCTGAGAAACTTCAATTCCTTTGGAATGAAGATTTTCTATTGCTGCCGTTATTGCGCCGTATGTGCTGCCCCATCCTAAGACTAAAACTTTTCCTTTCTGTGCACCTTTTACTTCAAGCAAAGGAATGTCGTTTTCAATGTGCTTAATTTTCTGTGCGCGAAGCTTTACCATCAGTTCGTGATTCTCCGGTTCATAGTTTACATTTCCTGTTACATTTTGCTTTTCAAGGCCGCCAAGTCTGTGTTCAAGCCCCGGTGTACCGGGCTTTACCCATGGTCGTGAATAATTTTCATCGCGTAAGTATGGAAAGAATCCTTCAGTCTCAGTTCTGAAATTCACCGGAATCTCTTTTAGCTCGGATGCTGCTTTAACTTTCCATGGCTCGGAACCGTTCGCAATATACCCGTCTGATAAAAGTATAACCGGAGTCATATACTTGACAGCAATTCTGACAGCTTCGAATGCCATATCAAAGCAATCCGATGGAGTGCATGCAGAGAGAACAGGTATAGGACATTCACCATTCCTTCCATACATAGCCTGAAGAAGATCTGCCTGTTCAGTTTTTGTAGGAAGTCCTGTTGATGGACCTCCGCGCTGAATATCTATAATTAACAAAGGAAGCTCTGCCATTACTCCAAGACCCATAGCTTCTGCTTTAAGCGCCATTCCGGGTCCTGAGGTAGTCGTAATACCAAGAGAGCCGGCAAATGATGCGCCGAGAGCTGATGTAATAGCTGCGATCTCATCTTCTGCCTGAAAAGTTATAAAGCCGAATTTTTTTTGCTTTGATAAATAATGTAATATATCAGATGCCGGTGTTATTGGATAGCTGCCAAGAAAAAATTGAAGGCCGCTTTTATATGAGGCTGAAATAAGTCCGATAGCCATGGCTTCATTGCCGGTGATATTTCTGTAAGTTCCTTCAGGAAGCTTAGCAGGTTTAACTTCGTATCTTGTAGTGAACATCTCTGCAGTTTCACCAAAGTGATATCCAGCTTTCAAAGCTCTCGTATTTGCTTCTACTAAAGAAGGATCTTTTCCAAATTTTTCTGCTATCCACTTTACAGTCACTTCCATCTCTCTGTCAAACAGCCAGTAGATAAGACCAAGAGCATAAAAGTTTTTGCATTTGTTTGCAACCTTCATGCTGAGATTCATGTCCTTTAGGATTTCAAGAGTGGATTTTGTTATATGAACTTTGAAAACTCTGTGTGAAGTGAGCGAGCCATCATCTAACGGATTAGATGTATAATTTGCAAGATCGATATTCTTTTTTTCAAATGCATCGATGTTAAGAATTACTATGCCGCCTTTTTTAACATCTTTGAGATTTACTTTTAAAGCAGCAGGGTTCATTGCTATCAGGGCATCAACTTCATCGCCAGGTGTAAAAATTTCTTTATTAGAAAATTGTATCTGATAGCCACTAACACCATAAGTTGTTCCGACCGGTGCACGGATCTCAGCAGGGAAGTCAGGCAATGTGCCAAGGTCATTACCAAAGATCGCAGTTGTATCAGTGAACTGGCTTCCTGTGATCTGCATACCGTCACCGGAATCACCGGCGAAGCGAAGTGTAATAGAATCTACAACTATATTGTCTTTTGAATGGCCATTGGTTTTGTTTTCAGAAGCTGTATCATTAGAGTTTTTTCTCGGATCAGTTTCGTTTTTTATTTCTTGTGCAATATCTTTTAACTCTTCCGTGATTACGAGGTCGTTAACATTCGTGCTGTTCTCTAAATTTGCTTTCTGGTCTTGGGTAGTATTTTTTTCAGTGGAAGTTATTTTCTTAGTAGTTTCATCAGGATATTCGTCCCTATTAATTTCATTTGTTGTCGTGTGGTGTGTATCTGCTTTCGTATCTTTTGCATCGATGGAATTACTTTTTTGAGAATTACCTTTGGAGATGTTACTTTTAGGAGTGTTGTTTTTTTTACCTTCTGAATTCTTTTCTGATTCTTCCAATGTTACCTGCTAAGATTATTTATGAATAATATAATAAATTTATAAATAATAAATGAAATTAAGAATGAAATAAGGAGTGGGAATTTGTTGCGATACCAACGGAAGAAAAAATAAAAAATGTATAAATCCCAGGCCGATTAAAGAATTGTCCTCTAAATATGTTGTTGTAATGCGAATGTATTATTGCGTTACGACGCAGGAGCGTCGTAACGAGGAAAAAGCTTCCTCCGATGGAGCGTCGTAACGAGGAAAAAGTTTTCTCCGCTGGAGCGCAGGATACTGATATTCATTCACAACCTAAACCTATCTTTATACTCATCACTATCAATCAGGGCTTTCAATCTATCGGGCTCATCAGTGAGGATAGCATCTATACCTGTGGCAGTTTCTTTACCCATATCAAGATACTCTTTCATATGTGACTCTGTGTTAACGCACCATGGCCAGACATAATTAAATCCGCGGTTGTTACGAATTTCAATTGCTCTTTCGATACGACCTCTGAATTTACCAGTGGTAGTTGAAAAAAGGCTTGAGCCTGCAGCGAAATCATATCGCAATCCTGTATCTTTAAAAAATTCATGCACAACTTCAGGTTCAACATTCTCATCAAGGCCAAGAGATTCATTGGGCTTTTGATCTTTCAGATTTGACAGGAATTTCATCTTCTTTGGATTGTTCATTGTTGTAATAATTTTTACATCCGGATATTCAACAGAAAAGTTTTCACGGATCACGGTATATAATTCGTTAATGTCATATTCGTAATCTCCTTTAAGATCGAAATCGATCAGCTTGATATTATACTGCTGATTAGCTTTAATGAAATTCTTCAGGTCTGATAAATATTCTTTAAGGCTTGGAAATTTCTCCCAGAAAAGATGCTCAATGACATTCGGTATCTGAGCAATATCTTCATGAACATAAAATTTTTCAGGCATATCTTTGTGATAGCTTACATCAGGTTCTATTGCATTCGCACCAGCTTTCAAACACTTCTCAACCTCTTCTATCGAATTCGGATTATGTCCGATTATATAAAAATCTCTTTGTGGCAATATTTATTTTTTAAGAATTGTTATTAATTTAACATTTATTACTTATAGATAAAAATTAAATTGGGTGGGGTAAAGTTTCATATATGTTTGGTTTAAGTAGATTCCCATGCTGGAGACCAATGCTAAAAACATTCAGGACAGGTTTCGGAACCAGTGAAACTAAATATGTAGATGGCTGTTGGTGGCGAACCGATAAATCGGAATTAAAACACCAACAGAGGCGAGAAGGGAGTGGAATTATAGCCCAACAGCGGCGGAAAAAGAAGGTAAAGTTTCGTATTTGTTTTATTTTTGAATTAAAAGATATATAAAAGCGGTTTCTGACTTTAAAATTTTATTATTTCAAACAATATTTATTATCAAATATCTGCATCTCTTCTCTTAAATATAAATTGCATTAATGAAACAAAGCGTTGGAAAGTTTTTACTAAGAGGATCAGTAAGTAAAAAATTACCAGGTATTATAAAAGGGATCTTTTCAATTAATTATAACATCTTTAGAAGTATTTTTCTGAATTCAGCTGTTTTAAAGGATTTTGATGGTGACATTTCCGTAAAACTATATCCGAATAAAAGCTTAGGGCAGAGGGATTATCTTTTTTTTCATAAAGACATTGAAACAGAACTGTTCGCATTCCTCAGAAATAATCTAAAGAAAGGAATGACAATAATTGATATTGGAGCAAATATCGGCGTGTACAGTCTTTTCTTCGGAAAATACACGGGAAGCAGTGGTCAGGTTTTTTCCTTTGAAGCCAGTCCGGAAACTTTTCAGCAGCTGAAATGGAATATAGAACTTAACAATGCAGCTAATATACAGCCTTTTAACTTTGCATTATCGAATAAAAAAGAAATGATGACTTTATTTTCCCACGCTTATAATGATGGTGAAAATTCATTAATAAAAAATAAAGATAACAACTCTGGAATCCCAACGCAGGCAATAACTTTTGATGAACTATGGTTCAATGATATAAATAAAAAAGATGCGATAAAGATAATTGATCTTATAAAAATCGATATAGAAGGCTGGGAACTATATGCGCTGGAAGGTATGACCCGTTTAATTGAGAAGTACAGCCCTTCTATAATGATGGAATTTAATGGCTATAAATATAAGGCAAGCTCGCAAGCTTCATTCAATTTTCTGAGATCGCTGGATTATAAATGTTGCAGAGTAAAGGGATCTGAACTGATAAAGGTAAATGAAGAAAATATTAATAGTGAATTTGACGATACATATCTTGACCTGATATATTATAAGAATAATTCATTTATTAATGATGATCTATAAGATCCATTAAAGAGTTTTAGTAAACAAAAAAGCCCGGATTTATGACCGGGCTTTTTGTTAAACTATGGTATTTAAAACTAAATTTATATTTACTGCTTATGCATTTTCTTCATGAGTAACGGTAGAGTCCGCAGCAGTTTCTGCAGGTGCTTCTTCTGTTTTAGCTTCGGAAGTAGTTTCTGTATTGGCTTCTTCTTCGCCGTCTTCTGAAACAACTTTGATCTTAAGATTCGCAACAACTCCATTAGCTAATTTTAGTTCAGCTGTATGATCACCAGTAGCTTTGATAGCTTCCTTGATAGTAAGTTTTCTTTTATCAACAGCTGCGAAGCCGATCTTTTCAAGACCTTCTTCTATCATCTGAGTAGTAACAGAACCGAACATCTTGTTATCTTCACCGGTTTTAACTATGATCTCTATTGTATGCTTTTCAAGCTCTGCAGCAAGTTTTTTTGCGTCGTCAATTTGCTTCAGCATTTTCTTGCCTTTTTGTCTTTTTACTTCATCGACACTTTTTTTGTTAGAATCGTTCGCAACGCTTGCTATTCCTCTTGGGATCAGAAAATTTCTTGCATATCCGTCTTTCACTTCAAGAACATGGCCTGTATCACCAAGTATATCGTGATCTTGTCTTAATATTACTTTCATTTGAATTTGTAGTTTTTATATAATAAATAAAGAAGGGTGATGTAAACCACCCTGCTTTTAATTTGTGATCGGTAAAAATTTTATCCTTTTAGAACACTTGAATCTTCAGGAGAAAGCAATGAATCAAAAGATTCATCAGTGAATGTTGAGATCTCTTCACCTATTCCGTTTGAACCGGCAACACCTTTTCTGTTAAGGAATTGAATTCTTCTTGCTTTGATCTCGACGATAGTTCTGTTAGAGCCATCTTCAGTCTTGAAAGTTCTGCTTTGCAGCTCACCATCAACAAGAACAGCATTTCCTTTTTTGAGCCTGTCTCTGCAGCTTTCTGCAAGACGGTTCCACGCAACGATACCAACGTAGCAAACATCTTCTTTCCACTCATCAGCCTTGTCGCGGAATCTTCTGTTGCTTGCAATTGAAAAATTGACAACCGGAGTACCGGTAGTAGTTTGTCGAAAGATTGGATCTTTTGTTAAATTTCCCGCTATAACAACGGAATTCAATTCGGGCATCTTAAAATCAGCCATGGTTTACCTCCAAAGTAATAAATGATTTGTATAAATGATTTTTTAAATTTAAAGCAAAGGTGAAAATAAGTAAATGTAAAACAAAAACTTTTTAATAAAAGTAATGCAAAGGTGAAAAAGGTTTAAAATGTGATTTTATAAAGAGACGATTATGCCGGCTCAGAAACTTTTTTTTCTTCTTTAACTTCAGGCTTAGCTTCACTTGTAGTCTCAGCTGCTTTTTCCTGCTGCTCTTTTGCTTCACTTAGCTTAGAAAGATATGCAGCTCTTTTTTGAAGATATTGCTCTTTCTCAGCAAGTGTTTTCTTGTCAACAGTCAAAGTCAGGTATCTTATAATATTTTCGTCAAGCTTAATAATTCTTTCGAGTTTCGTTACCAGTGTAGGTTCAGCGGTAAATTCAAAACAAACATAGAACCCGTTAAGTTTGTTCTTGATTGAGTAAGCGAGTTTCCTTCTTCCCATCTTGTCTGTCTTGTTGATCTCTGCTTCGTTCTTTTTTAGAAATGCATCAAATTTATTAACGATCTCATCGATCACTGTATCTTCCAAATTGCCGTCTATTATTAAATACGACTCGTAGTGTTTCTTAGCCAAATGTGTCTGTTTAAATTTAAAATTAGAATTGTAAAATTAATCTAACCTGCTGAAAAAAGCAAGTTAATAAGCACTAGAATTACCACTGAAGTATTCAAATCTGTTGAAACTAAAAGTGGTCTTAATTATTATTTAAAAAACGAGATAAAGTAAGTTTAAACTTTTATATTTTTAGATCCGTTAGGATGTTAAAGATTAACTTATCAATTACTTATAGTCCATAAATCAATGATGCAAAGTGCGGAAAGGGGGACTTGAACCCCCACGCCAAAAAAAGCGCCACCCCCTCAAGATGGTGCGTCTACCAGTTTCGCCATTTCCGCTTTATATTCTAAGTTATTTCTATCTTAGAGCAATCACGCGCGTGATTAATAAATATATTCAAAATAATCATAATAAAGTTTTATTAGTATGGATAAATTTATTGCTTTTGAAAATCGATAGAAATGTTCTTGGGGTTATTCGCTTTGAAGTTACTTTTTATAGAGTTCAAATACCTTAGTATTTTTTTTACTACATTCGTCTAAAAAATCTTGTTGGAGTTTTACAAGTGATGGTTGTGCAATACTTTTTATTAAGTTTATACATATATCAAAATTTCCTTTATTTCTGTTTAACTCTGCTATTGTAATTTTCTTTTCTACATTTTCTACATTTTCTACATTCATCATTTCCAATATTCTATCTGTATTTTTAAGCCACAATATTTTTTCGTTCTCCGAATTAAATATTTCATGATTGTTTCTTACACTATCGTTAAATCCCCACCAAATTCTCTTTCTAATAAATAATTCTTCTATTTAGATTTCCGCAACATTCAAATCAAGTGATTCGAAATATTCATCAATAGTCAGAAATTCAGCTTTGAATGCATTTCTCCATTCCGGAACTGGCTCTTCATGTGAATTATATGAGCCAATTTCTGTAAGCTTGTGAATCCAAAAAATAAAGTTACATTTTTTACATTTTATTATTTGTGGAAATTCCGGGAGCATTGGTGATTCTCTTTTTCCATCTGAATATATTTTTGTTTCAAAAGTGTTTCCACTCGTCAAGCTTCCTCTCTTGAAAAAAGTATTGCAGTTTGGACATTTGTATACATAATTTGGACCTGGTATCATAATTAAATTTCTCTTTGAGTAATCTTTGTTTTATTTAATATTAAGCAAACTTCAAATCCTACGACCAAAATAACTAGACACTGAATTACCAAGAGTCCAATATCAACCAAAGCTCTAGTAAAAATACTTTCGTATTTATTAATATTTGGTGGATTAAAAATAAAACTATTTTCTTTTATAGCATAATCACTTATAACTAATTTATGAATAATTTACTGCAACTTATCCATCACCATTACAATTCGTATTTTTTATCTCGGATGCTTTCTATTATGGGAATGAACTTTAGTCCCGTTTTTTCTGACATAACTTTTAACATGAACGGTTTTATTTCTTTTGCTTCCTTTTTTTCTCGGTCCTACTGAAAGTTCGGATTTGTAATTCAACTCAAAGTAACCATTACCAGTTGCAGCGGTGCTGCTAAATGCAGTACTGCTGAGTAAGAAAAATAATACAGGGAGTATCAAGAATAGTTTTTTCATTTTGTTTCTATTTTAAGTTTTTATTTATGTTCAATAATATTTTCAATTAAAGTATGAACTAAGGTTCAAATCCCAAATTAATGGAAAAATAATTAGCTGTTCTTGTTCTGCTATATTCAAACTCCATCAATAATCTATTTTTAGCCGGTGAAAATTCAAAGCCAGCAGAAACAAATGGACTTGTATCAAGCTCATTCCCTTGATTCCATAAGAGATCTGTTACATTAGATTTTGCAATATTTAATTTATCAAGGAATAATAAGCCTAATCCGAGATGTAATCTACTGAAAGGATTTAAATTTATCGTTGAAATCTCTGAAATACTTATATCGAAATTATTTTCTTTTAAAAGGGTAAAATCATTATGAGGGATTGAAGTACTTACAAAATTTTCGGATTGGGCAGAATTTATGAAATATCCAAATGAAGATTTTATCCCAAAATCAATTACTTTATTCTCAGTAAAGATTTTCTTCCAAGATCCTTCGATTGCAGCACCGCCTTTACCAAGATTGCTTTGACTCCCATCAATTAAGATACCTAAAGCCCAAGTGCTATGGTATTTTATTTGAGAATTTGCCGATGAGAATACTAGTAAAAAGAAAACGGTTAATAATAATTTTTTCATAAGAAATGTTTATTTTTTACATATTAAGTTGCAAGTTCGGTTAAATGAACTCTTTACCTGCACGATAAAATCGTGTACATGGTTTCTAAATATCTTAGGAATAAACAAATGTAGTAGTAAAGAATTTCTTTTGCAATAGGAATTATAAGTATTGAATAAATCGTAGTTATTTAATTCATTTTGGCATTCTAATTGGTTTTACTAAAAAAAATACCTAATTTGAAGAACAGCAATAAATTCGATAAGTAGCATTATTCAATATTTTTCTTCTAATATATGGCATGGAAATTTAGAAAAAGAGTGAAAGTATTTCCTGGGTTAACTATAAATTTAAGTAGAAGTGGTGCGAGTTATACTATTGGAGGTAAAGGAGCAAGCATTAATGTAGGTAAAAAAGGTACTTTTCTAAATACCTCAATACCCGGAACTGGTATATATGACAGGAAAAAAATTTCGAATGGTAACTACACAAAAACGGAAGAATCCAATTATTACAATAAATCGAATGATGTCAGTATAAATAATGAAAGCTTAACAAATTATGACAAGAATGAGATTAAAACGAGTGATGGATTAAATTCTTTAAAGGATTCTATTGATGGTATATTATACAAGAGAAGGGAGATTGAAAATCATATTCATAATATATCTGCTGATTACAAAATGTTGTATAATAAATATAATCTTTTTAATATTTTTATTGTTAAAATAATTTTCAGATCTAAGCTAAGCAATATTAACAATAAACTTCACCAATGCACGGAACAATTAAAAGAGCTTAATGATCAATTATTGCTTTGCAAAATAAATGTATATATTGAATTTGATTTACAGACTAAGCAATTGTTTGAAAAGTTATTAGAGAGTTTTACAAAGCTTTCCGATTGTGAGAAAGCTTGGGATGTAATTTCTTCATACAATGTTGATCACTCACAACGAATTCCAATAACGGACTCCTTTGGAAGAATGAGCATTGTATTAGAATTAAAGAACGATCCAATTGTTGTTTGCAATCATCCAACATGTTTTTTTAAAAATGGGCTTGGAGTGGATTTATATTTTTATCCAAAATATTTGTTAATTGAAAATAACAATGAAATAATTATAATTGATTTTATAGATTTGTCAGTTAAATATGAACCTTCACGATTTTGCGAAACTAATGGTATGGTTTTAGAGTATGGTATTCTAATTTTAGAGAGTAAAAATGGTTTATTTGAGAAATTTATGTTTAGTAATGCTCCAATCTGCTTTAATTTTGTATCAAATTTTAATGAGTACAAAAATTATATTACAAAGAGTTAAACTACACTTCTGCATTTGTCTCGATTGCTAACTTTGAAAGATTTTCTTAAAAATAAAGTTTTAAAAAGCTGGGCTAGCAACATTGAATATTTGCAAAAATATTCTCGCTCACATTATTAATCAAATATAAATATAAAATTGAAAAGACAATTAAAATTTACTTTATCATTATTTATCTTAATTTCAATTTTAGTTTCATGTGATAAGAATAGCAATTCTTCAAACTCTAACAACTCTTCTACAGAAACTAAGCCTGTAATTAAAAATGACAAGGTAGGAAAGTATACATTTTCATATTCAGAAGTTAAAGGACAAGTTGTTGTTATGTATGATGGGAAAGGTGTTAATATCGGAAACAATAATGTAAGTTATGAAGATTTACTAGTCGTTTCAACTTTTGCATTAACTATAAATAAAATTGAAGGTTTTGATGATATAGACATTTCCACACTTGGAAAACAAATAAAGAATATGAACACCTCTGGTGAACTTATTCGTCTTAAAGGAAAAAATTGTCTCTATGAAATTAAATTTGTAACCGGAGGTGGTTATATTACTGATTTTGTTTATAACAAATGCAATTGATGTCATTACAATTAATGAATTAACATCTTTGCGAATGCCAGAAAAAGAAAAAGTAACATTCAACAATATGCTTCTATCCAATATGTATGAGATTGAAGCTATCATAGCAATATTAGAACGCAAAGGAATTTTAAAGCACGAAGAAGATTTAAAAAGATTCTATTATATTTTTAACTCTGTTCAAATTTGCATTCAGATCAAAATTATTCTTGTAAAGTTCAAAAGCATTTTCAGCAAGTTCCTTCTTATATTCAATGTTCTGAATTTTTAATATATTGCCGCATATATCACCTATATTTTCAGACGTAATTATTCCAGACTTATCGTTAATTATCATATCTCCAATCCCTCCGACATTTGTTGCAATAACCGGAATTTTAAATTTCATTGCTTCTACAATACTTAAAGGAAATCCTTCGCTTTTTGATGTTAATATAAATGCATCCATAAAGCTCAGGAAGCAATAAATAAATTCTTTTTTAATGTTTCCCAAAAAGTAACAATAATCTGATAACTGCTCATCCGTTATTATTTTATTTATTTTTTCAAAATAATTCAGATCTTCGAGATTTCCAAGAAACAAAAACTTTAGACCCTTTATCTGACCTCTTTTTTTTAATTCAACGAGTGCCTTTATCAGTTGGAGTTGATTTTTCCGATCCGAAACCGTGGCAGTACAAATAAATTTAAAAAATCTATCTGATATGAGGTCTTCATATTTGTTTGAAGTAATAAATTTATTGAATTCAGCTAATGTTTCCGGGCTTACAGTAGTATCACTTTCAACTGAAGAGTAAGTTGTTATTACATTTTCACGTCCTGTAATTTTTTTGAAATCACGAGTATTGAACTCTGAGACACAAGCAAAGTAATTACATATCCTGATCAATGTTTTAAATTGAAAAATTCTTGAAATTTTTGGTAATACAGTTTCCCTCACAAAAACAAAAGATTTTATTCTTTTCTTCTTTACAGCAAAGGCAACTGACAATAAAACTGATACATTAAAAATGCAGGCATCATACTTTTTATCACCAATCATCTTTAATACGAGGCGATATTGTTTCCAAAAACGAGTTACAAAACGCAAATATGGTCCCGGCCTCAAACCTACAGGTAAATAAGCTTCAGGATAATTTCCAATACAAGTACAATATTTTTGAAATGTCTCTTCGAGCTCTCCCTTAGGATAAATTCCATCAACAACATAATCTTTTTGTGAGCTGAAAAATTTCAGCAGCCTGATAAATTCGTCTGTTCCACCGCTGGGTTCCGCGGCATGATTAATTATTAGAATTCTTTTCATTAAAATTCAAATTCAATTAAAGCTTGATGGCATTATTCTTCAAGACTCTTTCTATTTTTTTTAATGCTGGTAAAAAGTTCAACAATTTTCTTTATCTCACCCTTTTTAAATGCAATTGAAATAAAGCACACAGGGATAATAATCAATAAATAAGTATAAGGCCGCGGAATGAACGGCTCAGTTAAAAAAACTATTGAAATAAAGACTGTCGAATAAACAAGAATTCTAAAAACATCCTCATTGAACTTAAATTTCATTGTTCTTTTTATATATATCAAATGGATAATCAAGTGAATCAGATTTGTAATCAGATATGAAATTGATACGGAGATGATCCCTAGCCCTGAAAAAGTCTGAAGTAAGTAGAAAATGCTAAAGAAGTTAAAACTATATAGTAGATCAAACAGAAGCCATTGTTTAATCTTAACACATGGTATCAGCCAGAGTCCAACACTCCAGCTAATAGCTTTTAAAAAATCTCCAGAGAGCTGGTAGCTGAATAAATCTCCTGCGTTGACAAAGTCTTTGGAATAAAGTATGATCAATACAAAATCTCTAAGAACAAATATTGTAATAATAACAGGAGTATAAATTAATAAAAATATTTTCAGAAGATTGTTTATCTCTAATTTCATTTTTTCAAAGTTTTCACCGAACGAAGATAATTTGGGCAAAGCATATGCTCCAACTATTGAAAAAAATAATCCAAAATAATTATTAGAAATTGAGAAAACACTCTGAAAAATACCACTTTCAACAATAGAATATTTAGATATGATAAAAAGTCTGATCCCAAGCAAAGACAGCTGCTGAGCAGTAAGTATTAATATTGAAGCAAATCCAAATTTTACTATATTAACTACAACAGGTCTAGTAACAATTTTAAAATTAAACAGGTTGGGCAGCAGGTTAGTTTTTTTCAGAATTATAAGACCATTGATAACGGAGATTATACCTGTAACAATAATAGCAATAAACACCCCGTTTAACTTAAAAAATATTTGTAATGGAACAAATATTATTATTGACAATAAAGAATTTAAAGCGACAAATAAGACATAATTATTAATTTTTCTTATTCCTCTGAGATATATATCAAAAAATCCTGTTAATATACTTAATGGAAAAGAGCATGCCATTAGAATAACTAAAAGTGAGTATGAAGGATCTGAAAACAGAAAATTGCTTATCCATCCGGAAAAAAAAATAATGGCAGCGACTATCGGAAATGTAAGATAAAGATTCCACAGAATAAATTTTCTTAACAGGTAATTTATTTCGAGAGTTTTACCTGATTCATAAAACTCTGAAATATATTTATTTAAACCGATTGTGCCGAGAGGAAGACCAGAAGTGAATAGATTGATAATATTAAGCAGTGTAGAATAAATTCCAATACCAAGAGGTCCAATAATGACAGCCAGCAATTTTGTCTTAACAACAGATGCCAGAATATTAGATGCTGTTGAAAATGAAAGCTTTGATATTGATTTTACTAACTCTTTGATCTTTTTAGTAAGTTAATTAAAGAAAGAAATAAATACAGGGACCCAAAATAAAGAAATGCCCTCAAACTCAAGGCTTTTGGATTTAGTGACATAAGATTTAGATATTTATAAGATTCAATATAAGATCTTTTTTTAAAATAAATTGATGCTAATTCTTTGTAAATATCATTGCAGCCTAACCGAGCATTTTTCTGAACTAAGGAATCATTATAATTAAAATATCCATTTCGGATATTAATAACTTTTTTTAAGAGACCTATACGAAGTTCAGTTGAACCGTAAGATAAATTAGTAGTATGTATCCTGTAATTTACCAAAGTTTTATCTATAAAATATGCACTATTATTCTCAAGTATTTTAAGCCAAAATATATAGTCCTCACCTTTAAATCCTTCTTCTTGTTCAAAGCGGCATGAATCTGAAACAATATCCTTATTTATTGCAGCTGATGAATTAATAATGAAATTCAATTTAATTAATTCCTCAAGCTTAATATTTACATCAAAATATTTTGTATCAAACATTCGTTCATTTAATACCTTACTTTCATTATTTATTACCCTTGCATTTGTACATACTAGTCTATAATCCTTATCAAAAATTTTCTGAGTTTCTTCTAATTTTGTATTATCCCATGTGTCATCCCCATCTAAAAAATGAATATATTGACCTCTGCAAAGTTTGATTGCAATATTCCTCTGCATTCCAACGTTTCCAATATGCTCGCTGTTAGTTAATTTTAAAGTTAATTTATCTGAATAACTCAGTATTTTTTTTACCGTAGAATCTGTTGAGCCATCATCAATAATAATTACCTCAAAATTCTTAAAAGACTGATCGCAAAGTGACTGCAATGTTGCATCAATAAATTTTTCGACATTATAAGTAACGATAACAACGCTAACTACCTGCTGAGACTCCAAATTTAAATGTTTTATTGAAGTTTGAAATATATTTATATAATAAACCTAAAAAGAGTAAGAAGATCTGAATGCTGTAATACTCAGGCTGTACAATCTGGCTTTCGAATATGCCCTGAGCAAGTAAAGCAGAAAGAGTAGCAATAATATATCCTATATAAAGCCTTTCAGATCTTGAAGCATTGCCAGCTTTTTTAATACTTTTATAGAATAAATAAGCAATCATTACCAAGAACAATATTGTAAAAATTAAGCCAAACATTAGTATTAAAGATACATACATGTTGTGAGGGTTATTAACATTCTCTTCTACAAACATATTGTAAAACAATTTTGCCTTTTCATATTCAGGAAATGCATTTGTAGCGCCGTAACCAAACAAAAGCCTGCTATTGCTTTCATTCACCATATAGTATGCAGGAACAAGTAAAAGAAACCTACTAAGGAATGAGCTTATTCCTTTCGATTCAGTAAATAATATCAAATAAGGGGGAAGAACTGCCAATGCGATAGGATAAATAACAAACAAATATTTTTTCTTAAAAATATAAAATGAATATACAATCAATCCTACTGCTAAACCAAGTACAGTTGCACGACTTATTGTGCTAATAAGTGAATATACCTGAAGAACAATAAAGAATAACACAATCGCTTTTTTAGAAGTGAATTTTTGATCGGAAATTCTGAAATAAATATATATGCTTGTAAATATTGAGTAAAGCAGCAATGATGCTATATAATTGGGATGGATCGAGAATGATATGAACATTCCAATATATAATCCCAAAGGATTATATCCTGTATATAAAAAAACTAAACCTGTTAAACTTATAAAAATCCCAACATAATAAATTGTTGTTAAAAATTTGTGTAAAAGCAATTCATCATTGTGAAGCAGACCAGCAAAAAAGTAAAAGTAAATATATATATAACAGAAGAAGGCAACTAATCGAATTAAGTTGACTGTAACAGTAATTTCCTGAGAATTAAAAAAGAAAACTGAAATGGCAAAAGTGAAGAACAACAGAATGGAAAAATAATTCCGGGTGAGTAATTGAAAATTGAAATTTAAAACTTTTTTAAAATCAAAATTTATTAATATTAAACTAAAAGCAGAAATACAAACCAAGTAAACTTCTTTTCCATATAAACCTTCGCCCCCAGTTATCCATGAATTTCTATAAACCATTAGTAATATTAAAAAAACAGGGATATAGAACTCAACCTTCTTTAAACTCAAAATGTATTATAGATTGTATTCAGTGTTCCTAAAAATTCTGTATTTATATCTTATTACCAGAAATGTCATTATCATAAAAAATGATAGAAAAGTCAGGACTACAACCATCGTTAATCTTTTAGGTTTAACTTTTTTCTCAGGCACATAGGGTTTATCCAGAATTGCTACTGAGGGCATTTCTTTTTTTTCTTCAATTTTGGCTTGTTCAACTAAAGGAATTATATAAGTTAAGATCTTATTTTGAATTTCCACATTTCTTTGAAGCCTTACATAATTTAAAATTACATCCGGTGCTCCTTTTAAATTCAGACTATGTGATGGATCGTCTGAATTCTTGATATCATTAAGTTCTTTTTTTAATAGGCTGATCTTTAATTCCTGTGATTTTACTTCAGCCTGATCAGGAGACAGGAGTTTTTTAAGTATATCAAGTTTAACTTCTTCAGATTTAATCTCAATTTCCAATTGAATGCCGGCTTGTGATGTTGCTTTGGCTGTTAATTCAGGGGATAAGCCAAAACGATTCTGATAATCACGGAGACTATCTTCCTTATCTTTCAGCTCCTGCTTAACAACATCTAATCTTGACTGCATGAACTCTCTGTTATTTTTTGCATTAAGCACATTCAGCTCTATATTTATTTTGTTAAGCTCCTGAATTAAAAATTCATTTATTTCCTTTGCTCGAACGGGATTTTTATCAAAAACCCCAATCTCCATAGTTGAAGAAAGCTTATCCTTTTTTATTTCAACAATATTTTCCCTGAAATTCTTTATAGCCTCCTGCATGTATTTGAATTCCCATTCATCATTCAGCTTAAATCTAATTATAGTTTCCTCAACACATCTTCTACTGAGAATTATGCTTTCATAAAGAGAAAGCTCTTTTGAAGTAGAACCACCTCCTCCTATATCCCCAAAGTCAGAAATATCAGGCAAACCTCCACCAACCAAAGCTCCAAGACCTATTGGCTTAGAAACAGTTTTTACAACTGATACAGATTGAAAAATCGGATCGAGCACAAAGAAATATATGATAGTTAGTATTACAGCTGAAAAACCAACAAAAAAATAAATAAGTTTTTTGTTTCCATTAAAAATTCCTATCAGATCTCTTAAAGTAAATGCAGAATTGATTTGATTATTTTCCAATTTGATATTTTATATAATACTTTTTAAATGGTATGAAAAAATGACAGTTATTAAAGAAAAACGAAATGAAACCCGGGATATTAACTGCCAGATTAAAGAGGTAAGTTATTACGCTATCAGTACAATTTGGTTAATATTAAATATGCGGATTAGAGAAATTAATAACAAGGCAATGACATGGTTTTTGATCTGTTTTGATATTTAATCTGAATTTTATAACAATTAATCCTTATAAGTGTTTAGAATCAATTTATTTTTGATATTTTTTTTAAAGTATTATTTAACTCTGTTACCCATAATCCAAATCCATAAGAATTCCAATGTGTGTCGGATCTTTGATAAACTTTACCAGGTTCTTTTTTCAGGATATTATATGCGTCAATGTATTTTATTTTTAAAGCCGGATTTGACTGTATCCTTGTTATTAATTGGTTGTACTTCATTAAATTGGGATCAATTATTGAAACAGGCTTAGGAATTATTGAAAAATAAACATAATCAAACCCTCTTTTAATATAATAATCATTAATTTTATTCAATCGATCAACCATATTATTTACTTCAGCATCTCCTAAATATTTAAAAGAGCTTTGATTTGAAGCAGTATCAATTGTTGGCTTATAAAGCAGAAATTCTTTGTTTGAAGAAAATTCAACCTCAGAATTTACTTTATCAAAAATTTTATAATTGAATTGAGCTTTGAGTTCTTTAAGTGGAGTTAAAAAACTGTAATCAAATAAGTTAAATTCAAGATTTCGGTTTAACCATTTGTTTGCAAAAACCTTATCAATAATTTTAATAAAGCTAAATGAATTTTGAATTGTATTTTTAGCAGAAGTATCTACAAAAGAAGGATTTGGATTTTTTACATTGATTCTTGAAAATATATCAGAAGAATCTGTTAAAAATTCTCTTGAATACCATTCAGCCATTTCAATTAGCATAAAATTAATTTTTGTAGTATCAATGCTGGTAATAATTTTTTCATCATATAACCATCTACTCTGATTATATTTGTTAACATTGTATAATGTTGAATCATTGAAGGGAAAACTCCATAAATAACTGTCACAAACACAATAGAAATCAATCTTCTTGTCTTCGAAAGAATTTTCTTTCGCCGGTGGAATCTTTTTTTCTATTAATTTGAAATCAGGTAAATATGAAAATCCAAAAAGATCTCCGTATTTATAGTTGTCTGATCCTAAAGGCGAATCCCAGTCGTATCTAAACTGAGCAATTTTTTTCATAACCGGACTGTATGAACTTATGAAATAAATTATTAAAAATGTATTTAGAACAATATATGCAAAAACTCTTTTCATCAGAATTGAAAGTAGATAAACTGTTTTAAGTCAAAGACCCCAAAGAAATAACAAGATAATAGAATTAAAATCATTCCCACGAAAAATTTTAATGAATTTACTGTGTGGATCAAATGAAAAAATCTTTCTTTTATTATAAGGAATAAAATCAGTATTAAACAAAAAACAGTCTCGTTTGTATTTAGTGCAAATTGAAGCTTGTCAGAAAATGAAAAGCTAAGTATTTTGTTTATAACTTCAAATGCCTGACTGACATTTGCTGCACGGAAAAAGATCCAGGCAAAGTCTACAAGCAAAAAGGTAACCAGCATTCTTCCAAATGATATAAATGGAATTTTTTTTAAAATCTGATCTGAGTTTGTATATTTGTTTTTTAAAATCCCTATTATTAAATAAATTCCATGAAGTGCTCCCCAGATAATGAATGTCCAGTTTGCTCCATGCCATAGTCCGCTTAATAAAAAAACGATCAGTAAATTAAAAAACCATTTCTGAATTCCGACACGATTACCTCCCAGTGGAATATATAAATAATCCTTAAACCATGTTGATAATGACATATGCCATCTGGTCCAGAATTCGGCAATAGATTTGGAAAAATATGGACGAGCGAAATTTGTCATTAATCCAAATCCCATAACTCTCGCAGCACCAATTGCAATTTCCGAATAACCTGAAAAATCACAATAAATCTGAATAGCATATAATACTGTTGCAACAATCATTGTAGCTCCTGATTGTTCAGCAGGATTTTTGTAAGCATGATCAACTAAAATTGAAAGCCTATCAGCAATAACAACTTTTTTAAAAAGCCCGAAAGCCATCATCATCAACCCGGCTTTTATCCGTTCAAAATCATAATAATGCTCGCGGTAAAATTGAAATAATAAATTCTGTGGTCTTTCAATTGGACCTGCAACAAGCTGCGGGTAGAACATTACATATAAGGCATATATTCCAAAATGCCTTTCAGCCTTTTGATTTCCACGATAAACTTCTATAGTATAACTCATTGCCTGGAAAGTATGAAATGATAATCCTATAGGTAAGAGAATGCTTAAAAATGGTAATGGTGTTGATTTATTAAAAGAGTGAAATAAAAAATCAAGATTAAGATTTAGGAAATTGTAATATTTGAATACAGCAAGTACACCTATGTTTGCGATCAGGCTTGCTATCAGATATATTTTTCTTTTTTTGCCTGAATGATTTTCTAATAATATACCTGCAAAGTAATCGATAACAATTGTGAAACCAAGAATGAGAATATAAATAGGAACAAATGCCATATAAAAATAACAGCTTGCTGCTAGAAGTAAGATCCAACGAAACCTGTGCGGGATTAAAAAATAGGAGAGAGTAACAATGATAAAAAAAACAAGAAATTGAAGAGAATTAAATAGCATTTACATCATTTATTAATGTTCTTTAAATCTAAAAACATCTTTTTTTCTTTATCAGTAAGACCCTTTGGTATAAGAACATTTATTTTAACATACAGGTCGCCAAACTTATCAGTTGTTCCATAAACGGGCATGCCAAGATTTTTTAATCTTAATGTTGTTCCGTTTTGTGTTTCAGGCTTTACATCAACTTTTATTGTACCTTTAAATGTTTTTACTTCAACTTTATCTCCCAAAATAGCTGCATAAATATCAACAGGAAGATCAACATACAGGTCATCTCCCTTTCGTTCTAATCTGGTATCTTTCTGTATCTTCACAATAATGATCAGATCACCATTGCTTCCTTCATTTGCACCCTGATATCCTTTGCCATTTAGCTTAAGCTGATGTCCATCTTTGATACCAGGCTTAATGTTTAACTTTAGAGATTGTGAATTAAAATTAAAAGTTTTACTGATACCGTGATATGCTTCTTCAAGAGTAATAGGAAGTTCAGCTTGTGCATCTTCACCTTTTTGTACTCGTTTGGCTCTATTACTACCAAATCCTGTTTGACCTCTTCCTGACCCCCCAAACATTGTTTCAAAAAAATCGGAAAACCCGCCGCCGCCAAATGAACTGCTGTCAAATCCTTCAGAGCCTGAATTGTATTGGTTTCCTCTGTTACCTCTTTGCCTGTTGGAAAACTGAGACCAGTCAAAATCCTGGGAATTCCCGCCTGTTTGCTGGTAGTTTTGCCAGTTATGACCTAATTCATTATACTTATTTCGTTTTTCCGGGTCGCTTAAAACTTCATTTGCTTCGTTTATTTCTTTAAATTTATTTTCAAACTCCTTATTACCGGCATTTTTATCAGGGTGATATTTAATAGCAAGCTTTCTATATGCTTTTTTTATCTCATCCTGAGATGCACTGTTCTCAACACCTAGAACCTTATAATAATCTTTAGATTCCCTTCGATTTTAAATTACCACTGTCAAGTTAGAATTTTTGTAGGTTACAATAAATGGGAAAGTATATCTTTGCTTTTAAGTTTTTTTAATGGACTTATTAAATTAAATTATACGTTAAAGAAATTAAGAATCTTTACATTACTTGACAAATTCTGACATTCAATTTGAACAGTTCAAGCTGGAAAATGGCTTAGATTGTATCCTTCACCGAAACACTGAGAACCCCACAATAAATTTATTAACAGTCTACGAAGTCGGATCTAAAGATGAAGATGAGGGGCAATATGGTATCGCTCACTTCTTTGAACATCTTATGTTTAAAGGTTCTGCAAATATCAGGGAAAATGAATTTATTGCTTCTGTTATGAATTCCGGAGGTGTCTGTAATGCTTTTACATTCCAGGATGCAACTGTTTATTATGAAAGAATGCCTGCGAATCAAATTGAAAAAGCTTTGTGGATGGAATCTGACAGAATGATCTCTCTTCAATTCGGAAAAGATACTTTTGAAACTGAAAAAAAGGTTGTACTGGAAGAAAAACTTCAGAGATATGATAATGCGCCATACGGGGAAGTGTTTTTAAATATATTTAATCATATTTTTCCAGGTTCTCTCTATGAGCATCTGGTGATCGGAAGCGAGAAGGATATTAAAAATTTTAGCTTAGAAGGCGCTGCAGAATTTCATAAGAATTATTATTCTCCTGATAATGCAGCTCTGATAGTCAGTGGGGATTTCGAGGTTGAAAAAATGAAGGATCTTATAAAAAAGTATTATGGCGAAATTAATAAAAAGAATAAAACTGTAAAAAAGAAAAATAATATTCAGGAGTATAAGGGATACAAGAAGATCACAGTAGAGGATAATGTTGCTTTGCCTAAAATTTATATAACATATAAAGTTTCAGGTGTGAAAGAGGATGATCAGTATCCTCTTGAGTTTATAGAAGCAATATGTGCCGGAAACAGAAGCAGCAGGTTATATAAAAAACTTGTTTATGAAAAAAAGCTGCTTAAGTCAGTAAGCTCTTACCGTTACCTTTTAGGTGACGGAGGTATGTTTATAACAGAAGGAACTCTACTTGAAGGTACTGATATAAATTATATTGAGGAAGAAATTGCTTATGAGCTTGAAAATTTTAAGAATTTTCCATTAGGTGAAAAGGATATTGAAAAAGTAAAGAATGAAATTGAGCAAAGAGAATATTCTTCTTTAATATCAGAACAGAATATCTCTATGAAAACTATGAGAAACTGGTTATACTTTAAAGACCCATTAAGAATAAATTCTGAAACGCAAAAATCATTAAGAATTACTAAAGAAGATATATACCGGGTTGCTGATAAATTTCTGAAAAAAGAGAACAGGTTTACGATGAACTATATCCCGAAAAAGACAGCATGAAAGAATCACTAAATATTAAAGAGTTAACCTTAGAAAATGGTTTAAAAGTTATTCTTTACAAAAATGCCAATATTCCGATGGTATGTATAAATACCGTCTTTCATGTAGGAGCAAAGGATGATGGTGAAGAAAAAAAAGGAATGGCGCATTTATTTGAACATCTGATGTTTGAAGGCTCGAACAATGTTCCTCATGGTATGTTTGATGAAATTTTAACAAGCAATGGCGGTGAATCAAATGCTTATACAAGCTGGGATGTTACAAGCTATTATATAGTTTTACCAAGCGCAAGTCTGGAGCTGGGACTTTGGCTGGAGTCTGACAGAATGAATGGCTTTTTAATCTCAGATGAGGAGCTTGAAATTCAAAAAGATGTTATTTCAGAGGAGAAGCTTACAGTATTTGATAATACACCTTATGGTTCACTGGAAGAAGAGAGCTCAAAAAGATTATTTTCAAGTTCCGGATATAAAGATACAATAATCGGCAATATGGACCATTTGCAAAAAGTAACTTTAAAAGATATAAACGAGCACTTTAAAAAATATTATGCTCCTTCAAATGCTGTTCTTACTATAGGAGGAGATATAAATTTTGAAGAAGCTGAAGCTCTTATTAAAAAATATTATTCGGATATTAAATCTGAATCAGAAGCAATAAAATCAAAGTATAAAGAAGAGCCGTTAAAGTTTTTTGAAGGAAAGATCGAAGACAATATTCAACTGCCGGGAAGATTCATTTTTTACAGAACTCCTAAAATGGGGGATAAGGATTATTACTCTTTAAAAATATTAAGCTCAATACTTACAGATGGAGACAGCTCTGTTCTTTATAAAAAGCTAGTAGTGGAAAATGAGCTCGCCAATGAAGTTGATTCATATGTACATGGAATGGAAGATGCCGGTATATTTTCTATCAATACTATTTTACTTATAAATTCCAGTGAAGAAAAAGTCAGCGTAATAATTGACGAATCTATAGAAGAGATCAAGCAAGGAAAATTAAGCGAACGAGATATAGAAAAAATAAATAATAAGATTGAAACTTTTACAGAGTTAAGAAAGAGTAATCTTGTTAGTTTTACAGACAGGCTTGGATATTTTAAAACAATATATGGAAATATTGAAAAAGTGGATAATGAAGCTGAGGAATTCAAATGCGTAACAGCTTCTGATATAATAAATGCAGCAAATAAATATTTAAAAAAAGATGAGAGAGTAATTTTAAATTACGTTTCGAAAAACTGAAAATGACAGAAAGCACAATAAAATTAGACAGAACTAAGCCGCCAAAACCCGGAAAGCCAAAGGATATTAAATTCCCTGAATTTTTTGAAACAGTAACTTCAAACGGAATAACTGTAATTGTAATTGAAAACAAAAAGCTTCCTTTAGTAACTGTTAGGTTTGTTTTCCGTTCAGGTTCTTATGAAAATAGCAGAGAGAATTCCGGCCTGGCATTGATCACATCAGAGTTGCTTTCAAAGGGAACAAGTAATATGAATGCGCTTGAGATAGCTGAAGAAACAGATCAGCTCGGCGCTTCACTATCTGCCGGCTGCGATCACGATGCTACCTTTGTCAGCCTTTATTCACTGAAAAAATTCTCAGATAAACTTTATAATATTGGCTCAGAGATAATATTAGAACCTGCATTTACGGAAGACGAGATCGAAAGACTGAGAACTCAGAAGATAAACAGTGTGATTTCATATAAAGATGATGGAGATTATCTGGCGGGACGAGTTTTTAAAGAAAAAGTTTATGGAGTGAATAATTATGCTAATCCTACAGAAGGAACAATAAAAAGCCTACAGAATATCAAACGGAATGATATTACTGAATTCTATAGTTCTTATTACACTCCGGATAATCTTATTATTGCATTTGTAGGAGATATAACAATAGATGAAGCATTAAAGAAAGTTGAATCTAAATTCAGCAGCTGGAATTCCAAATCAAAAGTTAAAAATAAGAAAAGCAATATCAAGCCATCTGATTCAACAAAAGTTCAAATAATCCGAAAGAAAGGTGCAGTACAATCATCACTGAAGATCGGTCATATTGCAGTAGAAAGAAACAGTGCTGACTATTTCAGATTAAGAGTAATGAATAATATTTTAGGAGATGGATTTACATCGAGGATCAATAAAAATCTAAGAGAAGTTAATGGATTCACTTATGGCGCAAATTCTTTTTTTGACTGGAAGAAATTTTCAGGAGATTTTTCGATAGAGACTGAAGTAAAAAATGAAATAACTGCAAATGCTGTCAGAGAGATCATTAATGAAATTAATATTATAAGAGATGAAAAAGTAGGAGAGGAAGAGCTTCAGAATGTTAAGAATTATATTTCCGGCACCTTTCCAATGCAGCTTGAAACACCGAATGCTATAGCTTCAAAAGTTATCTCTTTAAAGCTTTATTCATTGCCTGAAGATCATTTTTCAACATATATTTCAGAGATAAATAAAGTTTCGATAGATGACATAAAAATAACAGCTGAAAAATACCTTCATCCTGACCGTTTAACTATTTCTATAGGAGGTAATCCGGATGATATTACAGATTGCATGAAACAATTCGGAGATGTAGAAGTAATAGAAGATATAGAATAACTGTAAAAATTTAATTGACAGAATGGCTGAGACACCAATAAAGAATATTTCAAAAGATATATCCGTGAATGGAAATTCATCTGATATTGAATCTGTAAAATTACTTAATGCGAAATTCAAGGAGCTTACTAATGAGATAGCTAAAGTAATTGTAGGTCATGATAAGATAATATCTCAGATATTAATCACTATTTTGTCAAATGGCCATTGCATGCTAGTGGGTGTACCGGGTCTTGCAAAAACTTTGATCATAAAAACCTTATCGGAAGTACTTGATCTGAATTTCAGCAGGATACAATTCACACCTGATCTGATGCCATCAGATATTACCGGTATTGAAATATTAGAAGCAGATCAATCCGGAAAAAATTTCTTTAAATTTGTTAAAGGACCGGTGTTTGCAAATATACTTTTAGCAGATGAAATTAACAGAACTCCGCCGAAGACTCAATCAGCATTACTTGAAGCTATGCAGGAACACAGAGTAACAGCTGCAGGCGTAAATTATAAGCTTGAAGAGCCTTTCTTTGTTCTTGCAACACAGAATCCTATAGAGCAGGAAGGAACTTATCCTTTACCGGAAGCTCAGCTTGACAGATTCATGTTTAACTTGTGGCTGGAGTATCCGAGCTTTAAAGAAGAAGTAGAAATTATAGATAAGACTACGGGAATGTATTTCCCTGAGTTAAGAAAAATATTTTCAAAAGAAGATATTTTAAAATATCAGCAATTAGTAAAAAAGGTACCTGTTGCAACTGAAGTAATTGAATATGCTGTAAATCTGGTGACAAAAACCCGTCCCGGGAATGAAAATTCACCAAAATTCATAAAAGATTATATAACCTGGGGAGCAGGACCCCGTGCTTCGCAATATTTAATTTTAGGAGCAAAAGCCAGATGCATTCTTGAAGGCCGATTTACTCCATCGATAGAAGATGTGAAAATGGTAGCAAAACCCGTTTTAAGGCACAGATTGATACTTAATTTCAATGCTGAGTCAGACAATCTGACAGTTTTAGATCTAATAGAAAAATTAATAAATGAGTAAAATTAGCATTCTTAGTAGATTTTCTTCCTTGTCTGGAATTTAGTGCTTTTTCACCATTTTCCTACCTTGACTTTTTTAAAGATTCTCACTAAATTGATGTTTGTCTAAAAATTTAGGGGATTCCTCCCGGATAATTTTAACAATAATTACAGATAATGGCTCTTAGAAAACTAAAACCGAATACTCCGGCGACGAGATACTATAGTATTTCCTCATTTGATGAAATCACTAAATCTACACCGGAAAAATCTCTTCTTGCTCCACTGAAAAAATCAGGCGGAAGAAACAATCACGGAAGGGTAACATCAAGACACAGAGGCGGCGGTCACAAAAGAATGTACAGGATCATTGACTTCAAAAGAACTGAAGTTGGTGAAGCAGAAGTAATGTCAATTGAGTACGATCCGAACAGAACATCAAGAATAGCACTGATTAAATATGCTGACGGAAAGAAAGCTTATATAATTGCTCCTGACGGTTTAAAAGCAGGTGAAAAGATCGAGTCTTCAAAAGAAGCCGATTCAAAAGTTGGAAATACAATTCCTGTAAATCTTATTCCACTTGGTACTTTTATTCACAATGTTGAATTGAAGCCGGGCAAAGGTGCACAGTTAGCAAGAAGCGCAGGCACTTCAGCTCAGATAATTTCAAAAGATGAAAGCTATACTCAGGTTAAGCTTCCTTCAGGTGAAGTTAGAATGATCAAGAACGAATGTAAGGCAACAGTAGGGATCGTTTCAAATCCTGAACATGAAAATATTAGTTATGGTAAAGCCGGTAGATCAAGATGGCTTGGAATTAGACCACACGTTAGAGGTGTTGCAATGAATCCGGTTGATCACCCGATGGGCGGCGGTGAAGGTAAAACTTCAGGCGGCGGACATCCGGTTTCTCCATGGGGATTACCTGCAAAGGGTTACAAAACAAGAAAGAAGAAAAACACATCCAATAAGTTTATAGTTAAGAAAAGGAAATAATTTTAATTATGTCAAGATCATTAAAAAAAGGTCCGTTTGTAGATTTTAACCTGGCTGATAAAGTTGAAAAGCTGAACAAGAGTAATCAAAAGAAAGTTTTGAAAACCTGGGCTAGAGCATCAACAGTAACTCCTGATTTTATCGGGCATACATTTGCAGTCCATAACGGAAATAAATTTATTCCGGTTTATATCAGTGAGAATATGGTTGGACACAAGCTTGGAGAGTTTGCAGCGACAAGAACTTTCAGAGCTCACTCCGGACAAAAGAAAGACGAAAAAGGGGGAGGAAGATAATGGAAGCTCAAGCTATTAAAAAACATATAGGATCGTCACCAAGAAAAATGAGATTAGTTGTTGATCTTATAAGAAACAAAAGAGTTGATGATGCTATCGCAGTACTTCACTTTTCCAAAAAGCATGCAGCTAAAGTTGTTGAAATGACATTGCTCTCTGCTTATTCAAATTTAGTTAATAAAATGGATAGCGGAAGATTGAATAAAGATGAAGTTGTAGTGAAAGAATGCTTTGTAGATGAAGGGCCGAGAATGAAAAGAGTATTGCCTGCACCACAAGGGCGCGCCTTCAGAATACAAAAGAGATCTGCTCACCTTACACTGGTAGTCGAAAACTTAGAAGCAAAATAATCAATAAAATTTAGAAATAATTTAAAGGAGATTTTTTGGGACAAAAGACAAACCCTATAGGATTCAGGCTCGGAGTTATAAATACATGGGATTCCACCTGGTACGATGAAAAAGGCTTTGCAGCAAAATTGAAAGAAGATTCTGTTATCAGAGCTTACTTAAAGAAGAGACTTGAAAAAGCAGGTATTGCAAGCATTAATATTGAGAGAACTTTAAAAAAGATAACTCTTAATATCCATACTTCCAGACCCGGGTTTGTAATTGGAAAAAGCGGAAAAGAGATCACTCAGTTAGAAAGTGAGATCAAGAAGATCACAAATAAAGATGTTAAGATAAATGTTATCGAAATAAAGAAACCTGAACTTAGTGCACAGCTTGTCGGCGAAAATATTGCTCAGCAGATCGCAAACAGAGTTTCTTTCAGAAGAGCAATGAAGATGGCGATAACATCAACTATGAGAATGAATGCTGAAGGTATTAAGATAATGTGCAGCGGAAGATTAGGCGGAGCTGAAATAGCAAGAACAGAGCAGTATAAAGAAGGCAGAGTGCCGCTTCAGACATTAAGAGCTGATATAGATTATGCTTCAGTAACATCACACACTATCTATGGAGCTATTGGAGTTAAAGTATGGATCTGCAGAGGTGAAAAACTTACAAAAGCAGTACCGGAACGTAATTAATAATAACAAATAAACAGCGGAGTTTTTTTATATGTTAATGCCAAAGAGGGTTAAGTTCAGAAAATCCCACAAAGGTAACAGAAGAGGTAAAGCAGGAAGAGGACATACAGTTGCATTCGGAACTTATGGCTTAAAAACTTTAGATGCTGCTTGGATCACTGACAGACAGATCGAATCTTCAAGAGTTGCGCTTACAAGATACATGAAAAGAGATGGAAAAGTTTGGATCAGAATGTTCCCTGATAAGCCTGTTACAAAAAAACCGGCAGAAACACGGATGGGAAAAGGTAAAGGTGCTCCAGAATATTGGGTAGCAGTAGTTCAACCCGGTAAAATAATTTTTGAGATTGATGGTGTAACAGAATTGATCGCGAGGGAAGCATTCAGACTTGCATCACACAAGCTTCCGATAAAAACAAAGTTCGTAAAAAGAATAGACTAAATTAATCAATAACAAGTATAGAAATGAAAACATACCAGATAAGAGAACTGGCTCAAAAAGACCTTGAACAAACATTGAAGGATAATATGGAGTCACTTGAAAATTTCAGATTCAGACATGCTACAGGACAGCTGGAAAATTATAAGTCCATGGCAAATGCTAAGAAGGTAATTGCTAAGGCAAAGACAATTCTTACTGAAAGAAAGCTTGGAATCAATAATAAAAAGACTAAAAAATAATTTTTATATATAAAATGAGCGACGAACAAAATAAAGAAGCTGTAACTGAAACTCCCGTAAAGGAAAGCTCTGCAAAAACAGAAGCTCCAAAAGAAACTGCATCAGAAGATCCAAGAGGCAGAAGAAAAGTAAAGATCGGAAAAGTTACCAGCAACAAAGCTGAGAAAACTATAACAGTAGCGTTCGAAAGAAGAGTAAAGCATCCTATTTACAAAAAATTCTTCAAGAAGACTACAAAGTTTACAGCTCATGATGAAAAAAATGAATGCAGCATCGGTGATGTCGTAAGAATAATGGAAACAAGACCTCTTAGCAAAACGAAAAGATGGAGACTTGTTGAAATTGTTGAAAAAGTAAAATAATATTTGATCTATTAAGGTCTAAGGTTAAAATAATCTGATATAATAAAATGATACAAGAAGAAACAAACCTGGTAGTAGCTGATAATTCAGGCGCAAAGAGCGTAAGATGTATAAGAGTTTTAGGCGGATCTGACAGAAGATATGCCGGAGTTGGAGATATAGTTGTGGTTTCAGTAAAGACAGCTATTCCCGGCGGAACAGTAAAAAAAGGTGAAGTATCCAGAGCAGTAATAGTAAGAACTGCTAAAGAAACCAGAAGAAATGACGGATCATTTATAAAGTTTGATGAGAATGCTGCAGTATTGATAAACGCTAACAACGAGCCAAAGGGAACACGTATTTTCGGACCGGTTGCCAGAGAGTTAAGAGATAAATCTTTTATGAAGATAATTTCATTAGCTCCGGAAGTAATTTAAAAGTTTAAATCAGAAAAATGAGAAAGACAAGATTAAAGAAAAACGATAATGTAAAGGTAATGTCCGGCAACAGCAGGGGCATGACAGGAAAGATTTTATTTATTGACTACACAAAGGGAAGAGTGATTGTTGAAGGCGTTAATGTTATTTCAAAGCATCAGAAAGCCAGCCAGAAAAATCCACAAGGCGGTATTTTAAAAAGAGAAGCACCGATCAATATAACAAATGTTATGATGGTTTGTCCTAAGACAAATAAGCCGACCAGATTAGGGGCTCAGATCATAACTGATGAAAAAACCGGTAAGTCAAAAAGAATGAGATCAAGCAAGCAATCCGGGGAAATTTTAATAAGCTAATAAGTTATGGCAAAGACAAAACAAGAGAAGCAAAAAGAAGAAGGCAAGAAACCAAAGACTAAAGGCGAAAAAGCTTTAACTGCGGATGTAGATTTTAAGGAAGAAAAAGTACCTGTAAGACTTTCTGAATTTTATAAGACAAAAGTAGCGCCTGAACTTGCTAAAAAATTCAATTATAAGAATACAATGCAATCACCAAGATTGCAGAAGATATGCATAAACTCCGGAGTTGGAGCAGCAGCAACAGATTCTAAGCTGATAGATGTAGTAGCAAAAGAAATTGAAGCCATTGCAGGTCAAAAGCCGGCAATAGTAAAAGCTAAAAAATCTGTTTCTAATTTCAAGCTTAGAGAAGGAATGAATATCGGAGTAAGAGTTACTCTGAGAAATGCAAGAATGTATGAGTTCTTAGACAGGTTCATTAATATCACTATTCCAAGAATAAGAGATTTTAAAGGACTTCCTGACAGATGCTTTGACGGAAGAGGAAATTATACTTTAGGAATAAAAGAACAGATAATTTTTCCTGAAATTAATGTAGATAATGTTAACAGAGTTACGGGTATGGATATAACTTTTGTAACTAATGCAAAAACTGATGAAGAATCATTTGAACTTTTAAAGCAGCTTGGTTTACCTTTTGTACAAAAAAAAGCAGTATAAAATTATAATATATAAATGGCAAGAAAATCTTTAATAGCTAAGCAAAACAGAAGAATTGAGATCGTTGCAAAATTCGCTCAGAAAAGAAAAGAGCTGAAGGAAAAAGGAGACTATGAAGCATTGTCAAAGCTTCCAAGAGATTCCAGTGCAACCAGACTTCACAGCAGATGTAATGTAACCGGACGATCAA